>JAJDAH010000036.1 GCA_029261965.1 Polyangiaceae bacterium
CTTGCTCTGATTGGTGAGCGCCACTCGCGTCGAGGGCACGCCCTCTTCTCGCTCGAACCCCGCTTCGACAGGCGCGGTTTCGGCCGGGTCGGCGGGCTCCGGCGGCTGCTCGAGAAGCTCCGCCCCCGGAATGCCGACACAGTCCTTCGGTTCCACGTCTTCGCGCACGCCACGGAAACGTGGAAACCGCAAATGACCGTTCTCGCTCCAACCCGAGTAGGCGACGTTCACGACGAGCTCGGGTCGCGTGAAATGCCGAGCCCTGGTGGTTGGTTGCACGTCCCCTTCGGCCGGGGAGGAGTCTGCCTCGAGCGCGCGCAGTCGGTCGAGCATGGTGTCGAGCCCCCGGCGGTCGAATCCGCTTCCGACGCGACCCCGGTGCACGAGCCGTTCGCCGGACCAGCTCGCCACCTCGACGGATCCGAGGCTACCGCGAGCTCCCTTGCCCTCGGCCCACCCGACGACGATGAAGTCCCCTTCCCTCTCCCGCTTGACCTTGATCCAGTCCTCCGACCGGTCGGGGCCGGGTCGATAGATGGATTGAGCCCTTTTTGCGACTACTCCTTCGATTTGCTGCTGCTCACAGAATTCGAAGAGCGTCCGGCCATCTTCCAAGTGGTCGAGCGCGCGCACGAGCCCATCACCTCGTACGAGCTCGGCGAGCAGCTCTTTTCGTTGCAACAAAGGCAAACCGCGCAAATCCCGCGACCCGATGGCGAGTAAGTCGAAGACCAAGAAAACCACGGGGACTTCGATGGTCGCCCGTTTGACTTCGAAAGGTGTGCCCACGTGAATTCGACGTCCGAGCCGCTGGAAGTTCGGCCGACCTTCGGCATCGAAAGCGACGATCTCCCCATCGAGCACGACGCGCTCCGGCGCCATCGCGCGCACGGCACGTGCGATCTCCGGATAGGCGGCCGTCGCTGATCGCTTCGATCGATAGCGGAGCGAAACTGTATCTCTTCTCTTGTCGGCAATGATGCGCACTCCGTCGAGCTTGAGCTCGTAGATCCATCCTGGTCGGCCAAATGGAGCGTCGGTCGTCGCACACAACATCGGCACGAGGGACTTGCACTCGATCTGCCCCTCGGGTGCACCCCGGTCGGCCGCGTGCTGCTCTACCTCGAGGGCAACGGCGTCTTTGCCCTCGAGCTCTTGGATCGTGAGCCCACTGAGCACGCTGCGTGGTCGCTCGACGGTGATATCGCTGCCGGACTTGCTGAACGCATCCTGTTTCTTGATGAGCAACCATTGTGGCTGGGCGTTTTTCGTCTTGGGCGCCGACGAGCGGCGGCTGGTTTCCACAATCGCGAAGCGACCCTTCAACTTGTGACCGAAAAGCTCGAGCTTGAGATCGCCCCGCTGGAGCCCTTTCTCGGCGGTCGTTTCGAGGTACTGAACGCGTCCGATGTCCCATGCGATCATCGGCCCTGCGCCGTAGAGTCCGTCGGGAATCACATCCTCGAAGTCGAGATAGTCCAGAGGATGAGCCTCGGTTTGCACGGCGAGTCGTTTGTCCGCCGGGTCGAGGCTCGGGCCCCGGGGCACGGCGAAGCTCGTGAGCGCGGTCCCTATCTGGATGCGTAAGTCGAAGTGTCGCCGGCGCGCATCATGAAGATGAACGACAAAAGCGCCGGAGCTGGTTTCGCTCGAGCTGTCTTTGCGTTCAGCTTCGAACGGCTCGGTCGTTTTTGCCGGGTCGCGCTTGGCTCGGTATTTTTCGAGATCGTCGGCTCGTGCCGCTGTCTCGGGTTGCCCGTCGCCGCTAGTTCCACCGGCTTTTGCCGAACTCTTCGTCATTCCCTCGCTCGCGCGATAGCATCGACGTATCGATTATGGCAGCGCGCGCGACCTCCTCAGGCACGATTTCCTTCGGTCTCGTTTCGATTCCCGTCAAATTCTACACGGCGGCCAGCTCGGAACAGGTCCGATTCAACATGCTTCACCCGAAGAGCGGGGCCAGATTGAAGCAGCAGCTGTACTCGCCCGTCGACGACGAGCTCGTCGAGCGCAAGGACACCGTGAAAGGCTACGAGTACGCCAAAGGCCAATACGTCCAGTTCACCGAGGACGAGGTCAAGGCACTCGAAACCGCTCGGTCGTCGAGCATCGACATCATCGAATTCGTGCCGCTCGACCTCGTGGATTTCGTGCATGTGGAGAAGAGCTACTATCTGGGTCCGGACAAAGGCGGAGACAAGGCGTACCGCCTCCTCAACCAGTCGATGGAGGTCAAAGGCAAGGTCGCCATTGGTCGCTGGGCGGCTCGAGGCAAGGAGCAACTCATCTTGATCCGTCCTTACAAAGACGGATTGATCCTGCATCAGCTCTACTACGCCAACGAGGTCCGAAACTTCGAAGACCTCGACCGCGGCTCGGAGTTCGAATTCTCGGAGAAGGAGCTCGACTTGGCGGAGAAGCTCATCGAGCAACTTGCGGTCGATGCCTTCGAGCCAGAGAAGTTCAGCGACGAGTACGCGGACCGCGTTCGGGCCGCCGTCGACGAGAAGGTCGCCGGCAAGGAGATCACTATCGCGCCCGAGGCCCCGAAGGCGCAAATCATCGACTTGTTCGAGGCGCTGAAGAAGAGCCTGTCCGGCGAGGCGGAGGATTCCGAGGACGCCGAGGGCGGCGGCGAGGACTCCGCGGCGAAACCACCCAAGAAGGTGGCCGCTAGCCGCAAGGTCAGCAAGAAGAAGACGGGGTGAACGACGCCGGGCGGGAGTGGCCCGCGATCGGGCTGCTTACGTTCTGTCAGGTGCTCGCGCTGAGCGCGTGGTTCTTCTTCGCGTGCGCGCTCGCCGTGGCCGCGGCGAACGCTTGCATGTTCGTAGTCGACCCCGCCGAACTCGGCGCCCCGCTTCTTCGGTTGGTGCTCGGCGCGTGCATGGCGGGGGTCTACCCGGTCTGGGCCACGGCTCGACTTCGCTCACTGCCCGAATCCGCCTCGCTCGCCGGCGGTAGGCGATGAGCAACGGCGTCGAGGAACGCCGCCCATGAGCGACGACACGCCTAGCGATGACGTCGCGGTCGTCGAAATCGAAGACAGCATCGATCTGCACGGATTCCAGCCGCGGGACATCCCCGACGTCGTCGTGTCCTACATCGAGGCAGCCTTCGACAAGGGTTATCGCGAGGTACGGCTCATCCACGGTCGAGGAAAAGGAGTGCAGCGAAGTCGCGTGCAACAAGTCTTGCAAAGCTCGCCCTACGTCGACAGCTACCGCGATGCTCCGGCGACACGAGGCGGCTGGGGCGCGACAGTGGCTTGGCTCAAACCGCCAAGCTCCTGAGCACGACGGGCGGGATCGAGGACCGGGCCGGGCCCGCGCCTCCCGGTCGGCTACAAACCGGCTGATTGGCGGCATTGCGTTCGAGCGGTACGATGAGGATGGTGAGCGACGAAACGACCCGGCGAAGGCGGATCGCGGAACCCTCGAGATCGAGCGCGAACAGAGTCGCTTTCGGATTGTCCGCTTGGCTCGTCGGCGCCGCCGCCGCCACGGCGCTCATGGCCGCTCCTGTCGCCGCCGTCGCCGACGAAGCCCCAGCCGTCGATGCAAAAGCCAAGAAGGAGGCCGGGAAGCTCTTTCGCGAAGGCGAGCGCGCGTTCAAGAAACACGACTACGAAAAGGCCGCGAACGCCTTCGAAACCGCAAACGCTCTCGCGCCCCACCCAGCCGCCCTCTACAACGCCGCAAAAAGCTGGCAGCTCGCCGGAGAGCTCGTCCGCTCTGCCAACCTGTGCTCTCGCTATCTCCGGGACGCCCCAGAGAACGAGAAACGACGACCCAAAGCGCTCAAGCTCATTGCGGATCTCACGCCCAAGCTCGGCCGTATCGAAATCCAAGCCGGAGATGGGGAGGAACTGAAAATCGACGGCGCGACGCCCGAGCTCGACGTGACTTTCGTGTCTGCCGGTGACCACCTCGTGACCGCGGAGTTCGACGGCGAAATCGTCGAGCGCAAAGTCGAGCTCGTGGCCGGCAGTCTCGTGACGGTCAAGCTCGAGCAGCCATTACCGGAACCCCCCGACGAAGAGGAGCCCGACGACGAAGACAAGAAGCCCGTCGCGCCACCACCGGCACCGCCGGAGGGATGGTCGCCTGGCATCTTTTGGACCGGCGCTGGTCTCACGGCGGCGCTGGGCGCAGTGAGCATCTGGAGCGGGCTCGACACCAACGATGCGCGGAGCGCGTTCGACGAGAACCCCACTCGCGAGGGGCTCGACGACGGACGCGGCAAGCAGAAGCGCACGAACATCCTGTTGGCGACGACCGCCCTCGTCGGCGTCGGCACTGGCGCCGTCGGGATTTTTCTCACCGACTGGAGCAGGAAGCCCGAATCCAAGGAGAAAGGCATCGCCCTTGGCGTCGGTCCGGGCGCCGTCCAGCTTCGCGGCAGGTTCTGAGTGAGCGACGACGACCGCACGAACGCGGGCGAAGCGACGTTCACGACCTTCGACTTGCACTACCTCGACGATGACGGAGCGCTGCCCCACAGCCAGGGGGTCGTCGGTGCCCAGCAAGTCGGACGCTACGAGCTCTTGCTAGAGCTCGCCCACGGCGGCATGGCGACGGTTTGCATCGGACGGCAGCGCGGCGCGGGCGGCTTCGAACGGCTCGTCGCGATCAAGCGCATGCACCCTCACATCAGCGCCAACGACGAGCTCGCCAAATCGTTCATGGACGAGGCACGCATCGCGTCGCTGATTCGGCACCCCAACGTGGTGAGCGTGCACGACGTCTACGAGAGCGAGGAGGAGGGCGAGCGACTGCTCGTCATGGACTACATCGAGGGGGTGAGCCTGGCCGGCTTGATGAAAGCGGCGCGAAAACAGAAGGTCAAAATTCCCCGCCCGGCGGCCGTGCGCATCATCATCGACGCGCTCAACGGCCTACACGCCGCGCACGAGCTCAAAAACATGGACGGGCGACCCATGGCCGTCGTTCATCGCGATGCCACGCCACACAACCTTCTGATCGGCGTGGACGGGTCGGTTCGCCTCACGGATTTCGGGATCGCCAAGGCCGCGGAGCGCTCGACGCACACTCAGGACGGCGTAGCCAAGGGCAAGTTCCGCTACATGGCCCCCGAACAGGCCCGGGGAAAGAGCCTGGACCGCCGTGTCGACATTTTTGCGATGGGCGTCGTGGCTTGGGAAGTTTTCACCTCGCAGCGCTTGTTCAAAGGAGGCACCGACGTCGAAATCCTGATGGAGGTCAGCGAGGGGAGAATCGAGCCGATGAAAAAGGCCGCTCCCGACGCGCCCGAAGCTCTGGAGAAAATCGTCATGCGCGCGCTGAGCTACGGCCCCAACGACCGTTGGGCGACCGCGCAAGCCTTCAGCGACGCGCTCGAACAGTGGGCTCGTGAGGCCGGAGAGCTCACTACTTCGAGCGAAGTCGCTCGGCTGGTCGACCAGCTTTGCGGCGAGCAAGTCCGCCAGCGACAAACGGAGCTCAAAGACGTTCTCCACGGGCGCCGGCTGCCGGCGGGACAAAAACCCAAAGCGCGCGGCGCAACCGCTGGGACCGGATCGGCGAGTGGGACGAGTGCTCCGCTGACGGTCGACAGCGTCAAGGTGGTCGCGGCAGTTTCGGAGGAAGACCTCAAGCGTGCGCGGACCAAACGGCAGCTCAGTCTCATCGCCATCTTGCTGGGTGTGTTCGCCCTGGTGGGAGTCGGGGCTCTGTTGACGAGCGCGATCACCGATAGTGGTGCGCAGCCCGAAGCACCCGCGGGGGCAGCAACGACGGCCAGCGAACACGCACCGACGTCGGAGCCCGCGCCGTCGCTGCCTGCCAAAGTGGAAATCGAAATCGTCGCAAACGTCGGAGTCACCGGCGTCGAGGCTCCGGGAGCCGTCGACGTCAAGATCGATCGGGACACGGCCACCTTCGCGCTGCCTCGATCCGACGAGAGTGTGATGGTGGAGGTTCACCTCGCCGATGGCTCCAAGATGACCGAGGTGGTCACGCCCAAACGCAGCATGACGATTCACCTCCGGGTCGGTCAGGGAGTGGAAAAGGTGGAGCCGGTCGCCACCCCGACGAGTGCCAAGGCCACAAGCCCCCCGGGTCCCAAAACCGTCGTCAAGCCCGACCCCAAGCCGACGAAGCCGAGCGATCTCGAATCCAATCCCTACGAGTGATTCACTGCTGGCAATTGGCGCGGTTGTCGTTGCAGCAGTTGCCGAGGCAGCTCGAGCTGTAGGACGTCGACGTGCTCGAGTAACCCGGAGGACACGAAAGTCCGCATTGAGTGAACGAGCTCGTATTGCGAGCACAATTCGTCCGGTTGTCGTTGCAGCAACTGCCGAGGCAGCTCGAGCTGTAGCTGTAGGACGTCGGGTGGTAGCCGGCGGGGCAGCCGATGCCGCACTTGGAGAAAGAGCTCCCGCAGTCGAACGAGCACGACGCGCGGTTGTCGTTGCAGCAAGACCCCGGGCACGACCCGGAATAGCTGTAGGAGGTCGGATGGAAGTTGGCAGGACAGCTCAGCCCGCAGACGGTTTGGCTCGAAATGGTCTGGTTTCTCACGCCGGTGGAGGGATCGCACGTATCGGTCGTGCAGTCGTTCCCGTCGTCGGGATCGATGGGCGTGTGCGACACGACGCCGGTGGTGGTGTTGCAGGAGTCGGCCGTGCAAGCGTTGCCGTCATCCACGTTGACGGGAATGTGCGACACCCCGTTCACCGGATCACACGAGTCGAGAGTGCAGGCGTTCTGGTCGTCGACGCTGAGTGGCGTGCCGGCGGCGCAGTTACCTAGCCCGTCGCAGACCTCCTGCCCGTCGCACACGTTGTTGTTGCCGCACAACGCCATGTTGAAGGAAGTGATGCAGCGTTGAGCGATGCAATCGTTGTCAGTGCAGACGTTGCCGTCTGCGCAGTCGACGAAGGACACGCACTCGGGCGGAGTACCACCGGTGCCTCCTGTGCCCGCGCCTCCTGTGCCCGCGCCGCCCGTGCCCGCGCCGCCTGTGCCCCCGCTGCCGGGCATTCCGCTCATGCCACCGACACCGCCAGTGCTCATCCCTCCGCTGCCCGCGCCACCGCTCATGCCGCCGACGCCGGCGCCTCCGGTTCCACCCGCGCCGAGCCCACCGGTACCCACACCACCGGTACCCACACCGCCGGTACCCACACCGCCTGTGCCCACACCGCCGGTACCGAGACCGCCGGTACCCGAGCCGCCCGAACCCCCGGTTCCAACGCCACCAGACCCAGCTCCGCCGGCTGCGGCTCCGCCGGTCGCTCCCCCTGAAGAGCCGTCCGGCATGGCACCACCGAAGCCGACCACTCCGCCCTCGGTGTCGTCGAGCAGTGATTCCGCACCGCTGAACGCGGTACAGCCGGCGGCGAATGCGAACCCAATCACCGACGCAACGCCCAGCTGGCGCACGTGACGAAGCATTCCGGGATGGTAGCGCTTGACGGCGTGGCGTTCTAGGCGGCCGGCGGGCCGGAGCCGCGCCTCCCGCACATCAGGGGAGTGACCGCGGCACGACTGGCCGTGACTCGAGCAGCTGCCGGAGCGGATCGAACACCTCACGCTCGACCGTGGGTCCAAACGTGACCGTCTCTTCGTAGTGCCTACCCGGTGCTTCGACGAAGTACGGCAAGCTCTCGTCGAGAAGGAAATCGTACTCGGGAACGATGTACCCGGCATAGCCGAGCGCCAACGAAACCACCCAGCGATGCTCGACGTCCGAATGTCGAGACAAGTCCATGACTCGATCGCGATCCATGATGGTGATGTCCGTCACCTCCGGCTGACACCGCGAATAGCCATCGGTCTCGCAGTCGGGGTGAACCGACGGATGATTGAGCACTTGGAATGGTTCCGGCGTGAACAGGTACGGCGGATCGACGGCGGTCAGGCCATCGCGAGTGGCGAGCATGAGTTCGGCATGTGGCTCGCCCGGGACCGTGACGAGCTGGGCCAGGCCCAAGTCGACAACGGCGACCTGCGCCTTGAGGAGTGGAAAGTTACCTGCGGCGATGGGCAACGCCGGGTCGTAGTGAAACCCAGTGACGTCGAACAAACCGAGCTCGGCGCCGAACAGAAGCTGAAGGTTCTGAGCTTCGACGAAGATCTCTTGGGCGCGGATCCCCAAGCGAGCGACCTCCACGGTCCGAGCGCCGGCCTCGAGAGATCGGAGCGCGTACGCCGCAAGCAACTTCCCCTGAGTCTCGGCATTTTCGATACTGCCTCCCGGGTTCTCGACGCCGTCGAAGCCCGTGCGGCGCACGACACCCGGACCCACTTGCCCGCCTAGAGCTCCGGGAAAGAAGATCGCCTCACCACCCACACCCGAGGCCTCGAAGAGCACTTCACCGGAACCGCCGCGCTCGAGGATACCGCCCTCGACGGCGTCGCGAAGCGCGCCGGGGTAGTCGGCGTGGAGGCGAGTATTGCCGAGCCCGGCGTACTCGGCGTGCGCCGTCCAGTTGATGAGCGTCGCCACCGTCGCGCCGTCGCTCGTCGCGACAAAGCGAATCGTGCGCAGCTCGTCGTCGATGACGACCGGATCGCGGGTGTCACTCACGAACGCCGCGGCTCGATGACCGGCCCGATCGGTCCCTTCGAGACTACCGTCGACTCGGATGGATCCGAATTGCGTGCTCACCGGTTGGCGTGTCGACCACGCGCTCGCGATCGCGTCGACCGTTTGCTGCCGAATGCGCTCGTTGTATTCGAGCTTGAGGCCCGTTTCGTTCACGTTTCTGCCGAAGAACCCTACGGTGTCCTGGGTTTGATGGTCGTGGGTGGCAGAAACGACGACCAGATCGACCTCGACCTCGGGGTGCTGGGCCCGTAGCAGCTCCCTCGTGCGCTCGACTTCCTCGTACAACCAGAGGATCGCGTCGACCGCGCAGAGCGCCACTGCAGTCTCGCCCTGGGAGAGCACCGCGCATCCCACTTCGGTGGGTCCCGCGACCTCGGTGATGCCGCGCCCGAGACTCGTGCCGGCGATCCACCAACAATTGACCGGATCGACTGCGTCGCAGGTATCCGGTTGGGTGGGATCGCAGGAGCCGAGCGCCACGCACTTGTCGCCGATTCCGGGCTCGAAGATGACGTCGCTGCCGCCAACGGCGTGGGCGATCACATGGTCGACGTCGGGCGTGATGTCTCGCACGGCGACACCGGCATGAAGCGTGAGATCTTCCGACGGCGCGCAGCGGTCGTCACCAGGGCAGCGAAGCCCGGGCAGCTCGTCGTTGAATTCGTTTCCTACCGGAGGCCCAATCGGGGCGCCGGCATCCATCGTCGCTCCAGCGGAACCCCCGCTCGACATGCCGGCCGCCACAGAATCGTCGGTGGCGCAGCCCGACAGCGACAGCACCACACCAACGAGCAAGGAGTAAGCCGCGGTAGGGCGCATCCGACATGAATATACCCCTCGCGGCATCAATGCCTCGTCAGTCGGCATCCGAGCGGATAAAATGCGTCGATGATTCGCTCGATCGGCGTATTGACCGCGTGCACGCTCGCCCTCGGCACCGGTTGCGGAGACTCGAATTCGAATGGAGGCGGCTCGGCGGGATCCAGCGCAGCGGCGGGATCCGGCGCGGCGGCGGGGTCCGGCGCGGCCGGATCCAGCGGCGCGGCGGCGGGTGGCTCAGGAGCGACCGCCGCCGGCGGAACCGGGGCTGTGGCTGGTGCAGGCGGTAACGGCACCGGCGGCAGCTCCGCAACCGGCGGAACGGGGGGCGGCACCACGACGCCTCCACCGGCGGCGTGCGACCCGGCGGCTAGCGGCGGCTCCGCGACGGTCTCGGCTCCCGAGCTCTTGTTCCGCGCGGGGGACCGCTGGCAGGAAGGTTGGCTCGGCTCGCCGGCCGTCGCCGACTTGGATGGGGATGGCTCGAACGAAATCGTGGTCGCCCGCGGCGCGGCGTTGCTCGCGTGGAGCTCCACGGGTGATGTCCGGTTCAAGATCGACCTCGGGATGGGTCGCATTTGGGCGAGCCCCGTCGTGGCCGACTTCCGCGGCGACAACAAGCTCGAGATCGTTTTCGCCAACAGAGACGAGATCCACATGGTGGACGACCAGGGGGCTGAGGTCTCCGGCTTCCCGGTTACGTGGGACGACGAGATTCGTTCCCTCGCGGCCGGTGACGTCGACGGCGACGGGGCCCTCGACATCGTCGCGGCACCGGCCCGAGGCAACCCCACCGACGTGATGAACGCGTGGCGCGCGGATGGCAGCCCCGTGCCGGGTTTTCCGCCGTTGGGCTCGGCCACGAGCGGCTGCGACATGCGTTGTTATCTCGCCGGGTGTTTCGACCAGAACCTCGCCGTCGGGGATCTCGATGGTGACGGCAAACACGACATCGTTGCCCCTCACGACAACGCCTACGCCAGTATCCATCGCGGCACCGGCGAGGCCTTCGACGCCGAATCGAGCTTCATGGGCGCGAGCAAGACTCCCGGCGTGCGGTACCTGCACGACATCGCGTTCGCTCGACAGGGCTGGGCCCCGGACGAGAGCACCGCGCTGCAAGCCCACTTCACCAACACCGCCCCAGCGATCGCGGACCTCGATGGCGACGGTACGCCCGAAGTTCTCATGCTCGCCAGCGTACAGAACGCGTCACAGGACGATCGAGAGCAAGGCGTCGCGCTCTGGGCCGTGAGATCCGACGCGAGCCGGTATCCTGGCTGGGAAGAGCCGTTTCACGCGCCGGGCTACCTCTCTGGGCTCTGGGACTACGGCAACAACATCGTCGCGATCACCAACCAGGTCACCGTGGCGGACATCGACCCCCAAACGACGGGTCCGGAAATGATCTTCGCCGGTTTCGACGGAAAGATTCACGCGGTCTCCAGCGCCAAGCAGAGCCTCTGGACGGCGACATACACGGCCGACCCCGACGTGGCGACTGGCGGCGTCGTCGTCGCCGACCTCTCGGGCGATGGTCGTCCGGAGATCGTTTTTGCGACTTACTCGTCGGACGACGACAAGGGCGCGCTGTTCGTGCTCGATGCGGGGGGCAACACGCTTCACCAGGTCGCCCTGCCGCGGCGGGGGGCCATGCCCGTGCCGACCATTGCGGACGTCGACACGAACGGGAGCTTGGAAATTGTGGTTTCGCTCAAAGACGCCGAAGACCGCGTGGAAATGATTCGCGTCTACACCGTGCCTGGCTCCGAAACGAACTGTCTCTTGTGGCCGACCGCCCGCGCCAACCTCTTGAGAAACGGTTGGGTCCGCTGATCGACGGCGCGAAGCATCGTGTCTGTGATCGAGCCAGACGTGCCCACCGACGCCGGCTGGTCAGCGCCGTCTTCGTCACAATCGGCGCCACCACCGCTTGCGAGGGCGCGCTGGAGGAAGGAACGGCTCGGAGTACGACGCCGCCGAAGCCGACGGTCGAGATCCAGACCCCCGAGTGGCCGAACGAAACGCGAATCCACCGACCCGCGCTCGAACGATTGACGGAAACCTCCCGACGAGCGGTTGCGGCTTCGCCGGTACCGGCCCTGGTTCCCAATGATCCGAGTCTATTGGCGGTGGGCTTGGTGACGACCGGCGAGCACTTCGTCGCGTTCAGCGCCACCGTCGGGGACGTCAACCTGAGCGTGCACGCGACGCGGGTCGCGCATCGTCGGGCGAACGTTGGGCCGGCGCGTGGAGATCGAGATATGCGCGGTAGCCGAGGCTTCGTGTCTCGGAACGAAGGAATTTGGTCGGCGAGTTGGCTCGAAAGCGGCGTGGCCTACAGCCTCGAAGTCGAATGCGCTCGAACCGACACCCGTTGCGACGACGAGCGCTACTTGCTCGAACAGGTCGAACGACTGGTTTTTGTAGGACCTGCCGTAGGCGAAGAGCCTTGAAGCCCAGAGGCGAGCAGAGGCGAGCCCACCCCTGATTTTCCGGTGGCGGGTGCGACATTGCGTCGAACCCGACGCCGCCAAGTGGACGCGCTGCCGAAAGAGTAAAGCCAAGCGCCGCGACTTATGAGAAGGTAACTTGACGCCGTTTGTCGTCGCGCAATGTGGCTCAAGTTCCGGCAAACTCACTTCCCGCTCCGACAGGGACAAACCCTGATCGGTCGGAGCCCCTACTGCTCACTGGTGATCAGTAGCGGGCGAGTATCGCGGGAACACGCCATCGTCATCCTGACCGGAAGCACTCTCGAGCTCGAAGATCTCGGCAGTTCGAATGGAACGTTCCTGAACGGGAAGAAAATCCAGGAGAGACGCGAACTCGCTCTCGGCGACGCGATTCGAATCGGCACGGAATTCCTCGAAGTCGTCGAAGTCGGCTCGGACGAGCGAGCACGCGCCAAGACCTATGACGGCGAAAACTACGAGGCCACGAGGGAGGACGAGCCAACGACGAGCACCCACGACGACGCGCTCAGCGTCCTCGAATCTCTCGTCGCCGCCGCATCGGATGCCCAGCGGTACGAGTCGCTCGCGCCGATGATAGAAAAGGCCGTCAACTCGATGGTCGACGAGTACAAAAGAGGCGCGCTCGAGCTCGACGAGCCTCGCGCCATCCGACTGGCGGCGTGCGTGGCCCGCGTAGTTTCCTGGTTCCCGAACGGTTCACGAGACGCGTGGCGCGACCACGTCGAAGGCGCGCTCAAACCTTATGGCCTCCGCCTATCGAGCCGGCCGCCGGCTCCGTGAGCTCTTCCACCGGCGCTCGAACATTTCACGATTGAGCTTAGTTTCCGCAAAAATGCAGATTTGCACGTACATGCAGACCTGCACTTAACCTACCGTGACGGGCGCATGAAGGCTCGTGCAAACCGAGGTGGGCTCTGTCGAGCGGTGGTGCTCTTGGCCGGCGTTTCGCTCGCCGCGTGCGCGACCGCCGAGCCACCTCCCCGGAGCCTGGGTTGGTCGCCCGGCTCTGGTAACTCCGCCGCGGCCGGCGCCAGCGGCTCGACGGCGATGCCACCGAGTCCGGGTTCGCCGTCGGCCACCGGGGGTAACGGTTCCACCGGAGGTGCGGGAGGTGTGGGCGGCGGTCCAGGTGGCTCCGAACCGGCGGGTGGCACGGGCGGCCTCGCGGGGAGTGCAGGATCGGCGGGTTTGGGTGCCGCCGGCAGCGTCGGTTCGACGGGCGGCGCGGGTTCGGCCGGCCGCGCCGGTGCGGGAGGTTTGGCGGGGGCGGCTGGAACGACAGGCAGTGCCGGCACTGGCGGTCAGGGCGGAACTGGCGGTCAAGGCGGAACCGCCGGTCAAGGCGGCGCAGGAGGCGCAGGAGGCGCAGGAGGCGGAGTGCTCGTGCCACGGCTCGGTTCGATCGCGTCCGGCGACGATCACACCTGCGCGCTCCGAACCGGCCAAGTCGCGTGTTGGGGAGAGAACATCTTCGGTCAGGTCGGCGATGGGACGTCGCAGTCTCCACGCGCAACTCCGCTCGTGGTGGGCAGCATCGCCGACGCGGTCGACGTGACCGCAGGAAGCAACTTCTCGTGCGCCACCCTGTCCACGGGCACGGTCCAGTGCTGGGGACAGAACGGGTTAGCGCAGCTCGGTCGCGGCAATACGAGCGGCAGCGAAAAGAATGCGGGGGCGGTGAGTGGGCTCACCGACGCCGTGCAGGTAGCGGCCGGCAGCGACTTTGCGTGCGCGCTCCGCAGCACGGGCGAGGCTTCCTGCTGGGGATGGAACGACTGGGGGCAACTGGGCGACAGCTCGACGAGCCAGCGTCGTTCGCCGGTTGCGGTCACTGGCATCGCGGATGTGGTGCAAGTGGACGCGGGCAACGACCACACCTGCGCGCTTCACGCAACGGGAGCAGTGAGCTGTTGGGGTCGAAACCACGCGGGACAACTCGGGAAGGGCACCACATCCACACGCGAGACGACGCCGGTGCTGGTTTCGGGGATCTCCAACGCCACTCGGGTCGCCGCCGGAAACGATTTCAGCTGCGCGGTGCTCGACGACGGGCAGGCAGCGTGTTGGGGCTACAACATTTGGGGCCAGCTCGGCAACGGAACCACGTCGAATCAGAATCCGACGCCGACGAACGTCTCGATGATCACCGACGCCGTTGCCATCGAGGTCGGGGGCAAACATGCGTGCGCGGTGCGTGCCTCCGGCGCGGTGTCGTGCTGGGGCTACAACGACTTCGGCCAACTCGGCAATGGAACGACCACCCGAAGCTCGGTCCCAGTCGACGTCGCTCCACTCATGGATGCCGCGGGGATCGCAACCGGATCTGGCCTCGGCCATTCGTGCGCCGAGCGCGCGAACGGAGCGATCGATTGCTGGGGCTACAACATCTTCGGTCAGCTCGGCACGGGCAGCACGACCCTGAGGGAAGCCTCGCCTGTCGCCGTGATCAGCCTGCCCTGAACGGTAGGCCCTGCACGGTAGAGCTAAGAGCTACCCTCCCTGCGCGGGAGGCTCAGCGCGGCACGCACTTGCCCGGCGAGTCGGGCACCAGGCACGCCGAAAGGCACTGACACACGCTCGCGCCGTCGCATCGGCCACCGGCACAATCCGTGTCACGCCAACATTCTCCCGTCACCGGCGGCGCCTTGCACGCACCGTTGACACAGCTCGGTGCGGCCATCGTGCAGTCTCGGTCGGTCGAACAGCAGGCGGGATCGTCGGGGACACAGAGCCCCTGCTGATCCGCGGTGGCGCAATCCGCATTGCACGGGCAAACGAACGCGCCCGAGCACTTCATGCTACCGCCACACTCCCCGTCTCTCCAACAGCTCCCGGAATCCGACGGGCTCTTGCAAATGGTGGAGATGCAGATCGACCGCATGCCCGGACACTGGACGTCGTCGGAGCAGCACGCCGGCGGATCCACGCACGGCTCTGCTTCGAGCCGCCACATCCCGTTCGAGCAACTCGCGCTCAAACGACCGGCGCCGCCGCACTCGTCATAGCGACAAGCGTCGCCGGGTATGTCGCAAGGATCGCAAGCTTCCCCTGCGGTCGGAACCTGCATGGGGCACTCCGGTGGGGCACACCCCGGGCAGACGGAAGGTTGCCATTGACCGTTTTGACAGACGTTCGAGCATGGGCAGCACCCGTTCTCGACGCAATTAGCGCCTTCGGTGTCGCAAGAGCCCCCGGCAACGCATCCGTTGCTCCCGCCGCCGGTACCCGAGCCGCCAGCACCCGAACCGCCCGTTCCGGTACCGCCGGTGCCCGAGCCTCCTCCGCCACTCGTTCCGCCGGTCCCGGTCGCTCCGCTGCCGCCACTCCCCGTCGACGTCCCGCCAGCGCCGGCGCTGGCCCCGCTGCCAGCGTCCCCCCCGGATCCATCACCGGTCTCTGATGTCGACCCACCACAAGCGACCGCCCAGAGCCCCACGCTCGCCACCAACACCGCACTGAAGATCCTTGCCATGGCAAGCATTGAGCACGCCCCATGCCAACGGCGCAACCCAAAAACCAGCGACAATCGGGGCAACGGTTGTGCCAGTTGGCACATCCCCGGGTGCGGATGCCCGACCCCCTGCGTCGGCTTCAAATCTTCAGTTCAGGTCGCAGAGCTCGAAGACCAGCGCGCCGTCTGCCCGACACATCGTCGCGGGGGTGGAGGGATCGACGTACTCGGTGCACGAGAAAGTGGCGCGGATGAACCCCGGCCCGACGAGCCCACCGACGTCTGCAGTCGAGTCGAGAGCCACGGTGCAGGGTGTCGTACTGGGATTCTCACCGCTGAAGCCGGGAACCGTCACGCTCGAGATGGACGCCGACGCACTGGCGAACGGCATGATGGACCCGTTGATGGCGAGCGTGAACGCGTGGTTGCCCGCTTGAGACATGCTTCCAAAAACCTCGAAGTTGCCGTTGGGCAGCTCGTGCACACGACAATCGACGCTTGCTCCAGCCATGCCGTTGGCGATTCGGTTGCCGCCTGGCACCGGCTCGCCGAGCTTGGCCTGAGGCAGAACCGGGCATTGGTTCCCGGAGAAGCGAATCTCCATCGCGCCGAATCTCAATGGCGGTGCCCCGCCCATGCCTGAGGCGCCGCCCATGCCTGAGGCCCCGCTCGTGCCCGATGAACCGCTCGTGCCCGATGAACCGCTCATGCCCGATGAACCGTTCATGCCCGATGCGCCGCTCGTCCCACCGTTGCCGGCGGCGCCACTCGTACCACTCGCACCCGCCGCACCGCTCGCACCCGCCGCACCGCTCGTCCCCGACGCACCACTCGCCCCCGCGGATCCGACCATCCCGCCCGCGCCCGATGCGCCGGCGGCACCGCCCGTTCCCGGAGCACCGCCCGTCGCCACGCCGCCGCCAGTGCCTGTGGCGCCGCCCGTGCTGGGCGACCCGCCCGACCCGCCTGACCCGCCCGAGGAGAGCGATCCGCCAGTGCCCTCAACTCCGCCATCCGTATCCGCGCCGGCATCAGTCGCATTGCTCGCACCGGCGCTACCGTCGGAGCACCCCCAAGCCACCGCAATGAACAAGATCGAAACGCTTCTTCGCATCTTTCCTCTCAAGGCGCGGAAAAGCTCGCCAGAGTCGCCGTGGATTCGATAAGCGTCGCCCAGCTGTGCCGGGCCAACTCGTCCGCCACCGCGTCCGGGATCCGAATCCGCAACAGCAAGTTCTGCGAGCTCAAATCGCTCGCCCAAAAGCCCGCGACGTCGGGCTTCGACTCGAGCGACGGGAACGGCCATCGCGCCGCGGCGAGCGGAATCGCCGCATGCGCGAGAGTGTCCACCGGCGAGTTGTGTCCGATGTTCGTCGCATAAACGGAAATGTAACCGTTGGCCTCGTCGACAATTTCTATCGCTCGGCTGTGCATCGGAAAATCGACGGTCGATGCGAGCATGAGCTCCCAGTAGCCGTACTCGCTGCTCGCCATCGGCATCGACGCCGGGTGCTGGGTCTTGCGGTTGCGATGGCCGTGCCCGGTGACCTGCAAAACGACTCCTTCACTCGCCTCCATCGCGGCAACGAGTTGCGCCTCTGATACGGGACTGGTCGCGTTGATGTCCTCCGCGCGGTGATGACTCATCACGACGATGAGCTCGTTGGCCGCGTCAGCGGCCGCCAACTCCCGCGTGAACCAGTCGAACTGTTCGACAGTCATCCACCCGAGGGACCCGACGCCCAGGATCGGCGGATCCGGATGGACGGTATCGAGCGTGATGAGTCGGATCGGCTTGCCGTCGATCGGAGTGACGCTGAAATAACCTCGGCCACCGTCCACGTCGCTCTGGGTCAGGCCGTGCCCGGACGGCGTGCCCGCCGCGTCCGTGAGCGCTTGAAGCACCTCGCTACGACGGAGCATGAGACGCCGCGCGTCGGCGGGCGTCGGGCCCACCGTGCGCACGTCCGCGTTGGGGGTCGCGCCGTCACGAAACCCGTTCTCGAAGGTGTTCGAATCGAACACTTCCTCGCCGACACTGGCAGCGCGCATCTCGTCGGTGATCGCCAAGAAGCCGCCGTTGTAGAGCGTCTCGTGGTTTCCAATCGCCGCGTACCAATCGACGTCGAGCCCATCGGAAACGAAGGGGTCGTTGTAGTCGTTGCCGGGGCCAGGGACGGGGTCGTCGTCCTGACCGGAATCTGGATCGATGACGCCACCGTTGAGCGCATCGAGAAACCAGTCGAGCTCGTTCTGATGGCTACCGTCGGTCAAGTCCCCTGCGAGAACGGCGAAGTCGAAGGGGCGACCGCTGACCTCGCTGATGCGGGCGGCGGTGCGGACGTGCGCTTCGAAAGTTTGAAGCGTGAGGTGCCCGTTCGCACGGAAGATCGAGGCAAACGGCTCGAACCGCACCGGGGACTCCTCATCGATGATTTGCGGATCCGCCGCTTGCCACACGTAGAGCAAGCTCCGTCGTTCACTCGGCAGGCCTTCGACGAAACCCGGGGCCAGGTCCGCGTGCTCGGTCCACGACGTGCCCGGAGCCGAGCGTACCCCGAGCCCGGCCGCGGCGAAGCGGTCGAGGTCGTAGATCGTCAGCTCTTTGGCGCGAATCATCTCGAGAGTCGATTCCGGTGGGATCAATGGCTCCCACACCATCTGGAGGGTGGTGTAGGGCGCCGGGGTCAGTGGGTAAGTGGCCGGAGCATGGCCGGTCGAGCCCGCGCTTCCCGCCGAGCCCGCAGTTCCCGCCGAGCCCGCGGTGCCACCGCCCGCACCCGCAGCACCGGCGCCCCCACCAGCACCCGCGTCGCTGCCCGACGCGCCCTCCGAACACGCGAGGACCAACGGCAACGCGGTCAGGAACCCCGAAAGCAAAAGCAAGCGCATGGTCGGGATTCTGCCAGCCCGAGGGGCCCGACCGCTAGTGGGCAACGACCCCGCTACCACTCGTTGGGGTTATCGCCCAAGGAAACCATGCACCAGTGATTGCACCTGTTCGACCCGAAATCGCGAGTCATCGACGTCACCGACGACTCGCTGGGCGGTTCGAGCCGCCTTGTCGAAACATTGACCGGTGGGTCCCGATTCGTGGTCGATGCAAACGGGGCTGTCGAAACCGATGCAGTAGCTGTAGGCGGTAATCGCTCCACCACACTCGGAAGCAAAACATGCATCGGGATCTACCCGCGAATAACAATCCTCCAAGCAGCACATCAGGAGGGCAACTTGTTCAGCGCACCCCTCCTGCCAAGCGCAGGCGCTCATCTGCCGAAAGGTGCAACCTTCACAGTCCAGCTCCACTCCCTCGTGCTTGGTCGCCGGAGACTCGTCGGCGGCCACGCAAGCGTCCTGACACTCGCTCACCGCGTCTTCGTCTTCGGAAACGATCGAGGTGCAATCCACGACGCACTGCCACGTCGACGAGCTGCATCGGGGGATTGCCACGGCCTCCAAGAACGTCACTTCGGCGGCGCAGGCGCCGGTCGGCACCGGAAGCGCTGTCTCGGGTGGGGGCGGCTCTGGACTGAAAACCCGCGTCCCCACCGGCGCACCACACTCGAGCCATTCGCCGAGCAGCCGACGTTCCTCGGCGGTGGGGCCACCCACCGGCGGCATGTTCTGAAGGTGGACCGCTCGCTCCATGATCCGCGGCTGGTGCTTCCGAATGTCCTCCAACGTGTCGAAATTGATCTGCACGGGAGCTTCTTGTCGCTCGCCCTCGCTCAAAACCGAGCTGTGACAGCCGGTGCACCAGTCCAGAAGGAAAGGGCCAGCGAAGTTGTCGTAAGTCAGCGCCGCCTCGGATTTGCAAACAGCGTCGCGAGCGTCGGAATCACCCGAAGAGCACGCCACGCCGAGCGCGAGCGCCCCCGCGGACACTGCTAGCCCCAATCTACACAGAGAGCGCATCGAACGGTTCCACCCCCGGGAAGTGTGGCTCGGGGTCGACGCCAGCAATCTTGATCAAGCCGGCGATGAAGTTCGACGTCTGTAGCTGCTTTCCGTTCGCGTCGGGCGCTCCGGTTTTCATGTCGATGCTCGTCGCCCCGAGCGACGAATCGCTGGCACCGAGCGTCCGATCCCCTCGGATCCCAGCACCGCAGACGAGCGCGCTCGTCACCGGCCAGTGGTCCTTGCCCATGGAGTTGTTGAGCTTGGGCGTCCGCCCCATCTCGCTCATGACGACGACGACGGTGCGGTCGAGCATTCCTCGCTGCTCGAGACCATCGGTGAGCGTCAACAGCCCCCGGAAAAACGTTTCTTGAAGCTCGCTCTGTCGGGCATTTTGCGTGTGCGTGTCGAAGTCGCCCGTCTCGAGCATCACGGACTGACAAAGGCCGCCTTCGAGGGCGCTCAGAGCCACCGCGGTCTGGACCGAGAGGTCCGGCGTGTAGTCACGCTCACCGAAACCGCCTCGATCTTTCACGAATTCGCGGAGCTGCTCCTGTCGTTCGATCGACTTGACGAAGTTGTCCACTTGCTTTGCGTTCGATCCGTTTTGACCGCGGGTTGCACGGACCCGCGCGGCGGTGGCTTCGAGGTAGCGAGCGACGAACCCCTGTTCGGTGTCGTCGGGGCGAAATCCACGTGACGGTGTAATTTCTCCCGCGTCACCGTAAACCGCCGCATTCAACAGGGAGCCGAGCTGGTTCGTCGTACCTGCCCTACCGGTTATCGCGGCGAGCGGGCCGCTGAGCGCGCTCGTGCCGAGCACGAGGTACGGCACCGGCAGCTCTCGTCCGTGCTCGAACGCGGTGATGGCGCCGAAGTCCGGCTCGAGGTCGCTCGGAGTCCCCGTGAGCACTCGTTTCATGCAATCCGCGTGGATGAAGGAACGAACCTGAACGCCATTCACAACGGCGCTCCGACCCCCGTAACGCTCGAAAAAACTCGTGACCGACGGGCGCGAGGCGTCGGTCAGGATCGGGATTTCTCCGAACCTCGTGACCGTGCCGGCGGGCGTGTCGATGTCGGGGCTATCAGGCTTTGGATCGAGCGAGTAGGTCGAGTCCCAGCCCCCGCTCGCCATGACGATGACGATGTTTTTGGGAGACGGCTGCGCGAAGGCGGAACGAGCCCAATAGGGCACCACGGCGCCGGCGGCGAGCGCGGCGCTTGCTTTGAGCCAGTCCCTACGTGCGAGCTTCGTCATCACGATTTCTTCTCAGTAGTACGCCATGCGAAAGTCCTGCAGCATCGTGAAGATCAACGTCTTCCATGCGCGCTTGGGGTCGCCGCCGTGCGCGAGCACGTCGCGGAACAGCTGATACGCCGCGGTCGTCTCCGGCGAATCCGTTTCGACGAAGCTCCCGTAGAGTCGCAAGTGCAACTCGACGATCTTCCTTCGAACGAAGCTCTCCTCCGACTCCGACGGAGCACGACCGCCGAGCAGCTTTGCGGTGCTCGGGAACTTCGCATCGTCCTCGACGACCTTCTCCGCGGCCTGCGAAGCGAGCTCGTGCAGGACCAGACTGGTCGTCGC
Organism: Polyangiaceae bacterium; assembly: GCA_029261965.1. Taxonomy (GTDB): domain Bacteria; phylum Myxococcota_A; class Polyangia; order Polyangiales; family Polyangiaceae; genus JAJDAH01. The sequence continues at coordinate 20,810 of JAJDAH010000036.1, forward strand.
CGTCATCGTGTGCGCGGGAATCGTCACGTTCTGAGAGTCGATGCCACCGGCGAGCACCTCGAAACCGAAGAAGCTGTCGGTCAGGAGGTTGATGCGCCCGATTCGACCGACTCCAAAGTCGACCTCGAGAAAGGCCTCCCAACGAAAACCGGTCAAATCGTCGATGGTGCGCGCCAGCTGCCAGGGCCGGATCTTGAACATCGCGTTCGCGTCGAGCGCGGGGTCGGCGCTCTCGATGTGGGAAATCTGAAAATCGTCCGCGAGCACGATGGCTTTCGCGAGCTTCTTGGCGCTCCAACCGTCGAGCAACACCGCCTGGAGCTCGGCGGCCCGTTGCCGAGGAACTTCTTCGAGCGGGACTTGGTGAAAGTAGGCAAAAAAGCGAGTCGCCGCGCATAGCGAAAACCGAGGATCTTCCGCGATCATCTTACCGAGGTGGGCGACGTCACCGCCGCCATATCCGAAGTACGCGGGGCTCCGAACCGTGTAGAAGTCGCCGAGCTCCGGCACGAAGAACTCGAACGGATATTCTTCGATGTCCGAAGCCACGTAGATGGGATGAAAGCTGCCGAAGTAGCTCGCTAGCGGATCGAGTGTCTGGTGACAGCTCGCACAGGCGGGGTTCGCGACGACGGCGTCAGCGACCTCGTCCTCGTCCGCCAGATTGATGCTCGAGTCGACCTCTAGCTGCCTCGAGATGAAATCGTTACAGAGCAACGCTCTCGAGATGACGTTGGCCCGGCCGCGGTTCTTGTTGGAGCTCGTCGTGGAGTGCCGGGTGAACAGCCAGGAGTCGCTCAACACTCCGGCGTGCGCCCGACCATCTTGATACCGGGTTTGTTCCCAGCTGGGCCCCGAACCCTCGTAGGGCAGCCCCCAAACCTCCGCGACGACCTCGTCCGCAACGGTGTAGTCCGCAGTGACAATTTCCGTGTACGGCCGGTCGTTCATCACCACGTGCTCGATGAGGCGAAGCGGGGCGTCGGTCACCGAGACGTTGATTCGCTGCACGTCCATGTCGGCGAGAGGTCCAATCGCCGGAAACCCCGCGGGGTAGATGGCAGCGCCAGTACGAGCGGTAAGTGCCTCGTTGTGGAGATCGCGAATCATTTCCGCGAAGCCCGCGGTCTCGAGGTAGCCGTCGACGATGGCCTCGAAGCTCCGCGGATCGTCCTTGACCCGGTGAAGCTCGTCGAGCGTCGGCCGCTTGCCTTGGAGCGACATCGAGGCGCGAACTAGCGCGTCCGTCTTGTCGAGCAAGATACGCTCCTTCGGGCCACCGCCGTCGTCGCCACCGCAGCCGCTCGCCGCCGCAACGGCGGCGGCGAGCAGTGGCCCGAGGTTCTTCTTCACGACGTTCCTCAATCGGCGGTCAGCAGCCGGTTCCGCTGGAGCACGTCAGGTCCTTGCAGTTGTTGCTGAAGCACACGTCGTCCGTCACACACGATCCGCCGAGCCGCTGGAATCCTCGACACATGCCATTTTCGCAGCGCGTGTTCGGGGCGCAGATGTCGCCGGTGCCCGGGTCGTCGAAAGGCCCGGTCTCACAGGCTTGCCCGGCCACTGGGGCCGTCGTGCACGTCCCGACGAGACTGTCGACCGCTTTGCAGAACTCGCCCAGCGGGCAAATGTCTGGGAACGAAATCTCGCAATCCGCGCCCGACGCGACCTTCATCTTGCAGGTGGCCGTGAACGAGCCGTCGTTGGGATCGAAGGCTTCGATCGCGCAGCCCAGTCCCGCTTTGCAAAACGGCCCCTCGGTCGGCGAGCACGCCGCTCCGGCGTCGGCGGAGAAAGTCTCGTCGATGGTACGACAGGTGCCGGACGCGCCGGTCTCCTCGTCGTCGCCGACGCAGAAGTACCCGGGCTGACAATCCGGATCGCTGGCGCCGCCGCACGCATTGCCGGGGCCGGCTGGGGCAGTGCAGCGATCGGTACTCTCGGAGCAAATCAGCCCAACGGAACAGTCGTCGTCGGACTTGCATTCCCCGTTGGCCGTCTCGAGGGGCGCACAGGCTCCCGGGCAGACGTTGCCAGTCTTGCAATACGCGTCGCCGGAGCACTCTTCGTTGAGCGTGCAGCTGCTGCCGCTCGCCACCGTGCCTTGAAGAGCATCCTTGCAGGCCTGTGGCTCGCCTCTCAGGAGCCCATCACAGCCGCTGCTCGACACGGCGTCGAGACACGCTTGCACACGATCTCCATGAAAGGTGACGCGGCCGTCGTCGATGGCCGCCTTGAGGGCGCCGAGCTGATCGTCGAACGCCGTCTCGAAGCCCTGAGCGCAGTCTTCCCCGGGCTGGAACAACTCGAGAACGTTCCCGAAGCAGTCCGTCACCGCTTTGCACTGAGCGTCGGCGTACAGCGAGCCCACGTCGTCGATGGCGATCTCGCTGCCACTGCTGCTCGATCCGCCACAGCCGACAGCGGCCACTAGGCCCGCGACACTCGCTCCTACGAAGAATAGTCTGATGCGCATTCGCTCCTCCATCTCGGCCCACCGGGTGGCGCCAAAGCTCTGGCGGCCCGGTAGCAATCACCGTGCCGCGGTTCGATGGCCGCATTACGGCGCGAACGCTCGCGAAAAACCAGCGAAATTCCCGCCGAGCTCGAGCCGCCCAGGCGCAGAAAAGCCCTGGTTCACACCCCGAGCGACGCCCCCAGTTCACTCGCCGAAGCTCGAGCGCGTCAAAGCAGATACGGAATCAGGGCGGTACGGCTCGGCGGGTACTCGGAAAAGGTCTCGCGGTACCACCGGTGATGGTCTCTGGCACGCGGGGTGAGATTGGAAGCGCTCCAGAGAAAGAAGGCCAGCCCGGAGAGCGACCAGGTCGCGACGGCCCAACCCGCCCACTCGACGAGTTCGCCGAAGTAGTTGGGGCACGAAACCCAGCGGTAGAAACCGCCACGGGGAATCGAGTAGTCACCCGGCTTCGTTTTTTTCAAGCGCCGGAGGACTTCGTCGCTGTGCACGTTGATCGCGAACCCAATGGCGAACAACGTAGCTCCGACGACGAATCGAGGATCGGCGAGCCAGAACAGGTCGAGATCCGGCCCAAAGGTGAAGAGCCAACGCGCGTTCAGATAGTTGATGCCGACGTTCGTGACGAAGGCCATGAGCACCACGGCGGCGGGCATCGGCTTGAGCACCGCCCGGCGACGAAGCGGGTAGACGACGGTCCGATTGAAGTAGTGAAGCTCCCACATGCCGAGCATCACGATCGCAACCGGGTTCGACTGTCGCTCGCCCAGGGCGAACAGAATCGGAAACGTCGCCAACGCCGGAAGCTCCATCAGGGCCCACGCCACCCAGCCCGGCAGCTCCGGGCCCCACCCGCGGCGGGTGTGTCGCCCGTAGGGCGCGGTGATGAACTGAAGCGCGACGAACGTAATGCCGGCGAGCGCGAACCAACCGATCAGCAGGAAATCGAAAAACTCCCGTTCGTTCACAGCGCCTGGTCGAGCCAGTCGAATACCAAGGCCCGCGCCGTCGATTGCTTGCTCAGGAGCGCGATTCCGTGGTCGGAAATACCGGCGAAGATTTCGATGCGACGCGGATCCGACGTGGCGTCGAACAGCGTCTGTGCATCGGCGGCCTGATTGCCCGAGTCCAGCTCCGCCGCCAGATAGAATACCGATTGCATCCCCACCGCGGGGGCGCCGGCGAGCGCTTCTGTCGGCGGCAGCCGCGCGGAGAAAGCCACATAGGTCTTGGCCTTCGCGCCGATGGACGACGCCACGGCGAGGTTGGCACCGATGCTCGTCCCGACGATTGCGATTCGTGAGGCGTCGGCCCCTCCGTCTGCGGCCAGGTACCGAAGCGCGGCGTCGACGTCCGACGGCGCGCCGTCCGGGTCGTTCAAGAGGTTGCTGAGAGCTCCGCTGTAGGGGTCCGAGTCCCCATGACCACGAAGGTTGAACGCGAGAGTGCGATAGCCCGCGACGGCCAGGTCTTCCGGGAGCATCGCCCATTGCTCGTCGTCGCTCTGAAACTGATGCAAGAGCAGCACGCCTGGGGAGCCGGTGGGTGCTTCGGGCGCGGTGGTCAGGTGACCCCGGAGGGTCAACGAGTCGGTCGTTGGAAACTCGACGTCGGTCCGGACGGGCGCCGAGGCGGATGCCCCACCCTGCCCCGCCAGCCCGCCGCCGCCTCCCGTGCCCGCCGATGAGCCGCCTTGCGCTCCCGAGCCGCCCGAGCCGCCCGAGCCGCCTTGCGCCATCGAGCTTCCCGCCGCGCCGGTCGCACCCGGCGATCCGGAGGAGCCCGAACCACCGCAGGCGGCGACCGACCAGATGCCGAGCGCGAGCCCGAGGGCCCGCACCAGATGGCGGCAGGACCCGTTGGCCCGGTGGCTACTCGTAGTGGTAGGCCTCTTCGCCGTGCAATCTCCCGTCGAGACCGTCGCGCTCTGCTTCCTCTTCGACACGAAGCCCAATGACCGCATCGATTATCTTTAGCAGAACGAAGGTGACGACCGCGGCGTAAACTGCGGCGGCACCGACTCCGATGAGCTGCTCGACGAACTGACTCGAATTGCCAGCGAGAAGACCGTCGGTGCCGGCGCTCGGGTCCTTCGGATCGCCGTTCCAAACTTTCGAAGCGAACACGCCGGTCAGTATGGCGCCGAGGGCTCCACCGACACCGTGAATGCCGAACGCATCGAGGGAATCGTCGTAGCCCGCGCGATCCTTGAGGAGGACCGCCCCGTAGCAGACGAGGCCCGCGGCAGCGCCGAGTGCGACCGACGCCATCGGTCCGACAAAACCCGCCGCCGGCGTGATGACGACGAGCCCCGCGACGAGCCCGGAGGCCACACCGAGTGCGGTCGGCTTCTTTTGCGTGAACCACTCCGCCAACGCCCACGTGAACCCGGCCGTCGCGGCCGCGATGTGCGTGTTGACGAGGGCGAGCGCGGCGTTCGCATTCGATGCGAGCGCGCTACCCGCGTTGAAGCCGAACCAACCGAACCACAACAGCGCTGCTCCGAGCAGCACGAGCGGGAGGTTGTGCGGCGGGCGCGGACGCTTGCGCTTTCCGATGACGATGGCGAACACCAAGGCGCTCACTCCGCTAGACAGATGCACGACGGTGCCGCCCGCGAAGTCGAGCGCTCCTCGAGCCGCGAGCCAGCCACCTGGACCCCAAACCCAATGGCAAATCGGGTCGTAGACGAGCGTGCCCCAAAGAAGAATGAAGACCGCGTAGGCGCTGAACTTGAGTCGCTCGGCGAACGCACCGGAAATGAGCGCCGGGGTGATGATCGCGAACATCATCTGAAACGCCATGAACAGAAGATGTGGAATCGAACCGTTCGGCTCGAGACCAACGCCGTTGAGGAACGCAAAGTCCAAGCCGCCAATGAAACCGCTCCCGGTGTCTTCGCCGAAGGCCAGCGAGTAACCGATGAAAATCCATTGAAGTGTCATCAGGCCCATCGCGAAGAAGCTGTGCATGCAGGTGCTCAGCACGTTTTTCGAACGGACCATGCCGCCGTAAAACAGTGCTAGCCCTGGCGTCATCAGCATGACGAGCGCCACGGAAACCATCATCCAGCCGGTATCGGCTCCGTTGATCCCTTCCATCGTGTTCGCGTCCTCTTCGTTGGGGTTCGGCCGTCGGTTGCGCCTGTATTCCCTCTAGGCGGGCGAGTATTTCGCGAACGTTTCGCGATGGACGGTCCGAGGCCGGGAGGGGGCGATCCCGCTCGTAAAACCCGGCAGAATCCCTACTCGGACGGCGGCGCGGGGTCCTGCCCGGTCGAGCGCTGCCAACGAGACCCGAGGGCGCGCAACGCGTCGGGGAAAACCCCAAAATGAGCGCAGTGGTCGAGCTTGCCGTTGCCGCTGTACCCGCGGACGTGAAAGTCGCCCTTCGAGAACCACTCGATCAAGTCGAGCCCGAGCGGGTCGCGCCGGCGCGCCGGACGCGGCCGATAGCCGAGCTGGTTCAAGAGCGAGTGCACTGTCTCCGTCGTCGAAGCGTAGTCCGGCGGGTCTATCGACGAGTGCGAAGCGAAAAAGAACTTTTCCCCGTCGACGGCTCGTCTAGCGAAACGAACGAAACGGGCAAGCTGCTCTTCCTGTCGGGCCCGATCCCGTGAGGCGTGCAGACTGTCGAGCAATACGAGGGCATCGACCTTGCGCCCGAGGGGTTGCACCAGAATGTGCTCGATGGCTTCGTAGCCGCGACTCCAACTCGTGAGCGCGATGCGACGAACCTCGGCGGACGGTACGGCGGCGCCTGCGGCGATCTTGGTCTCGACCTCGGAGACGAGTTTTTCGAACAGCATCGGATCGGAGAACGGCGGACCGTAGGCTGCCCCGATGCCGAGGCTCACGCCGAGCAAGACTAGGTCCTCTCCCGATCTCGCCAGCTCTTTGCGCGCCGGGCGGTGGCCGTGAAAGTGCACGACGAGATCGAAGTGGCCATCCTCGGACAAGGTCCCGAGCCGGGGCGCCACGAACTGCCCCATGGGCCGCACGTGGACCCAATCGGCCAAGACTCCGAAACCTGGGTCCGGCGCCTCGCACGGGTTGACCCGGCGATCGTCTCGCGTGAGCGAATATTGCGTCCCGCGGGTCGGCCGACCCAACCAATCGTCGTTCTCCTCATCGTCGGCCACCGGCCAAAGCGATCGCTGACTGAGCGGATCCACTAGCTCGGCCGTCTCGATCTCGATCTCGATCTCGGGCTCGGTCTCGGGCTCGGTCTCGGGCTCGGCACGCACGACGAGCTCATTGCTCGGCTCGAGCGCCAGCGGGTCTTTGGGCGGCGAGACCGCATCAGCCCAGGGCGACGTGGAGGCGAAACCGGCGCCGACGAGCACGACTGCTCCGAGCCCCAACCACATCGCTCGCTCCATGATGCTCCGCCATCGTAAGGTTCGCCCGCGGCCATGAAAAGGCGCCTCTCCCTTCCACTCGTCTACGGTGGCGACGAGCTCACCGGCGCCGCGCCGGCAGAGCTCGAGCGCGCGGCGCGCGGCTGCCGTTCGGGCGACCGGACGCACAAGGGACTCGTGTTTCTGTGCAACGCCCTCGCCCACTACGGCCTGAGGAGCTGCGTTCCACCCAGCGCCCGCGGGCTTGCGGCGGCCACCCTGGACACCGCCGAGGGGTGGGCCCTAGGGCGAATTGATCCGTCCGTGGCGCAAAAGGCGCGAAGTGAAGCCTTTGCGGCAGTCATCGCCATCGAGAAAAAGACCATCGACGCGGTTCGCGCTTCGCGACGTCGCATCGACGGCAAGGCCCACACCGAGCTGGACCCGCACGCTGATGCCGTCGTGCTCCGCTACGCCGGGCTCGCCGCCAACCACGCCACGTTCGCCGCGCTGCTCACCGCCGATGGCATCGAGGAGCCCGCAAAGCTGGCGGACGTGCCGCGCCAAGTGGCCGGCGCGATGGCCTACTTGGACGCTGGGCTCGGCCCAGCTCGCTCCGCGGATCTTCGAGCCAAGGCGTGGGGCCAAGCCGAATGGGAGGCGCAACGGCAGGGCGCTCCCGACGGGCACCCCGTTGGAGCCTTGGCCGTGCAGATATTTCACGAATACCTGGGCGCATATTGGAAAGATCGAAGCGACGGCCAACGGCTGCAGCTCGGAGAGCTGGCGGTATGGGCTCTCGCAGCCGATGCGAGCTGAGCGCGGCCGACTCTATTTGCAACAGCGCGCGCCGATGAACGGCCAACGGTGCCTCTCGAGCGCCTTGCGGGTCAAGAGGCTCCGGTAACGACAGTCGACGGCGTAGTCGGACCGAAACGCGTCGTTGGGACCCGCCATCAAGACGCCGGTCGCGCCCACGACCGGTGACACGACTTCGCTGGATCCATGCAGCATGCTTGCCGTTTCGTCCTCTCTGCGCCGCTCGTCACCTTCTTCTTTTTCCTTCGAGACTCGATAGACCAGCGTGTAGTTCGCCCGGAGCTTCAGCCCGGTGTTCGATTCTCCCGGGTAGGTGCAGAGACAGCCGATGTACCACTCGTCCGACGTACACAGCCGCTTGCCCTGACTCTCACACGCTGCGGCGGCGGCATCGATGTCGACGAGCGGCGAATCGATCGGGGTTTCGTCGACGTCCATGGTGAAGATTCGATCGGCCGAGCTGTAGGTGATCGCGCGCTGCTTCGCAGACCCAACGACTTTGATGTCCGCACACGTCTCGGAGGGGGCGCCGAGCAGTGGCGAAATCTTTCCGAGTGTCGAGTGCTGAAGCGCCCCTAGCGCCGCGATCAGCGCGGCGCTTCCAACTCCGGAATATACCGCCGCGCTCAGGCGCGGTCGTCGCATGCGCTTCTCCACGGTCGAGAGCAGCGGCCCGAGATCTCGGACACGTCCGACTTGGGCAATCCAACCGAGCGCGGCGAGCGCGACGAGAACCGGCGTCACGAAGAGCCCCAGCGCCGCGAGCAGGAGCAGTAGCAAGTTGCTCGTCCTGAGCGATCGCGCGAGCCATCCCACGGACGCCAGCCCCTCAGCGACAAAGAACGGAAGCATCACGAAGAAGACGAACCGAAACGCATCGGCGAGCAGCGGTTGCGAGAATCCGATCCAAACGCCGGCGCTCACGCCCGCAAACACTAGGGAAGCGACCATCGCGCCGGGCAAGAGCTGGGTGCCGAAGTTGGGCGTTGTCCGGTCCGCCAGGTAGGCGAAACAATAGTGGGCAAAGCCGAACGAGGTCAGCGCGATGAGCGGACCGATGTTGCCGGAAAACGCATCGACCAGATCGCTCACCCGCCCTTCGGAGCCAGCGAGCACGGTGGTCGATTCGCCGAGCACCGCGGCGAGGGCCGGCAGACCGAGCTCCGCAGATGTCTGGTGCAACGCGAAGGTAAACACCGACGACGCCACCATGCCTTCGACCAGGCCTTTACCGTGCAAGTAGGCGTAGGTGACGAGCAACAGGCCGACGTAGAGCTGAATGAAACCCAGACGCTGGCGCCCTTCGCTGCCTCGCACTTCAATCGCGGCGCCGAGAAAGAGCCAGAAGGTGAGCCCGCCACCGAGGAACAGGAAAATCCATCCAGACTCGAAGAAAGTCAGCGCCGCCAGCCCCGCGAGCAGCACGGCCAGCCAACCGGCGTAGCGAGGCATCGATGCGTCCTCGGCCGAGATGTACTCGTCGACTAGCCGGCGTGCCCCGGCGAGCATGCCAGCGGTCACGAGCGTGGCCACCAAGCAGGCGAATGCGACGACGAACCCGGTCATCAGAAACGCACCACCCCGGAACGCCCATCGATGGCGATGGGATGTCCGTTGGGAAATCTGGTCACTGGCGTCGCATCGACGCAAACCACCGCTGGAACGCCGAGCTCGGCGGCGAGCGTCGCCATCGGCGACAGCGTTCCACCGCCGGTCAACACCACACCGCGCGCGCTCAACACCTGATGGCGAAAATCCGCTCGACCGTCGGGTAAGACGACGATTGTGCCAGCGTAAGGTGGCTCGTCGGGCTTGAGCACGACCGCGGCGTGTGAATTGGCCACGCCATCCACCAGGCCGATGACGCGCAACTTCGACTCGGCTTCGGGGCGCCGAACCAGCGGCGGCTCGAACATTCTGTCGGCGGGTGGCTCTTCGCCGCCCTCGGCATACTTGTCGGCTTGGGCGGCCCAGTCCTTGCCCATCGCCTCACGCGCCGACGGGTCACTGACCCATCGGTCGAGCTCGGCCAAGCTCGCGTGTCGAAAGCCGTCGCCGATGAACATCCCGCTCCATCCTTGAGCCGCGCGTCCGAGCACCTCGGCAACCGCCTCCGGTAGCTGCTGCTCGGCCGTGCCGAACAAGGCCGTGATGCGTGCAATCTCGGCGGCACAGGTGCGCGCTCGTCGTTCGAGGATCCACCGGAACGCAGCGCGCATCCTTCGGCTCTCGTCCTCGGCGAAGTCGTAGCGAAGAGCGCTAGCCGCGGAATCCATCATCCAGCGGCGTACGAGGTAGCGGGCCTGGTCGCGCGCCAGGGGCGCCACGTTCCGACGATGCCATGATCGGAGCTTCGACCAGGCGCGGATGGCGTCGCTTCCGGCGGCAGGGACTTTGCTCAACCCTCGGCTGAGCACTGGGCCTATCAGGTTGATCACGTGAAAGAGCGGCGTCCTCAGCAAGAGCGTGCGCGCCTGCTGAGCTAGTGCCCGCCGCAGCGCCGTGACTTCGACGAAGCGAACACCGTGCACTTCCCGGAGCTCGTCCTCGGTCGGTCCATCGCCGAGTCCGCCGACGCGGATCGTTTCGCGCATCGCCTCGGCGAGCACTTCCGGTCCGCCTCGCACCTCGCGCACGAGCCGAGTGAGTCGAGACTTCGGCGCCGTCAGAGGCCCGCCGGAGCTCAGCCAGCACTTGCGCTTCGGTACGCCGACCTGACGGACCTGCAGAATCCACAGCTGCTCCTCCACCACGGCGAACTCGAGCTGAACGCATCCGCCCACGTCTTCGTCGAGCGCCAACGCGAGCAGACTCAACCGAGTCATCCACCCCGGTGTCTCGGCGAGCCTGCCGCTGGGCGCGATCGGCACCGCCTCGCCGCGCACGAGATCGTATCGCACGCTGCGTATCGGCGAGCGCCGGCGAGCGTAGTCGATCACGGTGCAATCCGTTCGCCCGTCCGGCGACCGGGATTGCACGACGCCAGTCACGTCGCCGTCCACCTGACGTTGGAGGAGGACCGCCCGGGGCAGAGCCTTGACGACTTTCTTTCGTCGTCGGTACTCGAGCGCCGACGGCGCCTCCGCGGAGCGGCACACGTGCAAGACGGCGGCCGCAACGGCAGCGCGGTGACCCGCGTCCACGTCTTTCACGTGTTGAAACACACCGGGATGAGAAGCTTCTCTGTCTTCAGCGGCGAACGAAGCTCTGACGATGATCTTGCTGCCACGGCAGCTGTGAAGGAAGGCTTCGAGTTGTCGCTTGGCTTCCGGCGGCAGGACGCTCCACGGGTCGTCCTTGCGCGTCGCGGCGACCCCGAGCCACGTGCTCACGAACGAGGACGTCAGCACGACTCCTTCGGGTGTCGGCACGCCCAGGCGCTGCAGACGGGCCACGCCCAGCCCTTTGCCGCCAATGGTCTCGAGCTCGAGCTTCTGATTCGCCGCCAAGGTGTGGAGGTTGACGACGAACTTCGGACGCCGACGACGATCGACGAATCGCAGGCTCGACTCGGCGACGAGCAACACTGCCAGCGCGATGCCGAACGCGGCGAAACCCGCGATCACGGGGCCGCCCAAGCTCGAAACCAGCGAGCTCCACAGAGCCGCCGCGGTCACCCCGAGCACCGCGAGAAAAACGAATGCCGCGAGGAACGGGATGAACTGGAGGGACCCGACGAAGGGAATCATGTCGCTCCCTGCCCTTTGCCCCGCGCGGGCGCCCGCCTGGCGGGCGACGACAGCCGCACCTCACGGATCAGCCGCACTCTACGGATGATGCCGCGCGTCATCCCGAGAGGGCAAGTTCCCCGACACCGATTTCAGCGCTTTCGCGCCAACATCAACCCATCTCCGATAGGCACGAGGCTCATCGACACGCGCTCGTCGCGACCGACCTTTTCATTGAGCGCCCGGAGCGCTTGGGTGCTTTCGCCGTCGTTTCCGGGGTCTGCCACCGAGCCACTCCACAGCACGTTGTCGATGCTCACGAGGCCGCCGGGACGAAGGAGCTCTAGACAGCGCTCGTAGTAGGCGTCGACGTTGCGTTTGTCCGCGTCGATAAACGCAAAATCGTAGCGGCCGCTTTCCCCGGCTTCGACGAGCCCCGCGAGCGTTTCGAGAGCCGGCGCAATTCGCAAGTCGATCTTCGTGGCCACCCCCGCCTCTTTCCAGTAGCGGCGAGCGATGTTCGTCCACTCCTCGCTCACGTCGCACGCGACGATCTTTCCGTCGTCTGGCAGCGCCAGCGCGACGGACGTCGAGCTGTAGCCGGTGAACACACCGATCTCGAGGCACCGCTTCGCGCCGAGCATCTCCGCCAACAGAGACATCAACTGACCCTGTTCTGGCGAAATCTGCATTTGCGCCTCGGCCAGCTGATTGGTTTCTTCTCGAAGTCGCGCGAGAACGTCGGGCTCGCGCACTGCGACACGCAGCATGTAGTCGTAGAGCCGATCGGTGACCTGAATGGTCCGACGGCTCACGAAGGCACCGCCCGGCAAAAGTCACGCACGAGCCCGTAGAGCACTTGTAGCCCCCACGTGAAGCCGTCGATGGGAATGCGCTCGTTGTGACCATGGTACATGCGCGTGAAGTTGAGGTCCGGCCGCAACTTGACTGGAGAGAACCCGTAGCAAGTGGCGCCGAGGCGGGCGTAGGCGAACGAATCCGTGAATCCTGGAATCATGTAGGGCACCGGAACCGCCCGCGGCTCGCGCGCGACGAGAGCTCCACAAATCGCATCGTATAGCGGCGTCTGGGTGTCGAACACGGTACCGTCGTGCTGGTCGAGCACGGTAATCTTCAGCTCGTCGCCGACGACCTTTTGAATTTCCTGGATGAACGAATCGATGCGTTGCCCCGGTATCACGCGCCCGTCCACCCGAACGCTCGCGTTCGACGGGATCACGTTCACTTTCGTGCCGCCGGACAACATCGTCGGCGACGCCGTGTTTCGAAGCATCGCGTTGAGCCCGATGGCTTGATCGCGGTTTTGCTTCTCGAGCACGTCGAGCAGCTTCGGCGCGAGGGTCGGGCTCAGCATCAACGGCAGCAATTTGCTCTGCGGGAACGGTGCCCCCGCGGCGAGCGCCCGCACGAACTCCTCGACGATCTCGGTGTTGTGCTGAGGAAGGCGCGTTCGACCGAGCTTGTCGATGGCTCGCGCGATCTTGACGACGGCGTTCTCTGGATGCGGCATCGAGCCGTGGCCCGGCTCGCCGGAGGCGGTGAGCTCGAACCAGCAGATCCCTTTTTCGGACACCTGAATCGGGTAGTAGAGGGTGTCGCCCATGTAGAGCGTGTGCCCACCCACCTCGTTGAGCACGTACTCGGCGCGCACGAGCTCCGGATGCTCTTCGACGAGGAACAGCGCTCCTTTGTGCGAGCCGGCCTCCTCGTCAGCCACGGCCGCGAAGATGACGTCACGATCGAGCTCGATGCCTTGCCGCGCGAGCAGAATCAGGCTCATGAGCCCCATCGTCACCATGTTCTTCATGTCGATGGCGCCTCGGCCCCAGATGCATCCATCCGCCTCGACGGCTCCGAACGGCTCGTGTTCCCATTTGTCCGCGTCGACGGGCACGACGTCGAGGTGCCCATTCAGCAAGAGCGGGTCCTTCTTACCCGTGCCCCGAAGCCGCGCGACCAAGCTGGCTCGCGTGGGCTCGCTTTCCAAGATCTGGTAGTCGATCCCCTCCTTGTCGAGCACCCGGGCGATGTACTTCGCCGCTTCGATCTCGTTGCCGGGAGGGTTGGTGGTATCGATCCGAAGCAGCGCCTTGAAATGCGCAATCGCCTCGGCCTCGACGCTGTCCCAATCGAGATCCGCTCCCGTTTTTACCGCGGTTGCCATCGCCCTCGGGTTAACAAGGCGCCGCCCGGGCGGAAAGAGCGGCTTGGACCGTTGCGTCGGACGGCCGTCGCTCGCATAAACGCGGCATGAAAAAGGCACTGGTGACCGGAGGTTGCGGATTCCTCGGCTCATCGATCGTCAAAGCGCTGCTCGAGCGCGACGTCGACGTGCGCATCCTCGCCCTTCCGAACGAAAGCACGTTCAACGTCGATGGCCTCGACGTCGAGATCCTCCGCGGCAACGTGCTCGACATCGACGACTGCAAGAAATCGGTCGCTGGGGTCGATACGGTCTTCCACGCCGCCGCCGTCTACAAGGCGTACATGCCGGATCCGACGCCGATGTACCGCGTCAACATGAGCGGCACGTTCAACATGCTCGAGGCGGCACGACGGGCCGAAACCGAGCGCGTCGTCTACACAGCAAGCATCGTTTCGGTCGGCCGACCGGAGCCCGGCTCCCTGGGTGACGAAAATACAGCCTTCGAGTCGTGGGCCATCGACTTTCCGTACGGTCGCAGCAAGTACCACAGCCGCGAGCTCGCCGAAGACTTCGCGAGGTGGGGTCTGGATCTCCGAGTGGTGTGTCCCGGCGTCGTGCTCGGTCCGGGCGACATCGGACCGACACCTTCGGGGCAGATCATCATCAACACCGCCAAAGCCGTCGGCCCACCCCTCTACACGGAGGGCGGCGCCAGCTACGTCGACGTTCGGGACGCGGCCGAAGCGCACGTGCTGGCCGCCCTGAAGGGCAGACGTGGGCAGCGATACCTCGCCACCGCCCACAACCTCAGCACGCTAGAATTGATGAACGCCATCAACCGCGTGACCGGCAAAGAACGCAGGTATCGAAAGATCCCAGTCGGGGTCGCGAGAGCGGCCATCGCCGCGCTCGCCAAGGTGGCCGTGAAGAGGGGTTCGGAGCCGGAAATCACGCCGGAGTTCTACGAGTATTCGCTCCGCCCGTCGTTCTATTCGAACCGGCTGGTTCGAGAAGAGCTCGGTGCCTCGTTTCGCCCGATCAACGAAACGATTCGGGACGCCATCGACTACTTCCGCCACCGCGGTCTCTTGTAGCGCGACGCGCGCCGGCCGCGCCCCATCGACGCGAGACAGTGGCGCCACGGTTGCCCCTTGGTCTACGCTCGGGCGCGATGATTAACACGCGCCCGGACGGCAAGCTCGCCGAGGACATCCCTGCGTATCGCCGGATCATGCCCTACCTCATGCGGGGGGCGAACGAATCGGCCGTCTACTTCGATCTCGAGCTCGATGTCACGAAAACCCAGAAGTTCATCGAAGAGTTCAACGACAGACACCCCGAAACGCCCGTTTCGATTTTCCACGTCGTCCTCTGGTGCGCCGTCCGAGTCATCGACCGACGGCCCCGCTTGAATCGATTCGTGGCTGGCGGCCGATTGTGGGTCCGCAACGGGATTTGGGTCACCTACTCTGCGAAGAAGCGCAAAGACGACAAGTCCCCCGTAATCATGGTCAAACGCGAGCTCGATCCGCACCAGTCGTTCGAAGACATGGTCGCGGGGTACTACTCACAGCTCGCCGAAGGGCGTTCGAACAAGAAGAGCCGCGTCGACAAGGAGCTTGGCGGACTGCTCGTTCTGCCGGGGTTCGGCCTCAGAGCGCTGATGAAGCTCTCCAACGTCGTGGACGCCCTCGGCCTGTTTCCCAAGTCATACATCGACGGCGACCCGATGTTCGCGAGCCTCGTCATCGCGAATCTCGGCAGCCTGAAGATGGACGCGGCATATCACCACCTCTACGAGTACGGGAACGTGCCGATTTTCTGTGTCATCGGGCGCACGAAAGAGACGCCCGTGGCGGAAAATGGCGAGGTCCGCGCCAAGCCGGTCACCACGCTGCGCTTCACCTACGACGAGCGCATCGAAGACGGGCTCTACGCACAGAAATCGCTGATGATTCTGCAGGACATGGTCGAGGACCCCATCGCCGCCGGCATCGAAGAGTAGTGTTCGCCGAGATCTAATCGCCTCGAGGCGGCGCGCTCGACCGGGCCGGGGTCCTCGTGACTTGGAGTAACGATTCGAGCTCCGGTATCGCGTCGACGAATTCGATGGCCATCTCGTTGGGCCAAAGCCCATTGGGATCGAGTTCGTTCGGACCGACGCGCACGACGCGCCCACGCACGGTCCTCTCGGATTCGGACTCCGGCGGAAGTCGAAACGCGATGTCTATCTCCGCCCCGGGCTCCAGCGTGCCCCGCGAAACGATTTTCAAGCCTCGTTTGCTGGCGTCGTGACTGACGGCAACCCCGTCGTCGAGCCCTTCTATCCGGACCGGTAGCCAAATCTGGTATCGCTCATGCGCCCGCCGTTCCACCGCCCCAATACTAATCGAGGGCCGCCGGGCGCCGAAACACTTCTGCGCGGAAGGCCGACCGCACTGCCGAAACCGGAGAAAAAGACGGCGAGGGCGCCGCCGACGGTGGCATCCTCCCCGCCGTGCTGTCGCCGAACCGCCAAGAGCTCGTCGACGTCATCGTCGATTCGATCCGTTCGAGCGCGGCAGAAGCCACCGAATCGATGCGGGCGCGCGTCACCGCCGTCGTCGGCGAAGCCACGAGCGAAGAGCTCCGCGAAATGGGCGAACGGGTCGCCGCGACGGGAGGAGAGTGGGGCTACCACCCGCCGAACGCGCTGGCTCGAAAGCTCAACCACGCGATGGCGGGCGCGCTCATCGCCCCAGGCTCGAGCCTGGACGGCGTCGACGTGCTCGACGCGGCGCGGCGCGGCCCAGTCACGTTCTTGGCAAACCACCTATCCTTTGCCGACGCCAACTTGTTCGAGGCGATGCTGCACGAGGCCGGCTGCGATGACATCGCGGGGGCTTTGACCGTCGTCACCGGCCCGAAGGTGTACTCCGACGTCAGTCGCCGATTCTCGAGCCTGAGCTTCGGCACGATCAAAACTCCTCAGAGCGTCAGCCGCGCTTCGGGGGAAGCGGTGATGACCCGACGAGAGGTCGCTCGGCTCGCCAAGACCACTCTCGCCGCGGTCGCGGAGCGCCGAGCGGCCGGCGACCACACGATCGTGTTCGTCGAAGGGACGCGCAGCCGAACCGCAACGATGCAACGAACCCTCGACGCCGTGTCGCGCTACGTGGACGACGAGTCGAGCACGATCATTGCGCTCGGCGTCACTGGTTCCGAGAGAATGGTTCCCATCGGCGACGAGCGGCTGCACCGCGCGGAGGTTCACCTTCATCTCGGACGTGCGGTCAGCGCCCGGACCATCAAAGAGAAGACCCGGCGAAACCGCCGGCTAGTGATGGACGTCGTGGGGCACCTCATCGCGGCGCAGCTACCGTCGGAATACCGTGGCGTTTACGGGAGCGACGGCGACGAGCTCGCCGAGGCGCGCGACATCGCCCGCCTGCTCTAATACGGCCCCTCGGGCGACCGTTTCAGGCGGCTCGGCGCCGACGACGCCGAGCAACCATGATTGCTGCGAGCGGCGCGAGCCACCACGCATGCGCACTCTCCGATCCCGCCGCGCGGCAGCTGCATCCACCCGTCTTTTCGGGGTCGCTTCCGGTACCGCCATCAGGACCAGCATCGCTGACCGTGCCGGCGCTACCGCCAGCGCTCGTGCCGCCGCCGGTGCCGCCGGTGCCGCCTCCGCCGGTCCCACCAGTTGCCATGGTGCCGGCGCTGCCTCCGGTCGCACCGCCGTCCATCATGGTCGCGCCGCCGGCTCCCGTCATTCCGCCCATGCCAGCCGCGCCGGCGCCGCCGTCGGGCCCCGGGAGCTCACAGCTGCCGCCTAGGCACTCGAATCCAGCCGCGCATTCGGTGCTGTCGGTACACGTCGTGGCGCAGGCCTCACCGTCGCAGAAGAGGAACGGCGCACAGCTCGACACCGTCGGCTCGAGGCAGGTGCCAGCGCCGTTGCACGTCGGGGGATTCGTCGCCACACCACCGGTGCACGAGCCCACCCCGCACACGGTGGTCGAATCGGGCGACGAGCAACTCAGGTTGGATGCGCCCGTGCAATTCGCCGCGCAAGGTCCGAAGCCGACACACGCCCCTCGCCCGCCATGGGGCGCGCCCATCACGGTCGAACAGAACCCGAGTGAACCCTGCACATCGCACGCCTCGCACTGACCCGTGCAGTCGGTGTCACAGCAGAATCCGTCGATACAGAAACCACTCAGGCACTGGCTCGGACCGCTGCATGCCTCGCTGATGAGCTTCTTCGGCAAGCACACACCGCCCGAGCAGAATTCGCCGGCCGCGCAGTTCGCGTCGGTCGTACACCCACCAGCACAAAGGTTTCCGCCGCAGCTACCGGGGCACACCTGGGTCTGGGTGCCCGGGCAAGCACCGCTTCCGATGCAGTTGGCCGCCAACGTGGCCACTCCTGCGCTGCACGCGGGCGCGCGACACTGAGTCGACTGACCGGGATACGTGCACGCCGTCCCGAGACCGCCGTCGCAGGCGCCGGCGCAAGCGGACGCGTCCGTAGCGCACGGCGGCCGAGTGCCGACCGGAGCCCCTACGACAGAAGTGCAGGCCCCCTCGTTGCCCGGCACATTGCACGCCTCGCACTGACCCGTACAGGCCCGCGAGCAGCAGAATCCATCGGTGCACGCGCCGGACACGCATTGAGAACCGGCGGCGCAGGGATCGCCGAGAGCACCCTGCGGCAGGCAAACCCCGCCGGAGCAGAACTCACCGACTAGACAATCTGGGTCGACGACGCAGCCGCCCGCGCAGAGATCGCCGGAGCAACCAGCGCCCGAGCAATCTTGCCGGATCTCCGGTGGGCAAGCACCTTGGCCGTCGCAGAACGCGCCGAGAATCGCCTGATCGCTCGCGCAGCTGGCGTCCCGACATACGGAGCCGGTTGTCGGGTACACGCACGAGACGACCGTCGTGCCGTCACAAGTGCCGCCACAAAGCGAGCCGTCCGTCGCGCAAAGTGGCCGACCTCCCCGGGGGTCGCCCAAGACCGGGGTGCACGCACCCTCGAAACTCGAAACGTCACAGGCTTCGCACTGCCCGGTGCAGAGACCGTCGCAGCACACGCCGTCGACACACAACCCACTCGCGCACTGATTCGGAGAGCCGCAGGCGTCCCCGTTCGGGAACTCCGGCACACAGTTGCCACCCATGCAGAAGCTCGAGTCGTTGCATTGGCTGTCGACCACGCAAGTGCCGAAGCATGCGGTGGTCGAGCAGACAAACGGGTCACACGCCATCGTCTGCTCCGCCGGACAGTTGCCTGTGCCATCGCACACCGCCCGGACCGTGGCGACACCCGAGTCGCAGGAAGCCGCTCGGCACTCGATTGCCGCCCCAGGGAACGTGCAGCCGGTCGTCACGACGCCGTTGCATTGGCCACCGCAGAGCGAGCCATCGGTCGAGCACAGTGGGCGAGTCCCCCGCGGATCTCCCACGACAGGGTTGCATGTGCCCGGGTTGATGTCGCACGCCTCGCATTGACCCAGACATCCGTTGTTGCAGCACACGCCATCCACACAGAAGCCGTTCACGCACTCGTTCGACGCGCCGCACGAAATGCCGTTGACCTTCTGCGGGACGCAGCTCCCATTGGCGCAGTAGTTGCCGACGAGACACTGGTTGTCGTTCGTACACGAGGTGTGGCAGAGCGGCCCGTTGCAAGCGAACGGCGCGCAATTGATGATCTGCTCGCTCGGGCAGGTCGGGCCGGTTCCGGGACAGTTGGCTTCCACCGTGGAGGAGCCTGCGGAGCACATGCCCGCCCGGCAGACCGTGCTCGCTGGGAGGAAGGAATCCCCCGGGCACGCCGTGCTCACGCCGTTACAGACCTCGGCGATGTCGCACGTGCCGGCAGACGCCCGGCAGGCCGTCGACGCCGGAAGCGGCGTGCACGTTCCCGCGTTGGGGGTGGCGCAAGATTGGCAGTCATTGGGGTTGCTGCCGCCACAATTGGTGTTGCAGCACACTCCGTCGGCGCACTGGTTCGTAATGCACTCGTTCGACGCGGTGCAGGCGGTACCGTTGCTCTTTTTTGGAAGACAGTTGGGGGCCGCGCAATAGTTGCCCGCGGAGCAGTCCGTATCGTCGGTGCAGCCACCCGTGCACGAGCTTCCAGAGCAGGTAAACGGGGCACAGGAGGTCGGCGGCGGCGCTGCCGGGCAGCTCGCCATGCTTCCGTTGCAGAGGGTCGGCGGCTGAAACGTCGTCGCGTTGACGCAGCTCGGACCCGCACACTGGGTGGTCGGCGGCTGGAAACCATTGGCGGGACACGTCGTCGAAACGCCGTCGCACGTCTCGGCGATGTCGCAGATCCCAGCGCTGGCTCGACAAAGAGTCCCCGGGTTCCCCGCTGGGTGGGTGCACGGCCCGCTCACTCCGTTACAGATGTCTTGAGTGCAGGGATTGCTGTCGGCACCCGTCGGGCACGGGGTGCCGTTGCCGAGCACCACGTTCCCCGGACAGCTGGCGCTGCTCCCCGTGCAGACCTCTTGCGGGTCGCATGTGCC
Source organism: Polyangiaceae bacterium (assembly GCA_029261965.1). GTDB lineage: Bacteria > Myxococcota_A > Polyangia > Polyangiales > Polyangiaceae > JAJDAH01. Next base: position 40,806 of record JAJDAH010000036.1, read on the forward strand.
GGTCGAAGCGCGGCAAATGGTGCCGCCACTGCCGGGATCGGCGCGCTCGACGCACGCGCCGCCGCCGTTGCACTCACCGCGCGAGCACACGTTGCCGGGGTTCGGATCGGCGCAGAGCGTGCCGTTGCTGAGCGGATCGCTCGTGCACGTGCCCGAACCCGCCTGGCAGTAGCCGGCCCCGAAACACTGGCCGCCGGAAGAGCACGAAGGCGCCGAGCAGCACACCTTGATACCCGGGTTGGCCGTCGCCACGCAGCGGTCGCTGTCGCAGTCGCCGTTGACGCTGCAGACTTGCCCGAGCGGCAGCTCGTACTGCACGAAGAGCTGGGGCCGACAGCCGGCGCCGCAGGGCATGCCCGTGTTGTTTCGCGAGGCGAACCGCCGCATCGTGTTTTCGACGCCTTCATTGCCGCGAATGATCCACCCGTAGTTGAAAGAGGGATTGTCGACGAAGAACTCTGCGTCGTTGTTCATCGCGGTGCTCGAGAACGTGCGCAAGATGGGGGTCGTCGTATCCCCACCAATCGCGGTGGACACCGAGGCGCTCGCCCCGAGAAAATCGCCGCCGGCCAGCGACCACGCGGTCCCGGAGCTGTTTTCGCGACGGCGGCGCCAAGATACGCCGTCCAAAAACGAAGAGCGACCGATCGCCGCCTGCGTCGCGTCATTCGGGTTCGGCGTTCCGTTTTCGCCCCAGAACGTCGCTCCAGTGACTCGGCTAGCGGTGATGGTCGCAGACCCGACCGTCGAGGTCGACCCCACTTGATAGAGCCGAAGGTCCGCATTCGTGACATCCGAACCCGGTGGAATCGAGGTCAAGTTGAACTGAACGAGGCTTCGTTCAGTGGCCCCGCAAATGCTATTGGCGGCGCAGCTTCCCGCCACTCCGACCCGGCCCGCCATGAGCTGGATCGAGAATCCGGACACGTTCGACGTCAGGGTGCTGTAAATCGTCGCGTCTTTCGTCGCCGTCAAGGTGACGGACAGATCGGCTCTCGCCGACGAAGTCGCGAGCACAGCCAAAACGAAGACACACCAAGCTACGATCCGAGACATCCAGCCTCCCGAGGCAAATTGCCGCCCAAGCCCTACCCGGCCTACGATGATGGCCAGCTGGGCCGCCGTCAATTTCCATTTCAGGCGGCGCGGTTTCGCGGGGGCTTTTGGCACGGCAGCCCGGGCCACGGTTCGACCATGCGGGAAAAAACAGAACACTCCTTCGACGCGCAGGCCGAGTCGTTCGATTCGCGCGCTGGCCTGCCACCGTCGGCTCGCCGCATCATCGCCCACGCCGTATTCGACCTTGTCCAAACCAAGTCGAACGCCGTCGTGGACGTCGGCGCCGGCACCGGAGAAATCGGCGCCGAGTTTCAGCGCCTGGAGACACGCTACGTCGGCATGGACGCCTCCAGCGGAATGCTCGAGCAATTTCGCGCTCGCCTTTCTCCGGATGAAGGCGCTCTCGAGCTCCACCTCGCCGACGCGAGAAGTGCTTGGCCGGTCGCCGACGCTTCGGCCAGCGTCGTTTTCGGCTCACGAAGCCTGCACCTACTCGACTCGCGACACGTGGCCGCCGAGGCGTTTCGCGTGCTCGACCCCGGCGGCTCGGTCGTGGTTGGTCGAGTCACGAGGGCTTCGGAGAGTCCGCGGCGCCAGCTTCAGCGACAGATGCGTCGGTTGCTTCGCGCGCGCGGCATCGATGGCCGCGCGGGCGAGTCCGACGAGCTGCTCGATCTTCTCGAATCCCGCGGTGCGGTGAGAACCGCGCCGGAGGCCGTCGCCGAATGGACGGTGCGCTCGTGTCCGCGCGATCAACTGCTCGGGTGGAGCGGAAAGCCGGGATTGGCTGGGCAGAGCGTTCCCGCCGCCACAAAAAGAGACGTGCTCCGGGAGCTCGAAGAGTGGGCGAAAGAAAAATGGGGCGACATCGGCGAGCCGCTCGAATCGACCGAGCAGTATTCGCTGTCGGTCGCGCGGCTGCCGACCTAGCCGCGGTCGCGGTTCTGGGGTACTCCCCCGGGTCCCATGGCCACCGAATCCATCGGCAAGAGCGAGCTACTCACCGCACTGGGTCACGACCTCGTCAGTGGATCGCTCACCGACGAGGCGCTGCTCGCGCGAACCGACAAAACGCCACCGGTCGACATCCTGCCCCAAGCGAACGTCGTGAAGATCGGCGGTCAGAGCATCATCGACCGCGGCCGATCGGCCGTTTTTCCACTGCTCGACGAGATCGTCGAGAACCTTCCGAAGCACCAGATGATCCTCGGAACCGGGGCCGGCACCCGAGCGCGTCACGGCTACAGCGTCGGCATCGACCTCGGGGTCCCCACCGGGGTGCTGAGCGTGCTCGGCACGTTCGTCAGCATGCAGAACGCGCGCATGCTGCACTTCCTGCTCGCCAAACACGGCATTCCATTCATCGAGCCCATCCAGTTCCCCCAGCTTCCGCTCTATCTCGCCGAACGGCGGGCGGTCATCTTCTTCGGCATGCCACCGTACACCTTTTGGCACCGCAATCCGAAGGTCGGCCGTATTCCACCCAACCGGACCGACACCGGCTCGTATCTCGTCAGCGAGGTTTTTGGCACCCGCGCCATGATTTACGTGAAGGATGAAGACGGCCTGTACACGGCGGATCCCAAGAAGGACAAGGGCGCCAAGCTCATCCCCAAGATCACCGCGAAGGAGCTCGTCGAGATGGACCTGCAAGACGTCGTCGTCGAGCACGCGGTGCTCGAGCTGATGCAAAACGCCGAGCACCGAAAGACGATTCAAATCATCAACGGTCTCGTGCCCGGCAACCTGACGAGAGCCTTGGCAGGTGAGCCTGTTGGAACCATCATTTCCGCGGAGTAGGCCCTCGTGAACGACTCGAAAAAACCTGCCGACAGCAGGCACCACCTCGACTCGCTCTTGATGCGAGAAAGTCTGCTCGACAAACAAGTGATGGCCCGATCGGAGAGCAACGTCGTCCGCATGCTCCCGAATGCCCACGTCGTGAAGATCGGGGCGGGCTCGTTTCTCGACAAGGGTCGCGAGGCGACCGGCCCGGTCATCGAAGCCATCGGCAACATCCTCGAGTCGAAAAAGCTCATCGTCACGACCGGGGGCGGCGCCCGCACGAGGCACCTGTTCTCGATCGGTCTCGACCTCGGTCTCCCCACCGGCGTGCTCGCCCAGCTGAGCGCTGCGGACGCGCTCGGGAATGCGCACTTGCTCGGCGCCCTGCTAGCCCCCTACGGCGTCGTGGCCATTCCGCCGGAAATCCTCGGGCACCTGTTGCCGCTCTTCGTTCACGCCGTACCCGGTGTCATTTTTCATGGGGTGCCGCCGTACGCACTTTGGGAGCACCTCCCGTCGGTCGGCCGGATCCCTCCGCACCGCAGCGACGCCGGCGCGTTTCTGCTGTGTGAGACCTTCGGGTGCAAAACGCTCACCCTCGTCAAAGACGTCGACGGCGTGTTCACCGCGGATCCAAAAACCGACCCGAAGGCCGAGTTCATCCGGGAGACGACAGTTGCCGACCTCCGGGAGAGGAATTTGGCGACCCTGCCGTTCGACCGCGTGCTCATCGAGCTGCTCGAAGACGCTCGACTGCTGGAGCAATTCCAAGTCGTCAACGGCAACCACCCCGAGCTCCTCGCGCGGGCGATCGACGGCGAGCACGTCGGGACCGTGGTGAAAAAAACCTGAAGCCGCTTCCCTGGGGTTGCCAACCAACCGGTTGGTTGGTATCTTCACCTCAGAGTGAACGAAACGGCGAACATCGCGCTGGAAAGCCGGGACGGGGGCGGCGCCGGAAGCTCGGCCGCCCAACTCGGCCCTAGCCAGGTCTACCGGGAGCTCGCCGGCGCTCGGCGGTGGCTGGCCGCCGTCGGCTACCCCGGCATCATCGCGATCGCGCTTGCCGGTGCATGGACGGCGCTCGATCGGGGCGTGAGCGTTCTCGCCACGACCGCAACTGTGGTCGTCGGTGCCGCGCTCGGGATTTGGGCGCTCGAACGGGTGCAGCCCTACACGACGGCCTGGCATCCCACCCGAAACGCGTTTTTCGTCGATCTCGTTCACTCGCTGGTCTCCGCCAACGCGGTGGCCCCCTTGGTCCGCGGCGCGGCGCTCGGCGCCGCCACCTGGCTGGGTGCCGCGGCGGCGGGAGCGTGGGGCGTCGGCATTTGGCCGTCGGATTGGCCGCTCGCCGCCCAAGTCGCTCTCGGGATCGTGGTTGCCGACCTCGGCGCGTACGCCGGTCACCGGTTCATGCACGTCACCCGGATGGGGTGGAGCCTGCACGCCGTCCACCACAGCGCGGAGCGGCTCTACTTCCTCGCCTCCGGGCGCGCACACCCCTTCAACGCCGTCCTGACCCTCACTCTGGAAACGCTGCCGGTCGTCGTGCTCGGGATCACGCCGGAAGCGCTCGTCCTGATGACGGTCTTCAAGGCGGTCAACGGCATGCTCCAGCACTCGAACGTCGATCTGCGCCCCGGCTTTCTGAGTCACGTCATCGCAACGAACGACGTGCACCGCTGGCACCACTCGAGGGAGCTCGACGAGTCCAACACCAACTTCGGCAATACGACGATGCTCTGGGACCAGCTGTTCGGCACGTTCTTCCTGCCAAAACGTGTCCCGCCGCGTGCGGAGGTCGGCATCGCCGGCTCCGCCATCCCCGAGCGGTACCTATCCCACCTCGTCACACCTTTCGTGCTCGACCGCTACGAATCCCACGACCCGAGCTGACATCCCCCAGCCGAGGAACGTGCTACCTTTGGCTCCGTGCGACGAAGCTTTTGGGTTTGTTCTTTCCTTGGGATCGCAGTGGCGGCAGCTTGCGGGGGTAACCCGGAGATTGTCTCTGGCGGCGACGGCTCGGCTCTCGATGACGGCGGTCCGAGCGGCGGCAACGCCGGCGCCACCGGATCGACCGGCGGCTCGGGCGGCGCCTCCACCGGCGGCTCGGGCGGCGCCTCCACCGGTGGCAGCGCGGGCAACTCCACCGGCGGAACCGGCGGCTCGACGGGCGGCTCTGGCGGCGCCACCGGCGGGTCCGGCGGAACTGGCGGCTTCCTCTTCGACGGATCGACCTCGGACGTCGCTTTCGTCTACGACGCGACCGCGCCCGCGGAAGATGCCTGCGCCGAGGTCGAAGCCGAAGCCACGCTCGAGCTCAGACCCGTCGACATCATCTTCGTCATCGACAACTCGAGCAGCATGGACGACGAAATCATCGAGGTGCAGGATCGCATCAACAACGATTTCGCCACCATCATCGGTGCGAGCGGAATCGATTTTCGGGTCATCATGGTCGCGCGGTATGGCCTCGTCGCCAGCGACATCGGCGGAAGCGACAACCCGATCTGCATCCGTGCTCCCCTCGGCGCCGGCGACTGCGCCGATCCGAACAACACGCCGCTGGTCAACAACGCTCCCCGGTTCTTCCACTACAGCGCCGACATCGAGAGTCGCGACTCGCTCTGCAAGCTGCTCGGGGGCTACACCCGACCAGACGAGCTGGCGGACACCGCTGGGGAGCTCGGCACACGACCCTTCGCGTGGACACCGCTCGCCCCGAACGGGTGGAGCGAATGGGTGCGGCCCGAAGCGTTCAAAACGTTCGTCGAGATCACCGACGACGACGTGAGCTGCAACAAGTACGGCTTCAACTTCGACGACGGCAACAGCATCGCCGGCGGCACCCAAGTCGCCACGGACTTCGACGCGGCGCTGCTCGCTCTCGATCCGGCACAGTTCGGCACCGCGGCCAACCGGAACTACAACTTCTTCAGCATCGTCGCGATGAGCGAAAACACGCCGCCGACCGATCCGTGGCCGTTCACCGCACCGATTCAGACCAGCAATTGCAGCCCCGGATCCTCGGGCCCAGGCACTGGTTACCAGGGCCTCAGCATTCTGACCGAAGCCCTTCGCTGGCCGACCTGCCGCAACGGCGATTTCAACGCCGTCTTCCAAGCCATCGCCCAAGGCATCATCGACAACACCCAGGTCGCCTGCGAGTTCGACATCCCGACGCCGGACGCCGGCATCATCGATCCGTCGAAGGTCCAGGTCCAGTACACGCCGGGCGGAACCGGCACGCCGGTTCTCTACAGCCCCGTCGCGGACCAGGCGGCTTGTGCCACATCGGACGGCTTCTACTTCGACGACCCCATGGCGCCGACCAAGATTTTCCTGTGTCCGACTACTTGCACCACGGTGCAGGCGGATCCCGACGCGAAGATCAACGTGCTGTTCGGCTGCCTCGGCTCTTGAGTCAGTCCGAAGCTCCGACATCGAACAAGCGCCGCTGACGGGCACGCTCGCGTTCGCGCAAGGCGTCGACGACCCGCGGTAGGAGCAGCGCCACGAGCACCGCACCGTAAACGAGCGGTTCTGTCGTGTCGGCTTTCACGCGCATGTAGAAGTGCACGACGCCGAGCACGGCGATCACATAGGCCAGTCGGTGAAGCCACTTCCACCGCTTGAAACCGAGCTTCTTCAGCCCGCTGCGGGTCGAGGTCGCCGCCAAGGGGATGAGGAGCACGAACGCAGAAAAACCGACCAGAATGAACGGTCGCTCGAAGACGTCGGCGAACACCGCGCCGAGCGCGAGCCCTTGGTCGAGCACCAGGTAGACGAGAAAGTGGGCGAGCACGGTGAAGAACCCGAGCAGCCCCAGCAGCTTGCGAACCCGGAGCGGCCAGTTCCACCCGAGGACGAGCTTGAACGGAGTACAGGCGAGCGAAGCCAGGAGAAAAATGAGCCCGAGCAGCCCGAGCTGATTGAGCGCGGTTTCGATCGGGTTCGCCCCGAGACCGCCTGTGACCGCTCGCCCAGCGAGAACGATGAACGGCACGAACGAGCCCACGAGCACCGCGGGTTTGAGCCATGCTAGTGGCCGGCTCTTCTTGCTCCCGGGCACGTCGTTCTTCCTTCCACGGCGCTCAGTAGTTTCGAACGAGGTCGAGATCCGCGTACATGTGGGCGACGTGCTCGGCGTAGCCGTTGAACGGTAGGGTGTCGCGCCGCCCGAGCTCGCCGATTCGGCGCTCGGTCGCTTGGCTCCATCGAGGGTGGTCGACGTTCGGATTGACGTTGGCAAAAAAACCGTACTCGCGCGGCGCGGCACGGTTCCAGGTCGTTTTGGGCCGCGTCTCCGTGAACCGAATCCGCACGATCGACTTGACGCCTTTGAAGCCGTACTTCCATGGCACGACGAGCCTGAGCGGCGCTCCGTTTTGACCAAGTAGGACCTGATCGTAGAGACCGACGGCCAGCATCGTCAGGGGGTTCGTCGCCTCGTCGATCCCGAGCGCCTCGACGTACGGCCAAGGCAGAACCGGCCGGCTCTGACCTGGGAGCTGCTCGCGATCGAGCAGAGTCGTCATTTCGACGTATTTCGCCCGCGACGTCGGGGCCACCCGCCGGATCAAGTCGGCGAGCGGGAAACCGACCCACGGGATCACCATCGACCAGGCTTCGACGCACCGCATGCGATAGATGCGCTCTTCGAGGTCGAACCAACCGAGCAGCTTTTCGATGTCGACGATCTCTGGTTTGTCGACTTCGCCCTCGATGGCGACGCTCCACGGTCGAGGTTTCAGCGTGTGCGCGTTCTCGGCAGGTTCGGACTTGCTCAGTCCGAGCTCGTAGTAGTTGTTGTAGGTGACGATGGCGTCGAACGGAGTTCTTGTCTCGTCGGTGCCGTAGCGACCACGCCTCGAGACGTCGAGTCCCGGGGCCTCGGGCAAGGGCACGTCCGCCTGGCCGCGGCTCGACAGGGCGACGAGCCCCGTGCCCCACGCCCCCGCGGTGCCCAGAAAAGCCGCGCCACGCTTCAGAAAATCGCGCCGCCGCGCGTAGACCGCCGGCGGAGTGATCTCCGAGCTCGGCGGCTCCGCGATCTTCGCCACGATGAGAGCATAGTCGTGCAAGCACCGAAGCCCATGCGATAATCGCTAATCGATGCAGCCAGGCACTTGGGCTTGTCCATGGTGCGCCGGTCAAAACCACGCCGGCGAGCCCGTGTGCCGTTGGGGTGGTCGCTCGCCTCATGCCCCGCAGATGGCGGCGTCGCCTCCTCCGGGGCAGTCGCCTGCCTATGGCTATCCCCACCCGCCGCGTCCGTCGCCGCCGAAAAAGAAGAGCAGCGCGTTTCGTTTGCTCATCGTGTTCGTGCTGGGCATCGCGCTCACCGGCGGCATCATCGTGGGGCTGCTCTACTGGCGGCACAGCTCGGGGCCCGAGGCGCTCCCGGTGGAGGTTTCGGTCGATCCGCTCGATCCCATCGTCGGCCGTGTTCGCATCCCGACGTCGGCGGATTCGAAAGTCCAAGTGGTCGAGCTCGAGCGCGGCAAGACGCCGACGTCTCCCCCGGAGCGCGCGTCGTTCATCGTCGAAGACGACGACCCACTGGTCGCGGATCTCGACGAGCACGGGCTGCCGACGACGCTGCAGGGGACCGATGGCTCGAGCCTCCGGTTCGAATACCTACCCGGCAGCCAAGTCAGAATCACCGTCACCGCCGCCAACGGAAAAACGGCCACGACGACTCAGGCGATCCCGAAGGATCTGCAAAACGCCATCGACGCCCAACGAGCCCGCTACTCCGGGGTCAAGTCCGGGTTCGTCGATTCCGAGCCCAACACGGACGTTCTCGGCGCGATCGAATCCGCGCTCATCGGGACGGCCCACGCCGAAGTTGTCGAGTGCACGGCGAATCGCGCCGTTCAAGTCAACGTGCGCGTCGAAGACCCGAACGGCGCGCTCGTGTCGCGGGGCGTGCGGCTGAGCCTCGAGTGCACGAAGCTCGGTTGCCGACAAACGGGTCGCTGGACGCTGCGAGGCGGCCGATCTCAGCCGACGATGTACCACTCGGTCACTCGCGCCATCGACGTCAAGCCCCCCTCGAATTTTTCGGCGATGATCCGTGAGTGCGAGCAGGGAGAACGAACGTCGAACAACACGCTCGCGGTGATTGGCGGAATGCTCGCCCTCGGTGGCTTGGCCCTCACCGCCGGTCCGGTCGTAGCAATCATCGGAGCCACCGCCGGCAAGGTGTCGATCGGCGTCGGTGTCGCGGGCTTGCTGGGGTCGGTGGCGTCCTACAGCGGTGGCTCGTTGTGCGTCGACAACATGCTGAAGCTCGCCGGCAGCGCTCAGCTCGCCGAGCAGCTCGCCGGGGAGCGCGTGTCGGCGAAGATCTGCGCATCGCATCCCGATCGATCCGGCGGTTGTGCGAGCTTTTCTTACGCGCCGTTCGGGTTCAGACAAGCCCGCGCTAGCGCCGGAAACATCACTCTGAGGCTCGGCCCCAAGCGCTCGGAGGGCGAGCCGCCAGCGAACGAGAAACCCGCCGACGGCGATCCAGGGAGGCTGCCCGCGGAATTGTTTTTCTCGGGAAAGTTCGATCTTACCCAGAGCGATTCAGGGTGCAGCAAGTCGAGGGCCCCGGCGACGTTCGGCCCCCCGGGCTCGTTCAAAATCACCGTCAACCGCGAAACCGGCATCATCAGCGGAACGCTGAAGACTTCCGGCGGAGGGACCCGCAACGGGCTGAGCTGCAAGGGCGACACCTTCTCTCTCTCGTGGCGTCAGAGCTACCGCGCGAGCTTTCGGCAGACGGTGTCGAAAGAGAAGCTCGCCGGCGGCACCATCAGCATCAACTTGACTGGTACGCTCTCGGGCAACGGAGGCGGCACGCTCTCCAACTGCAAGAAGGGGAACAAGCCCATCAAGTGCCCGGCGGGGGGCTTCAGCTCCTACTCGTACCCGGTCACGATTTCGGGCAAGCTCGATCTCGACCGCCGCCTGGGTGCGGGCAAGATCAGCGTTTCGAAGATCGGGCTCAGCACCCGGGGAACCTGGACGCTGCTCTAGCTTTCATGGCTCTAACAGGCCGCGCCCCGCCACCCGGTCACTTGGCGGGAATGCTCCCCTTGTTCTTTTGATACCAGGCCTTGGTCAACTTCGCGTTGCGGTCGAGGTCCTTCTCTGCCTGCTTGTAGTTGATGCGTTCGAGCTTCAGCTTGGGATCGCTGAGACCGACGATCGCGTTGATGACCGCGTCGTACACCCTCGACCACGCCGAGCCGTCGTGGTGCACCGAGCCGGTGGTCCCGTCGAGCTTCTTGAATCCGCGAATGTCGTAGGTGTTCTTCTCTTTGTCGTCGAGCAGCTTCACCAGCTTGTGGATCGCCGGCTTGTGTCGAGCGTAGCGCAGAGTGCCCGCCGCTTCGGAACGCACGTAGGGGTGTTTGTCGTCGAGCGCCTTCATGGCGATGTCGACGACGTCCTTGTCCTTGGCGAATCGCGAGCCCAAGATCTCGATGGCGCGGCCACGAACCCCCGGATCGTCCGACGCCGTGAGCTTCACGAGCTTGGTCTTGAGCGCGGCTTGATCGAACGGGGCCGAGACACTGGTCAGCCGAAACAGGGCGCGAGAAATCAAGTAGTTGTCCGCCGAGTCCAACGCTTCGAACCAAATCGCTTGGTAGTCCGGAGTCTGCTTGTCACGCGGGACGGCGTAGAGCGTATCGATGATCTCCATTCGGAACGGAGACGCGGTGGAGGCTTTCGCCACCTCTACGATCTTGCTGATGACGTCCGACCGCGCCTCTTTGCCGATGATGACCGACTTGGCCGCGTTGAGCGCCCGAGCCTGCACGCGTCCGTCCGCTGCCGCGACTCGCGCCATGACGACCGAGGCGTAGTCGTCGTCGACTTGCTCGACCTTGGCGCTCGCCTTTTGCCCGTGGGTCTGTCGCATCGCGTCGAGCGCGGCGGCAATCACGTCGTTGCTGGTGCCGGTCGCCGCGAGGTAGACGAACAGCTTGGCGTTCTCCTTGCCGACTTGGTCGTGCGGGAACCGCGCATAGCTGTTGACCTTCGCCGCAATCGCGTCCGCGGCGGCTTTCTGCTCCGGCGTGGGCTGAAACTTCAGCGCACCGAGAGGAGCACCCGTGGACCCGGCCTGAGCGCTCGCAGCGCTCGCCCCATCGTCGTCGCCCTTGAGCAACTTGCATCCGAGAAGTGGCGGGACCACCCCGAGCACCGCCACCAACATCGCACCTTTGAACACACTTCTTTTCTTCGGCATCGGTTGCTTCTCTCCCAACTGAACCCGGATAGGGTCGCACCCTTTAACCGATCCCCTTCGACACTGGAACCGCCGGCGGAAGCCCACGACGGACTGGGCTACAATGCCGCATGCTCGACATCCGTTTTTTCTTCTCCCTCGGTGGTATCTCGAGACCATCCGTCGTGCTGGGAGTCTCGGCGGCGCTCGCTACGGCTTTGGCCTGTGGGGGTCGCGGCGGTGGAGACGGTGACGGAAACGGAAACGACGGCAGCGCCGGAGCGGGCGGCCGCAACGGCATGGGCGGACCCACGGAGCCGGTGCCGATTTCGCCGGGGCAGTTCACCTACACGCTCGACGAGAGCCCGAGCGATCTCCCGCTTTGGACGACGCCGGTCGCCAACAAGATCCGCACGAACGATCGCGCCCCCGGGTCGACTAAGTCCGGTCTAACCCTCAGCGCCGCCCGCAACGAATTCGAGCCGGTTCAACTCGTCATCGGGCCCGCATCCGGCAACGTGACGGTCACCATCGCGCCATTTCCCAATCTCGGATCGGGTCAGCGGGTCGAGCTCGCTGTCGCCAGCTACGATCAGGGCTGGGCGGAGAACCTCGGTTCGCTAGCGTCGGGTGCCACGGTCACTCTGGACGGGGCCGCCGGCACGCCCGTGTGGCTCACGGTGTTCGTTCCCAAGGGGGCGCCCCCGGGCGAGCACTCGACCACCTTGGGCATCGAGCGCGGCGGCGCGACGACGAACGTGCCGGTGTCGCTTTACGTGTTTGATTTCGATCTGCCCGACGAGATCCATTTTTCGAGCCAGCTCAACTTGGACATTTCCTCTTTGCTCGGCAGCGGAAGCGTCGACGACGCGAAGACGATGCTCTTCGAGCACCGGTTCACGCCCAAAAGCGTGACCTGGCCGAGCGGTTTCAACTGGAACATCACTTGGGACAGCGGCTCCAACCCCAACCGTTGCACCCAGTTCTACGACGAGCCCGACGAGGGTCCCGAGTTCGCGATTCACCAGTTATCGAAGCGGTACATCCTCGGAGAGAACTGGAACGACATCGGCTTCCCGAACGCGATGATCTTCCAGTTCGTCGACAATTCCACACCACGGCCGGACACGTTCTGTGGAGAGGCGCGCGGCGATCACTTCGGCACCAACCGCTACAACGCCGAGTGGAGCGCGTTCCTCTCGGGTCTCGACGACTACTTGGTCTCGAACGGCATGGCAGACAAAGCGTACCACTACGTTCAGAACGAGCCGCAGGACGCGGACGACGACCGACTGGCCGCGCACCTCTGCCGACTGAGCCGAGCGGCGGCACCAAACCTCCGCATCGCGATCAGTGAAGAGCCCAAAGCTCGCATCGCCGAAGACGCCGACGGAGCGTGCGGCTACGACATTTGGATCGCTCACGCGCCGGCTTTCGAGCAGGGCTACGCCAACGTGCGAAAGCGCGACTTCGGCGAAGAGCTCTGGTTCTACTCCCTCGACCAGGACGCCGACCCCTACTTCAACCCGACGGTCATCGACACCCAAGGCATGCACCAGCGGATCATTCCCTGGGCCGCATGGAGCCATCGGATCACCGGCTGGGCGTTCTACGACATGAACCGATTTTTCAGCGGCACGGCCCCCGGAGTGCGCGCCGAGCTCTTCCGAGAGGGGTTCGAGGACTACGAGTATCTGTGGCTCGCCAATGGCGGCGCGCACCCCGCGGTCGACGTCGAGGCGTTCGTCGATCCCACGACGAAGAGCGTCGCGGCCAGCATGACGAGCTGGACCCGCGACGCGGATGCGCTCATGGCCGTCCGCCACGAGCTCGGCCTGTTCATCGAGGGCACGCGCGACACGCTACCGACCTTGTCGTCGGACACGGGCGCACGAGAGCGCGGCTCGTACTACATCAACTTTCAGGATCCGAACGGAATGCCGTCGGCGGATCCTCTCATCGTCGACGGCAACGAATACCTCAAGGTGGGCTGGGAGGCCTGGGCCGACGACGCTGGCCTCGGCTGGTTCGGCGAGAACGTCGGCAGTAACATCGTCATGTTCGGCTACGAAAGCTCCGACGGCTTCGACGAGCTCGAGAGGAGCTACGTCTATGACGACTTCGGCCGAAAGAATCTTTTCGAGTTCGCCCTCGAGAGCGGTCGCTACCGAGTGACGATCGGCGCCGGCAACCCCCGCCGCGGCTACGCGGGGGACCCGCACAACGTGACCGTCGAGGGCGTGCCCCTCATCGTCGAGCACGTCACCACCGACAGCGACCCGACGGTAGCGGAAACCGCCGAAGTCGATCTCACCGACGGAAAGCTCAGCATAGAAATGGGCGGTCGAAGCACCACGACGGGAGAGTTCGCGTTCACCTTCCTGGCGTTCGCCCGGATCGAGCCCGTCAACTAGTGGTGGGTCTGGCGAGTAGACTAGACTACGCGGTCATGCGCGCGTCGCACGCTGCCGCCCTGGCGATTCTCCTGCCCGTGGCGTGCTCGCTCACCAATTCGGTGGACGATCTGAAAAACGGCAGCGCGCTGGATGGTGGTGCGGCGAGCGGAGGCACGACCGGCGGCTCGGGAGGAACCGCAGGCGCGGCGGCTACCGGCGGTTCGACAGGAGGCACCGGCGGCTCGGCGGGTGGCAGCGGCGGCTCGGCGGGTGGCACAGGCGGCTCGGCGGGAGGTGCCGGCGGCGCCGATGCCGCCACGGGAGGAGGACCCGCCACGGACGCGGCGAGTGACGCGCACAATCCGCTGCTCTGTTTCAATCAGACGCTCGACGGCGACGAAACCGACATCGACTGCGGCGGGGACACCTGTGGACCGTGCGGCGACGGGCAGCTCTGCGCCATGGCCAGTCGCGACTGCTCGAGCCGAGTCTGCACGCGGAACGTGTGCATCGCGGCGGAGTGCGACGACTTGGTGCAAAACGGCGATGAGACCGACGTGGACTGCGGCGGCGGCACGTGCGCCGTGTGCACCGACGGCCTGGGGTGCGAAGAGGGCGAAGGCCCACGCGACTGCACGAACAGCGTCTGCGCCGGCGGCATCTGTCAGAGCCCGACGTGCTCCGACGGCGCGACGAACGGAAACGAAACCGACGTGGACTGCGGCGGGCCCCAGTGCGGGGGTTGCCTCGGCGGACGAAACTGCACCCTGCCCTCGGACTGCTCGAGTGGCGAATGCCGCGCCGGAATGTGCACGGGCCTGGTCGCACACTGGGCGTTCGACGAAGGCGCCGGCACCGTGGCCGTCGACGGCTCCGGCAACGACAACAACGCGGCCATCATCGGGCCACTGTGGGTCCCCGGCGTCTCCGGTATGGCGCTCAACTTCGTCGGCTCGACCACGATAACCGCGTCCCATTCGCCCACTCTCGATCTGACGACCGAGATGACGCTCTCGATGTGGCTCACCGCCGACGCGTTTCCGATCAACTGGCACGTGCCGCTCATCAAGTCCTCCACGGGCCAATGGCTCGACGGCTACGGCATCTTCTACGACCAGGCGCAGGGCAACCTCTGCGTGTACGTCACCGCTTTCGCCAACCGAGCATGCTCGCCGTTTTCGCCCACACCGGCCTTCCGCCACGTCGCGGGGACCTACGACGGAACGACCCTGCGACTTTTTCTCGATGGTGTGGAAACCGCCACACTGCCGCTACCCGGCACAATCTCGTCCACCGCCGAGGCGCTGTTGATCAGCCACGACGAATTCCCCGGACGCCAATGGCTCGGTCGCATGGACGAAGTCAGGATCTACAATCGCGCGCTCGACGCCGCGGAGATTCTGGCGCTGCACGACTCGCCGTAGCCACAGCTCGCTTCAGTCGAGTCGAATTTCGCCGGCCGAGCTCGCGTCGTAGCCCGGCGCCGCCTCCACGCTCCGTCGAAATCCGTCGGACTGCGCCGCCTCGGCCATCGCGAGCACCGTTGGATCCCCGAGGGTTGCCGAGTCCACGACGAGCCCGTACGGCTCCACCGCGACCGGCACGAAAGCCAGCCCCAACCGCGCGGCCCACGCCCGCGACGCGATGCCCACGTCGGCCTCCCCCCGCGCCACCGCCAAAACCACGTCGCGATGGGAACCGAGAATGACCGCCGAGCCGTGAGCGGCGACAGGATCGATTCCGCTCTTGGTCAGCGCAACATCGAGATGGTGCCGGATCCCCGCGGTGGCCGGACGGCTCGCGAGCCGCATCTCCGGAAGCGCCGCGAGCGATGGAACGCGTGCAGAAGCTCTCGCCACGAGCCCCACCTCGCGATCGACGAGATGAATTCGAGCGAGTTGCTTCGACCCGACGTGCGAGGGCGGATCGCCGCCGTGGAACCCGACGGCGGATACGCGCTTCTGCTCGAACAGCCCGAGCGCCCGGCCGGAGTCCGAGAGCACCAACCCAATCACTGCCTTGCCGCCCGCCTCGACGACGTCGAGAAAGACTTCGATCGCCACGTCTCCATTGGCCGCCACGAGCGGAGTGACCCGTGGGCGGGAGCTCACCTCGAGATCGCGCCCTCGCCCGGACCAACCCAGCACCTCGCGTCGAAGAAACCTCCACTCGCCCCCGACTTTTCGGGCGGGGAGACCATCGGACCTGATGAGGCGGTAAACCTGCTTGGGGTGCACCCGCAGCAGCTCGGCCACCTCGTCCGTCGTGAGGAGAGCCTCCGTCATGGGCGATCCCAGCGCCGCTGATCGATCTTCGGCGATCGATGATCGATTTTAGGCTCGCGTTCACGAGTAATGATTAGTAATCATTAGTACAAATTGGGAATAATTAGTATCAGGATTCTGGTCCTGTGCTGCGCTGTGGGGCTTCTCGCCGCCTGCAGCAGGCCGTCCGGGCCTGCGCCATCAGGCTCGGCCTCCGGGGCGCCGGATCGGTCGGACGCGCCACTTCTGGTGTTCGCGGCCGCCAGTCTCCGGGATGCGCTCACCGAGATAGCGCGCACCCGGCCGGGCGGAGCCCGGGTGGATTTCAACTTCGGACCGTCGAACGCCCTGGCTCGTCAAATCATCGCGGCGCCTCGAGCCGACGTTTACCTGTCGGCCAACGACGAATGGATGGACGAAGTGCAGAAGGCGGGCCGGCTCGTTCCCGGCACGCGCCGAACGCTCTTGTCGAACGGACTAGTGGTGATCGCGAATGCGGAAACGAGCTTCGAGGTGGCAAGCGCCGAAGACTTGGTGACGGCTCCCTACAAGCACCTGGCGCTGGCGGATCCGAAGGGCGTTCCGGCGGGGAGATACGCACGCGAGTGGCTCGAAGCGGCTTCTCTCGGACACGACACCGTGTGGGCACGACTCAGAGACCGCGTGGTGCCGGCGCTGGACGTTCGGGCGGCGCTGCTCTTGGTGGAAAAAAAGAGCGACACGGTAGGCATCGTCTACCGAAGCGACGCGAAGTCGAGCCGGCGGATCCGCGTCGTGCTCGAGGTGCCGGAAGATGACGGACCGGAGATCCGATATCCGGCGGCGCTCGTTAGCGGTCGGCCGTACGGCGCGGAGGCGAAGCAGTTTCTCGAGCAGCTGGGCGCAAAGGCGGCGTCCCGGATTTTCGAAGCTCACGGCTTTTCGACCGTGAAGGACTGAAGTGCAGACTTCGACGCTCGACGCCTTGCGGCTCACGGTCGAGGTCGCAGCGACCTCGACTTTTCTGGTGCTCGTTCCCGGCACGCTCGTGGCGTATTGGCTCGCGCGGCACCAGTTCGTCGGCAAGAACGTGCTGAGCGCGCTCGTGCTGTTGCCGATGGTTCTGCCGCCGACGGCGGTCGGTTACTTGCTTCTCGAGCTCCTCGCCGACCGCGGGCCGCTCGGGGTCTCCACCTTGGGCTTCGACCTCGAGATCCTGTTGACGTGGAAGGCCGCAGTGCTCGCCGCCGCGGCTATGGCCTTTCCGCTCGTCGTGAGGACAGCGCGGGTGACCTTCGAAGGGATCGATCCGCGACTCGAGACGATGGCCCGCACGCTGGGGCACGGAACCGTGAGCACGTTCGTCCGGTTCACCCTGCCGATGGCGACGCGCGGGCTTCTGGCGGCGATGATTCTGGGGTTCATGCGTGCGGTCGGAGAGTTCGGCGCGACGGTGATGATCGCCGGCAACATTCCGGGCAAGACGCAGACCCTCGCGCTCGGCATCTTCAGCGCCCAACAAGTCGGCGACGACCGCGAGGCTCTCTTTTTGCTCGCGGTCGCGCTGCTCGTGGGATTCGTCGCGGTCCTCGCGGCCGAGCAGTTGGCCGGCACCCAGCGAGCCAAACCGTCGTGAGCGCCAAGAAACTCGCTCCCGGGTGCGAGACGTTGGCGGCGCGTCTGCAGATGAGTCTCGACCGATTCGATCTGGACGTGGATTTCGAGACGAGCGGGCGCGTGACGGGGATCTTTGGCTCGTCGGGCTCCGGAAAAACGAGCCTCCTGGAAGCGGTGGCGGGGATCCGACGCGCCCGCGGCGTCGTGCGCCTCGGCCCGGAGGCGTGGTTGGACTCCGCGAGGGGGCACCACGTCGCGGCTGAAGAACGGAGCGTGGGGTACGTGCCGCAGGACGGCCTCTTGTTTCCGCACTTGAACGTACGGGCGAACCTTCTTTCTGGGGCGCGTCGGGCCGAGCGCGCCGGACACGACGTGGCGAGCACGCTCGCGCTCGTCTCGCGAACGCTCGGCATCGAACCGCTCCTGACGAGAATGTCGACCACGCTATCCGGCGGAGAGAAACAGCGTGTGGCTCTCGGCCGAGCTCTGTGCTCGGCCCCGCGGCTCCTACTTCTCGACGAGCCGTTCGCGTCCCTCGACATTCCGCTTCGGCGTCGGCTTTTGCCTTTTCTCGATCGAGTCCGCGAGCAGTTCCAGATCCCGATGCTGCTCGTCTCTCACGATCCGGCGGAAGTGCAGGCGATCTGCGACGAGGTGATCGTGCTCGAACGAGGTCGGGTCAAAGCGCGGGGAGAGCCGCGGACGGTTCTCGCACTCGAGGCGGGCGTCGAGGACTTCGACAATGTTTTACCTTGCAAAGTCGTCGGAATGAGCGACGAGGCTGGGCGGGTCGAGCTCTCGGACGGGACCGTCCTGGCCACCAGGCCGGCGGACGCCCGCGTCGGAGACACGACCTTCGTGACCATCGGCGCCCGGGACGTCATCGTGGCGACGAGCGAGCCCCACGGCCTTTCGGCGCGAAACGTGCTCCCCGGCGTGGTCCAAAAAGTACAAGATGCTGGCGTTCGTCGATTGTTGGAGGTCCGCGTGAACCAGGAAGATCTGGTGCTCGAGCTGTCTCGAGCCGCGTGCGAGGAGCTCGGACTCGTTGCGGGAAAGTACGTACATCTCGTCATCAAATCGTCGTCGTGCGTGCTCTACCCCGCGGCAAAGTCCCAGACGTCCGACGTCGAGCAACCTGACGCAACGTGACCCGGAGCGATTCCTGCCGACGCGACGAAAGAGCTTCGCCCGTCCGATCCTGGCCGGCGGGTCGTTTCCGCCCCCAACAAATGCGTTGTGGCAGCGGCGCGGTGCGCTAACCTCAGCCTGACAAAGCGCGGGCGAGGCGACGCTTTCATTCCCCAAGGGAGAACTTCGAATGCATTGGCGACAGGTTGGAAGTCTGGCCGCAGCGGCCGCGGTGAGCGTGTGGATGTTTGGTTGCGGCTCGAGCGGCGACAAAGACGACGGTACGGGCGGTGGCGGCGGCCAAGCCGGCGGCTCGGGGGGAAGCGGCGGGAGCGCAGGGTCCGGTGGTAGCGGCGGTGGCGCCGGCAGCGGCGGAAGCGGCGGCGGCATGGGCGGAAGCGGCGGCGGCATGGGCGGCGCTTCCGGCGCCAGCGGTGCAGCGGGGAGCGCTGGAACCGGCGGCGGCACGGGCGGCATGGGCGGCACGGGCGGAGGCGCAGCCGGCATGGGCGGCGTGGGCCAGGGCTTCCCGGAATATCCGCCAGTCCCGTTCCCGACCGAGAACCCATTCGAGGCGAGCAAGGCGATGCTCGGAAAAGTCCTGTTCTGGGAGGAGCAGATCGGCAGCGACGACACCGTCGCGTGCGGCACCTGTCATCGCGCGGCTTCCGGTGGAGCCGACGGCCGCCCGGCGAACCCCGCCTCGGTGAAGCACCCAGGCATCGACGGCATCCTCGGAAACGCCGACGACATCAACGGCGCGCAGGGCATCGCGCGATGCGACAATACCGGCGCGCCCAAAGCGGACCCGGTTTTCGGAAACATGGTCCAGGTGACCAAACGTCGAGCTCCGAGCTACCTGGACGCGATGTTCTTCCCCGAAATCTTCTGGGATGGGCGCGCGACGAGCGTCTTCGTCGACCCGGACACCGGCTCGAACGCCATCCTTTCCGGAGGCGCGCTCGAGAGCCAGGCGGTGGGGCCGCCGCTCAGCGACGTCGAGATGGCGTGCGAAGGGCGCACGTGGCCGGACATTCACGCCAAGCTGCAGACGGTCACCCCGCTCGCTTTTGCGACGAACATCCCGACCGCTATGCAAAACTTCATCGCCGGCAAGTCGTACCCGGATCTCTTCAACGACGTGTACGGCACGACCGAGATCAACACGATGCTCATCGCGTTCGCGATCGCCACCCACGAGCGCACGCTCACCAGCGACGACACCCCGTGGGATCGCTGGAACGCGGGGGACTCGAGCGCGATGACCGCGGATCAGATCCAGGGCTTCCGGCTCTTCGACGACCCGGCCAAGGGCAACTGCACCGTGTGTCACAGGCCGCCGGAGTTCAGTGATCGCTTGTTCCACAACATCGGGTTCCATGCGTTCAACGCCCTCGACCAGGGGCGCATGGAGTTCTCGGCCCAGGCGGCGGACAACGGCAAGTTCAAGACACCGACCCTCCGCAACGTGGGGCTTCGGGAAGACGCGGGGCTTTTGCATGACGGCATCGCTCCCCATGGCGGCGATCTGCAGGCGGTCATGGACGCCTACAACGTGCCGCCGAATCTCAACAACATGGTCGACGGCGACATCAACGCCCTCAACCTGACTGCCGCGGAAGTCACCCTGATCATCGACTTCCTCAAGAACGGGCTGACCGATCCCCGGGTCGAGGCGGAGACGGCCCCCTTCGATCGCCCGACACTGTCGACAGAGCCTTGACATAGGCCGAAAAGGCAGGTCGCCGCGTCGCGCTTTACTGCGAACGGCGGCCTGCTAGTCTCGGACAATCGGTTTGCTTGGTGGCTGGCGGTCGGGGAGCGACTGTCGGAGGTAGTGCATGAACGATAGGGTCTTGGCAACGTTGCTCGCGCTCGGGCTCGGAGCCACAGGTTGCGGCGGCGGAAACGGCAACGACGACGGCACTGGTGGCTCGTCCGCCGGTGGCATGGGCGGCGCCAACGGCGGCTCGGCCGGCGTCGGAGGCACGGCGCCAGTCGACACGACGGCCCCGGATTTCGCCGGCGCTACGGCCGCCAACATCGTCAGCGAAACTCGCCTCGAGGTCACGTGGGACGCCGCCAACGACGATCTCAGCCCCGGCAGCCGAATCGCCTACCGCGTCTACATGTCGACCACCGCTGGTGGGCACGACTTCTCCCGCCCGTTCACGACCACGTCCTCGGGTTCGGCCACCGCGTTCCTCAGCGATCTCGACCCGGACCAGGACTACTTCTTCATCGTTCGAGCCGTGGACGAAGCCGGCAACGAAGACGGCAACAGCGTGGAGGTCTCGGCGACCACACCGGACACGTCGCCACCCAAGTTCCCTGGCTTGACGGCGATGACCGCGCTCACTTCTCGAAGCCTGATGCTCGAGTGGCGACCGGCCGCGGACACGGGCGCGGACGAAGCCCAGCTCCAGTACAACGTCTACCTCTCGCCGCTTTCGGGAGCGCAAGACTTCGGTGCGCCGCCTACCGCCACGAGCGCACCAGGCGAGACGACACTCATCATCGACACCGGAATCAACCCGGAGACTCAGTATTTCGCCGTCGTGCATGCCGTCGATCCGACCGGCAACGAAGACGACAACACCGTCGAGCGCGGAGTGACCACCCCCGAGGGAAACCCCCCGACGTTTGCTGGCCTCCGGTACGCCATCTCCGCGCCCGACGCGGTGAATCTGTACTGGACGCCCGCCAACGACCTGCCGGACACCGAAACCGCAAACCTCGTGTACGACGTCTTTGCGTCTACGAGCTCGATGGCCCAGGACTTCAGCGCGCCGGTGGCGACGACGCCCCCGGGCGTGTTCACGCACGCGGTGATGGGGCTGCCCGCGGACACCGAGCATTTTTTCATCGTCCGCGCTCGGGATCCGTCGGGCAACCTCGACAACAACCGCACCGAACGGCGCGCCACGCCCATCGGCACGGACACCGTCGCGCCGAACTTCGCCGGCGCTACGGCGGCGATGAGCAACAGTCCGTCGAGCATCGAGGTCACCTGGGCTGCGGCTACGGACAACAAGGCCGCGGCGAACGACATCGCGTACGATGTCTACGTCTCGGCTATGGCGGGCGGACAAGACTTCTCTTCGCCGACGTTCAGCACGCGGAGCGGCGCGACGAGCGCGACCATCGCGGGGCTGAACCCCGGCGCCAGCCGCTCGGTGGTCGTTCGCGCCCGGGATCAAGCCGGCAACCGTGACGGTAACTCGATGGAAGTCACTGCGGCGGCATTGGCCAAACCGACGCCTGCGGATACGACCGCGCCGACCTTCACCGGCGCGCCCACCGCAATGAGGGTTGACACTCGCCCCGACTCGCTCGACGTCGCCTGGGTGGATGCCACCGACGACACCGTGGCGGCCGCGGACATTCGGTATCACATCTGCGTCGAGGTCAACGTCACCGACTGCGTCGGTGCCGCCTTCTTGGACCACATCGCCTTCACCACCGACTTCGGGGACTTGAGCGCGCGCGTCAACAAGCTCCGCACACGGACCAACTACGAGGTCTTCGTGCGAGCCGAAGACCGCAACGGCAACATGGAGACGGGCAACAACAGCGCTCAGGCGACGACCGCCACGTCGTGGCAGAACGACGTGCTGCCGCTGCTGCAGGCCAAGTGCAACGCCTGCCACGATTTCCAGACCATCCCGAGCTTGTCGAACGTGCCGAGCAGCTTCGCCGACGCCAGTCTCGTCGGAACGTTTCCCCCCGACGGCCAGCTGCCGTTCGTCCGGCCGGGGCAGCCGGAGCTCAGCATGATTTATCGCAAGGTCAACGCCATCGGAATCGTGCAGCCACCGTTCTCGGTGGCTCTGCCCAACGACTACCTCGGAAATCGAGAGCCGCGGGACGGCGGTGGGTTGGGACTCGTAAACGAGCTCAGCGCCGCGGAGAACGGCACCATTCGTGACTGGATCGAGCAGGGAGCGCTCGGAAACTGACTCCGAGAAGAGAATATAGGATGCAAATGAAAACTCGGAACTTGATTGGTCTTGTCGGAACGACGGTTGCCGGCGCGGTGTTCTTCAGCGCGTGTGGCGGCACCAGCACCACGTGCGGCGAAGGCACGACGCGCGACGGCAGCAAATGCGTCGCCTCCGGCGACGGCAGCGGTGGCGCGAGCGGCTCTGGCGGAGGCTCGGCCGGCCAAGCTGGCAGCGGCGGCTCCGCCGGCGGGCCCGTCGCCCAGAACGATCCCCCGGACTTCGCTGGCGTGGACGCGGTGGCGCCGGCCACGGAAACGGCGTTGCTCGTGGCCTGGCAACCAGCGAGCGACGACACCTCGGCGCCCGAAGACATCCGCTACAACATCTACGTCGCCAACGAAGACGGCATGCAGAACTTCGGCGCCCCGCAGGCCGAAGCTCCTCCGGGCGCGACGTCCCTGATTCTCACGAACTTGACGCCCAACGTGGAGCAATTCGTCGTCGTGCGGGCCGTCGACGCCGACGGCAACGAAGAGGAAAACACGCACCAGGTCAGCAACGAGCCCGGCTTCGACACCGGCGCCCCGGACTTCGGTGGGGTGGTTTCCGCCGAGCCCGCCGGCCCGGCCGCTGCGACCGTGCGCTGGGACGCCGCTTCGGACGACCGATCTGCCCCGGGAGCGATCTCCTACTTGGTCTACTGGAGCGACACGGAGGGGCAAGCCATCGACGGCACCCTCGGCGTCATGACCGCGCCCGGTGTGACGGAGGTCGAGGTGAAAGGCCTCAAGTTCGCGGACGCCGACTTCTTCTTCTCGGTGCGAGCGGTGGACGCAGCCGGCAACGTGGACCAGGCCGATCCGGTCGCCGAAGTCGGCGGCCGGTCCGGCGCCGACATGGTTCCGCCGGTGTTCGCCGGCTGTCGCGGCGTGAGCAGCCCCACGGCGAGCGGCATGCACGTCGAGTGGGACATGGCGCGCGACGACGTCACCAAACCGGAAAACATGCGCTATCGAGTCTACGCCGAGCAGGGCGAGCTCCGCGTCGGCGACCCGCTCGGTGCGTTCCAGGAGTTCACCGGGGTGACCGCGGTCGACATCGTCGGCCTCCAACCAACATCGGCCTACTCGATCGTTTGCCGCGCCGTGGACGAAGCCGACAACGAAGACGACAACTTCGTCACTCGGCTCGCCACGACCCTGAGCGACGACATCCCGCCGACCTTTGGCGGCATCACGATGGCCACCGTCGGCTCGACCGACGCGGACCTCTCGTGGGATCCGGCCACGGACGACCAGAGCCTGCCGGCTGACATCCGGTACAACGTGTACCAGTCGCTCAATTCGACCTTCAACTTCGACGCGCCGCCGTTCGCGAACACGGCGCCGGGCGAAGTCGCCATCCGCCTCGACGGTCTCGACCCGAACGTCGAGTACTTCTGGGTCGTGCGCGCAGAGGACGAAGCCGGCAACGAGGACACGAACACGCAGACCCTCAACCGCACGACGTTCGTGAGCTTCGCGCTCAACGTCCAGCCGATTTGGACGGTGAACTGCGCGGTGGCCGGGTGCCATGTGCCTGGCAACCCCCCGCAGGGCCTCGTGCTCTCCGAAGGGTTCGCCTACTCGAACGTGGTAGACGTGCCGGCGGTGGGTTCGCCGGGCAAGCTCCGCGTGGATTCCAGCAACTCGGATCCACTCCGCAGCCTCATCGTCCGCAAGGACGGCGACATGCTGGAGATGGATGACGGCGGAGGCAAAATGCCGCCCGAACCACGAACCCCCATCAGCTCAGCCGAGCTCGACACCATAATGGCCTGGATCGCTCAGGGCGCCCTGGACAATTGAGGCCGATCAACGGCCTTATGGCATTCGTTGCGCTGGAGAATTGAATCCATGTCAGGGGGGGGCTAAGGTTGCGGGCGGTGCGACACGTCAACTTAGGGTTGGCGCTGACTTTGGTTGCCTCAGCCGCAGCCGGGTGCAGTGTCATCAATTCTTTCGATAACGTCCTTCAAGAGCCGATTGGTTCCGCGGGGTCTGCTGGCACTGGGGGCTCGGCCATGGCCGGCGCTGGTGGCGGCGGCATGGGAGGCAGCGCCGGCTCCGGAGGGAGCATGGGAGGCGCCGCCGGGACCGCGGGCATGCCCACCGGCGGAACCGCCGGCATAGGCGGAATGCTCCCGACCGGCCCCGAAGGCGGGCTCGTCATCGGTGGGGTGCTCAACAGCGAGCAGGTGTTGATGACGGTCAACCCGGAGACCGGCGAAGAGTTCAACAACGAGCCGATGAACGTCAAGGCGATCGCGCACGATCCTTTCGCCGACGTTTGGTACATCTGGGAGCGCACGGACGGCGTATTCGACGACCAGACCTTGCACATTCGCCGGCTGACCTATGCCACGGGCGTCTGGGAGGAGATCGCTACCTTGGCGGTGCCTGCCATCGACGGTCACGACCGGGCGGCGGTGCTCAATCAGCGAATCCTCTACACCCACGCGGACGGACCGACGCTCACGCAGATCGTGCTGTTGAACACGTCTGACCCGTTGAACGTGACGGTGTTGAGCGACGCCAACCCGCTGCCGGACGAGGGCAGCGGCATGAAGATCACGAGCGGGCTCATCGCGCACCCGAACGAGCAGGCCGTCGGTGGACTCGTGAACCTCGTCCGCATCCAGTTCGACTCGTGTGCTCCGGCGGCAGGTCCCGACGGGGGAGTGGGACTCGACGAATGCCCGGTCAACCTCGTTCGCGCCGACGTGCGCGAGGCAGACGTCGCCCCGCTGATGGAGGCCGAGCCGGGAGTTCAGGTGGGCACCGTCGCGCAATCCGGCGGCTCGCTGGCGTTCGCATCCGACAGAAGCGGCAATCGAGACATCCTGGTTTTCCCGCCGGTCGATTTCATGGCGGCCGGATCCATGGGCAGAACGCAGAAGTATCAGACCCAAGCCCACACGCCATCGGGTCCGGAGGTCAGCTTCCCGGTCAACGGTCCGCGATTCAGCTGGGCCGATTGGGACCCGTGTAACGAAATCCTTCTGGCGGTCGAGCTCAAAGAAGACAAGGGCGCGTTCGCGGTACCGCTCGACCCCGCGGGCACCCCGATCCGCCGGGATCTGGTTCTGGACGAGGGTCAGAAGGTGTATTTCGAGCCGTGGTCACGGATCGCGCTCTACCCGCTGGCCGGGCTCGTGTTCGACATCGACGCGCTCGTGCTCGAAGGCGACCGCCTCGCTCCGACGCTCACCCGACTGCCGACGTGGTCGCCGCCACCAATCAATCCCGAAGCGGTCGCCGTCCGCAACTACGTCACGCCGCCGTGTAACTAGCCGCCGCGCAGCGACTAATCCAACACTACCGTCAGAACCCGACGATCGAGTGCCAAGCCCCGGCTTGCACCGTTCGTCCAGCGGTAACGATAGGGACGGGGACCGCGGACGATTTCCGCTGCCCGTTGCCGAGCTGACCCAACAAGCCGTCCCCCCACCCCCACACTTGGCCGTCGACGTCCACGGCCAAGCCGTGGAACCCACCGGCGACAATGCCGACGGCCTCACTCATGCCTGGAATGGCCCGAGGCTCCCAGGCCAAGCTGAAGGCGCCGATTTGGCCCTCGGTGGCCCGACCCCAACCCCACGGCACGCCCTCCACGATGGCGAAGCCATGTTGAGAGCCTGCGCTGATAGCCGTGGCACCGATGGGGACTCGGGTGGCCTCAGGCCTCGAACGCGACCGCAGAGATCCGTCGCCGAGCTCCGCGAGGGCATTGCGCCCCCAAGCGAACACGTACCCTGGGCTGCGCAGCGCGAGACTGTGACATGAGCCCGCGGCCACCTGGGACACAGAGTTCAGGCCCGACGGAACGGGGAGCGCCGAAATCGCCCCGCTCGCCATGGGCCCGAGCTGGCCGCAGGTATTGTCCCCAAAGGCAAAAACGTTTCGAAGTCTCGTGATGACGAGACTGTGGTGGTCGCCGGCGGCAATGCCGACGACGGGATCGAGACTGGGCACGAGAACTGGGAGCGGGCTGACTGCTAGCGATCCGGTACCGAGCTGGCCCTGAAGACCCGTGCCCCAAGAAAAGACGGCTCCATCGGATCGAAGTGCGAGGCTGTGTCGAGCGCCAGCTGCGACGTCGACCATCCGTTGGCCGGGCCCAAGCGGCACCTCGACCATCAGCGGATCGGGAGCGTCCCCACCGAGCACGCCCAGCTGGCCGCCCTCGTTCGAACCCCATGCCCAGACTCGACCACCAGCATCGACCCCGAGGCCATGCGTCGCGCCGGCCGACACTCGCTGAAGCGCCAGTCCCTGCGAAGCGTCGACGAGGACGTCGGAATCCGTGCGGGTGCCGTCTCCCAGCTGCGCAGAGCGATTTCGACCTGCAGCACTCAGAGTGAGCGCGCCCCTGCTGGGGGCCAAGACGATCGTATGCCCCTCGCCGGCGGATACTGCGGAGACGTCTCGAGCGACCCGCGTCGGCACCAGAGCCTGGGCGGCGCGATTTTGGCCGATCGAACCTCGAGCCCCATTCCCCCACGCATAGAGATCGCCGTCCGAGGTGAGCGCCAGACTGAACACGTCGCCGCCCTCGACCTCTTCAACTCCTTCGAGGTCGAGCTCGACAGCGCTCAGAAGCCCGGTATTCGCAGCGGTCGTTTCGCCAATGCCCGCCTGCGCGTGCGCGTTGTAGCCCCACACCCACACTCTGCCCGCCGCCGTGACCGCCAAGCTGTGGAGATCTCCCGCCGCGATGTCCACGACGTTCGAGGGACCGGGCACACGCTCGGGCACCGGAAAGGGCTGCGTGAACGCGCCTTGAAAACCGCGACCTAGCTGACCGAACCCGTTGAGGCCCCAGACCCACACGTCGCCCGCCGCGTCGAGCGCGAGCGCGTGCTGCGCGCCGCCGGCAATGTCGACCACCTGGTCGACGAGGATCCTGACGGGGGCGGAAGTATCGGCGGTGGTGCCGTCGCCGAGCTGCCCGTTGACGTTCACCCCCCAGGCCCACGCTACCCCGGCTTGGTCGATCGCCATGCTGTGCGAGGCGCCAGCGGCGAGCCGACTCGCCGGGGCGAGCGCCACCTGGAGCGGCGTGGCGCTCGCGGTCGTCGCGAGCGGCTGCCCCAACTGCCCGAAGCTGTTCGAGCCCCAAGCGAAGACGGCGCCGTCGCTACGCCGAGCCAGGTTGTGCGAGTCCCCCGCGACGATTTCGACGATGTCCAAGAGGTCCGCCACTTGGGTGGGGGCAAAGCTCAGCTCGGGCCCGAGTCGGCCGAGCTGACCCGAGCTGTTTTCTCCCCACGCCCAAACCGTGCCGTCACTCTTGAGCGCGAGTGTGTGCCGATCTCCCGCGGCGACGCTGACGACGTCCTGCAAACCCAGGAGCTCGTTCGGAACGTGGTAGTTCGACGCGCAGAAACCGAGCTGGCCGCGGTGGTTGGCGCCCCAACCCCAGACGGCGGTGGTCGGCGTCGATGGCGCCGCCGTGAGCGACGGCGTCGCCTCGAAGCACGCCACGCCGAAGGCCAAAAGCAAAGCCAGACGCAAGCGCCTCATGTCGCCGAACCAGCGCCTCATGTCGCGTCCCCGAGGATAGCGCGACTCGATGAGTCCCGCTCATCGGGCTTTCGAGGCGCCTCTGGCGAAGGCGCTAGGCGGGAAACTTCGGGCGCTTTTTCTGGTCCGCGTCGTCGTCGTCGTCCGGCTGCGGCTTCTTCTTGCCGCCACCGCAGAGCTCGCTGCTCGCCGGGAACTTCGGGCGCTTCTTTTGGTCCGCGTCGTCGTCGTCGTCCGGCTGCGGCTTCTTCTTGCCGCCACCGCAGAGCTCGTTGCTCGCCGGGAACTTCGGACGCTTCTTTTGGTCCACATCGTCGTCGTCGTCGGGCTTCGGCTTCTTCTTGCCGCCGCAAGCGGGCTCGGCGGCCAAAGCGTCACCGCCCGAGGAGGCGAGCGCCGTCACCGGCAGGGAAAGGGTCAGACCCGCCGCGAGCGCGGCCGAAAGAGCTATGCGAATAACCATCACCAGCAGGCATGCGGCACCGCTTCTCTTGTGTCAAGCGTCAGAAAGCGGAGCTCCCAAACGTGTCGCGAACCACGGAATATGGCCGGGCTTTTTGCTCCGACCGGGGGCAAGAAGCGACGCGCTCGACACTTCGACCAAACCTCGTTTTCAGGCGAGCAGGCCGCCAGCATCCATGACGATCGCCTGACCGGTAGTGCCTCCGGCGTGCTCGTGACACAGAGCCGACGTGAGGTGCGCGACCTCCTGGGGCGCGATGAGACGCCTCTGACCCACCGTGTCCAGAATCGCCCGGAGCGCTTCTTCGTCGTTCAACTGAGTTCGCGACGTCACGTTCGCGATCGACTGCACGGTCATCTCCGTGTCGACGTAGCCCGGGCAAATGCAATTGACGGTCACGCCCTTGTCGATGAGCTCCGAGGCAATCGCGCGAGAGAAGCCGAGCACGGCGTGCTTCGAGGCGGTGTAGGCCGAGATGTACGGCGTGCCGACTCGGCTCGTGACCGACGCGATGTTCACGATCCTTCCCCAGCCGCGCGCCGCCATCGCCGAGGCGAACGCCTTGCTGACGAGGTAGGTGCCGGTCGCGTTCACCGCCATCATGTGGTTCCAGTGGTCGAGCTCGAGCGCCTTGAGTGGAGCCGATCCGGCGACGCCGGCGTTGTTGACGAGCACGTCGACTTTACCGAGCTTCTCGACGGCGGCCGAAGCGAGCGCCGCGACACTCTCTCGGTCGCTGACGTCACAGGCGACCGCGTACGCCTCGTGACCCGCTTCGCGAAGTCGCGAAGCGACCCGATCGATCTGTTCGGTGGACCGTGCGCTGACCACCACGCTAGCCCCTTTTGACGCGAGCTCCTCGGCGATCACCTCGCCGATGCCCCGCCCGCCACCGGTGACCACTGCGCCTCGCCCCGCGAGGAATCTGGAATCCTGGCTCATGGGCGTCGGATGGTAGGCGACCCACCCGGTTTCGTGGGATACTCACTGGTCAGCGGCGGCGAAAAAATCGGGTGGCTGCGAAGAAAAAAAAAGCGGGCAACACCAAACGCCCACCTGGAAAAAAGGCGAAAGTGAAGCCGCCTATGCCCCGGCGTTCTCGCAAGGCGGCCGCGAGCCCCGCTCGAAAGAAGTCCACGACCGGCTTCTCAGCCATCGTGCGCGGCGTGGCTGAGGCGGCCATCCACGAAAAGGGTGTAGGGGCGAGCAAGGGCTCGCTTCCGGACATCGAAATCGGGGAAGCGACCCCCGGGCGAGAGACCCTGGCGCTCATCGACGAAAGCGTCGTGCCCAGGCCCGCCGGGGTTCGGGTGTCGAGCAAGTCCCAGAAGGTCGTATCGAAAAAGCGCCGCGTCGACGCCTCGTTGCCCGATATCTCCGTCGACTACCGCCCGGGCGGAAGAGAGACGATGGCCGCCATCGAGGACGAGCTCGAGGGATCCGAAAAACCGCACGCCGACGAAGAGCCCACTACTGGCGTTCGAACGAAGATGACCACCCTCGGCTTCGAGGAGCGGCCGACCCGTGACTCGAAGGGGCGCCTGCTCTCCGACTCGGCCCCCGAGGTGATCACGGTGGAAGAGGGTCCGATAGGGCGAGCTACCCTCGAGGCCATAGCCGCCGAAGCGCGCGGGTCCGACGTGACCATCGAGAACGCATCGCGGCCGCTGACCCGCGGGACCATGGACCTCGAAGAAGACGAAGTCTACGAGGACGGTGAGCCGGCTTCTTCACCTGGCCCTCGCGAGCCCGTCGTGCACGAGCTCGTCACCTATGTCGTCGAAGGACTCGACCTCGAGAAGATGAAGTCCCAAGACGCGCTCAAGGCCTTCGTGGCCAGCCAACTGATGCATCGTCTACCGATCTGGTCCGCCGACGATCTCGCCCGGGTGGATCTCACCCCCGCCGACGGGGGCCGCTTCGCCGTTCTGCAGATCTGGTGTCGCCTAGCCCCGAAAAACGGCTGAAGATGACGAGCCGGAACGCCGCCCCCCAAGGCGTCACCGCAGCGGCCGCCACCGATGTCGGCCAGAAGCGGGAGCACAACGAAGACCGTGTTCTCGTTCGGAACGATTTGCGCCTGTACGTCGTGGCCGACGGTGCCGGTGGGCACAACGCCGGGGACGTGGCTTCGGCGCTCGCCGTCAAATCCATCGCCAACTATTTCGAAGCGACCGAGCCCGAGGTAGCGACGCTACCGACCATCGACAAGTTCGGGCTGCCCCGAAGCGCGCGGCGTCTGTCCGCAGCGATCCACAAGGCGAACCGCGACGTCGTAGAAATCTCTAAGAAGAACAACCGCTTCAAGGGAATGGGCACGACCATCGTCGCGGTCCGCTTGAGCGAAGACGGCCGCCTGCTTCACCTGGCGCACGTCGGCGACAGCCGCTGCTACCGGCTGAGAGCCGGCTACCTCGACCAGATCACCGAAGATCACTCGCTCATCAACGACGTGCTCGAGGAGCGCCCGGAAATCGACGAGGCGGTCATGGCCAAGCTGCCACGACACGTCGTCACCCGGGCCCTCGGCATGGCGGACAAAGTGCGGGTCACGGTACGATCCGTAGTGATCGCACCGGGAGATCGCTACCTGTTGTGCACCGACGGGCTCTCGGGACCGCTCGGCAACGCGGCCATCGCCGAGGGCCTTTCCGCCGATCGAACCGCCGAGGAGCTCGTCCAGGGCTTCATCGCCTCGGCCAACGAAGCGGGAGGCCCCGACAACATCGGCGTCGTGGTCGTCACCTGCGACGACGTGCACCAGAGCGACGAGGAAGCCCAAGCGACGGTGCACATGACACCTCCGAGCCGACGGTCACCGCACGCGACGTCCGACCCCGAAATCATCTTGCTCGGCATCGAGGAGGTATCCCTCGAGCCCGAAGTGACGATGGTTCCGAGCCGCAGCGCGGACGACGCCCTCGTCAACGTGCTGCAGGACTTGGTACGACCGATCGTCGGCCCGAAGCGCTGAGCCGAACGTCCTACTCGGGCCCGGGGTACGGTAGGTCGACCGACAGATGCCACCACTCGCCGTCGCGCCAGAAACGGCCACCTATCGAAGGTGAGCGCCGCCCGCGCGCTGCGATCACCGCGGAAACGACCGCCGCACGGGTGCGAACGGGGCTGCCGGCGACGTGGGTCAACACGTCGCCGTCGCGAACGCCGACGCCCAGACCGCCGACGCCGCTGACGACCATCCCCGCGGGCCTGTCGCCGCGAGCCGGAGCAAACGAGCCGCCGGGGCGAGCCCCGGAATCGGCGAGGCGAAGCACCGTCTCCGAGCCGACGTGAACACCGCGGCTCGGCCGAGTCGGGCCCGGCTCGACCGCAGGCGCCGGGCCGGGCATGGGTGGAGCGGCGACGGCTTCGTCTTCGACCAAGTCACTCGGCTCGCTCCCCACGGCGGTGGTGGTCGTCGGTACACCGGACGAGAGCGTTTCCTCGACGGGGTCGAGTTCATCGCCAGTCGCCGCGTGTCCGAACGAGCTGAACGTGCGATCGATGGCGGCGACCGCCGCCGCCCCGCGCGCCCCGACGCCGTCCGCGATCACCCCCACGCAGTACGTCACGCCGACGATGGGCAGCAAGGCTCCGACGGCCAGGACGAGCTCGGTCCGCACGGGAGCGATCTTATCACGGACCGGCGCGCCCGAGGTGCGCTCCCTCGGGCGGGACGCGCTCAGCGCCGCTTCGGATCGTTCAGATACTTGAAGAGCGCGCCCTTGGTCGAGAGCACGATCGTCGAGTCCTTGTTCAAGGCCTTTTCGTAGGCCAGCAGACTTCGGGTGAACGCGTAGAACTCGGCGTCCTTGCCGTAGGAGTCGGCGTAGATCTTGGTGCTCAGCGCGTCGCCTTCACCGCGCAGATTCTCCGATTCCTGGTACGCCTCGGCGAGGAGAATCGTCTGCTTCTTGTCGGTCTCCGCGCGCATCTTGGCGGCCTCCTCGGCACCTTCGGCGCGGTAGCGCTTCGCGACGCGCTCACGCTCCGCCCGCATGCGAGCGTAGACGCTCTCCTGGACCTGGCGCGGCAAGTCGGCGCGCTTGATTCGCACGTCCACGATGGTCACCCCGAACTCGGTCGTCTGCTCGCGCGAGCGAGCGGTCACCCGTTGCATCAGCGGATCGCGCGCGTTGCCGACGATGTCCTGAAAGTTGTGACTGGCGATTTCGCTCCGCATCTCGCTCTTGATGATGTCGTCGATTCGGCGGCGCGCGCCGTCCTCGTCGCGTAGAGCGATGAAAAACGCGAACGGCTCGGCGATGCGCCAGCGAGTGACGGGATCGACGACGATGCGCTTCTTGTCGAGCGTCAGGTACTCCGCCGGAGGCGTATCGCTGCCCAGAATGCGGCGCTCCATCCGTTGGACCTGCTGCAAGAACGGCTTCTTGTAATTGATACCCGGAGTGGTGACGGACCGCTTGTACTCGCCGAACTGGGTGACGATGGCGAGCTCGGTTTCGTCCACGAAGTACACGGTCTGGAACGCGGTGATGATGACCGCGACGACCGCGGCGATGATTCCTGAACGCATGACTTACCTTCCCCCCGCGCCGGAGCCGACGATCCCCGCAAGGGGCAAAATCGGCACGCTTCCCTTGGCGACGTCTTCGTCGATGATGATTTTTTTCGGCATCTGCGAGTAGAGCCGTTCGATCGTCTCGAGGTAGAGACGCTCGCGAGTGACCTTGTCGGCCTTCTTGTATTCGAGGTACAGCGCGTCGAACTTTTGTCCGTCACCGGTCGCTCGGAGCACGCGCTCTTCCTTGTAGGCTTCGGCGGCGCGAATCAGCTTCTCCTTCTCACCCTTGGCACGGGGAAGCTTGTCTTCTTGATAGCCTTTTGCCTGGTTGATGAGCTTCTCTTTCTCCTCGCGAGCGCGCGCGACGTCGTGGAACGCGTCGCGAACGGGCTCCGGCGGGTCGACCGCCTGGAGCTTGACCTCGGTGATCGCGAGACCGCTCTCGTATTCATCCATCAGCTTCTGAAGGAACTCCGCGGTCTCCGCCTGCACTCGGCCACGACCGGTCGTCATCAGATCGTCGATTTGCGTCCGCCCAACCAAGCTACGAATAGCGACCTCGGCGGTCGCATGCAGCGTCTCTTCGGCGTCGCGTAGCCGGAACAGGTACAGACTCGGGTCGGCGATTCGATACTGAACCGTCATCTCCACTTCGACGATGTTCTCGTCGCCGGTGAGCATCGTCGCTTCGGCCGTCGCGCGTTCCTCGCTACTGACTCCCACCTCGATGCGGCGAATCTTCGCCGTGTTGACCGTGTCGACGCTCTGAGCGAACGGAACACGATAATGGAGACCTGGGCCTTTCCTGTCGGTCTCAGCGCCGAAGGTGCGAACCACGCCGACCTCGCCGGGATCGACCTTGTAGAGCCCCGTCAGGACGAGCCCGACGATAATCAACCCGGCTATTATCGGGCCGAGACGTTTCATGTTGCGTCGAAACGCGTCGGATACTTGCGACACGACCTCGGTCACGTCGGGGCGCATTCCGTCATTGTCGAACTGGCTTCGCACGGTCTTCCTCTCGGCGCTTCCTCAGGTTCGGATGCGCCAGTTACCTTGATAAGTTCGCCCCACCTCATCGCAAGTGGGGTCGGTGACGATCAACTCCGGTCGGGAGTCTTGACAGTAAATGATGGTGTTTTGTCGGAATGTTTGGCCGAACAAGATGGCTTCGGATCTGTCGATGGCGTGGACTACCCACGCTGGCTCGCGCCAAACGCCCTCAGGCTCGTCATCGTAGCCCACGCAGTGCTCCACCCGATAGCAGCCCAAGATGAGCAAATCTCGCATTACTTGATGACGAGCGTCGTTGACTCGCCGAGGCAGCAGCATCGATCGAGGGTTGTAGGCCGTGAGTACGGAGAAGCGATCCTGCAGTAGCTGGGGTAGGGTCTTCGGATCTTTGACGATTTCGCCGTCGAGAGAGACTCGCAAGAGCCCCGACTCAGTCGGCAGCTCGTACACGGTCGCGAAGTACGATCTGAGCAGGTTCTGATCCACGCCGCGAGGGGTTTACCACGAGGCCGACGAGGGGCCCCCGCGGCAACCCCAGGACGGATGAAAGTGCCTGTTTCCTAAGGTTGAAAGCGGTACCCGACCCCTCTCACCGTCAACAGATGAGCCGGCTCGGTGGGGTCGATCTCGAGCTTGCTCCGAAGCTGGAGCAGGAAGTTATCGATGGTTCTGAGGGTCCCGTGATGACCCTGGCCCCAGACCCGGGTGCGAATTTCGTCGCGGCTCAGTACCTTTCCGCCCGCGTCGACGAGGCACCAGAGCACGTCGAACTCGGTGGGAGTGAGCGGAACGACGTCGTCACCGCGCAGCACACGACGGGTGCCGGGATCAATCACCAGGTCACCGGCTCGAACGACGTCCTGTTGCGTCGGTCGCGCTATGGCATCGCGCCGCAGCACGGCTTTGACTCGCGCCAAGAGCTCGGCGAGGCCGAAGGGCTTCGTGATGTAGTCCTCGGCCCCGAGATCGAGCCCCATGACCTTGTCCATTTCGTGACCTCGGGCACTGAGCATGATCACCGGCACCATCGAGCCCGCGCCTCGGAGGTGCCGCAGCATTTCGAAGCCATTCAACTTCGGCAACATGACGTCGAGAATCACCAAATCTGGTCGAGCGGCCTCGGCGGCTTCGAGCCCGGCTGTACCGTCGCCGGCGACGTCGACGTCGTACCCCTCGGCCTCGAGGTTCATCTTGAGGCCGAGCACGATGCTGTCGTCGTCCTCGACGAGCAGGATGCGTTTCTTGCCGCCGGTTTGGCTCTTCATCATCAGGATCCACCCCCAGAAGCTGGGAGAACCAGAGTGAACTTGCTACCGGAACCCGGCTCGCTCGACACGTCTACGTGCCCGCGATGCGCCTTGAGAACGTGTTTCACGATGGCGAGCCCCAGCCCCGAGCCCTCGCGCTCGCGGGCAAGCCGGTCGTCCACCCGGTAAAACTTGTAGAAGATCCGTTTCTGTTCCGATCGTGGGATGCCCGCACCGTTGTCTTTGACGCTGATGCGGATCTCGCCCTCGGACGCAGCGGCATCAATGGTGATCTCGGGTGGATCACCGCCGTACTTGTGCGCGTTCGTGAGGAGATTGAGGAGAGCATCGCCAAGAGCCGCCTTGTCGGCTTCGAGAGGTGGCAGCTCTTCGGGCACGTTGACGGAGAGTGTCGACGACGGGCGCTTGCCTTCGGGATGGAAAGCCCTCACGGCTTTCTCGACGATCTCGCGAACGTCTGTCGTCTCCATGATGTACTGACGACGACCGCTCTCCATCCGCCCCCAATCGAGCAGGCGGTCGATGAGCTCCTGCAGCCGCGCGCCCTCGCTCGACAACCCCGCGATGCACTTGTCCTCGGCGGTCTTATCCCCCCGACGGAGCTCGAGCGTCTCGGTGAACAAGCGGATCGACGTCAGCGGCGTTCTGAGCTCGTGAGACACCTTCGAGACGAAGTCGCTCTGGAGCTGAGACAGGTTCGCTTCGCGCCGAACGAAGACCCACACGAGGATGATCCCAGTCGTCGCGGCTCCGCTGAAAGCCACGACGAGGATCCCCATCAGAATGTTGAACTCTACGCGGCGGAGAAACAAGAGAACGACGCCCATCGACAGCAAGAGCACCGTCGGAACGATCAAGAGCGCCACGATGAGGATGACGATTCGCCGATACCCGAAAGCGGTGAGATCGCGGCTCGCCATGACTAGTTTTATAGCAGCGTCGTCGACTGATTCGAAAAACCGGGTCGCGCGGTCAGAGACCGAGATCCCACACGAGGGTTCGCAAGAGCTCGGCGACAGCGAGGGCGTGGGACGGGCCGAGGGCCGCGCGGTGGGGCGACGACCCGTCGGCGGCTTGTCCGACTTGGCCGAGCACCGGCCAGTCGTCGATCGCTCGTTCGACGGCCCGTTTGAGCTTCGACCGGAGCTTGGGCTCGTCTTTTCGGAAGTTGAGCGAAGCCCGTACGTAGGCCCCGAGTAGAAACGGCCAGGCCGCGCCGCTGTCAGCGTAGGCCCCCGGATCCAGGGCGTCGCTCGTACGCTTGCCCACGTATCGCGGATCCGAGCGGGAGAGAGTTCTGAGACCCCGGGGCGTGAGCAGATCCTTCTGAGCGCGATCGAGCACGGTTCTGGCGCGATCCTCGTCGAACAGATCAGGGTCGACCGCCAGCGCCAAAAGCGCGTTCGGCCTGACACTCGAATCAGCCCAGGCATCCCCGCCGCCACGCGTCTCGGAAATGGCATCGAACGGGTAAGAAGTCTCGTTGCACCAGAACGCATCGATGAACGTCTCTCGGACTTTGCGGCAGTTGCGCTCGGCGTCGAGGGCGAGCTCAGCGTGTTGGTACGCGTACGCGAGATCCGCGATGGTTTCGCACCCCTTCGACCAGAGCGCTTGGTGCTCGATCGCCAATCCGCTACGGCGTCGTTCGTTGCCGGGTCCCATCCAAGTCGAACCCGAGCAAACGAGCAGCCCGGCCTCGTCGAGCCAGAGGTCACCTCGACCCACTGGAACCACGACGCTCTCGAACACCCGCTGCGCTGCGGGGTAGACCCGAGACTTCACGAAGTCGTCGCGCGGTCCGAGCCGGGCAACGAGGTGGCGCGCCGCTTCGAGAAACCAGAGCGGCACGTCGCTTCCGCCGAGATCGCTGCCCCCGCCTTCGTGAATCCCCGTTTCGAAGCGAAGGCCATCGACGTGGTCGAGCAGGCTCGAGACGAGTCGCCGCGCGGCCTCGTCCTGGCCGCGCACCAAGTAGAGGCCGGGAAGCGCCATGAGCAACTCTCGGGTGCACACCGCTCGGTCGGGATAGCCGGCGATGATTCCCGGCCGCTTCCCCGAATCGACACAGTAGCTCGAGGCGGCAACCGAGAGGGCCCTGACCGAGCCCGAACGAGTCCCGCCGGGATCGGCCCAGCGCAAGTTGGCTGACGCCTCTTCTTCGAGCTCCTCGGCGGACTCGGTCGGCAAGGCATCCACCGCCACGACGAGGCGCACGGTTTCCCCGGGTTCGAGGGACCGCTCGAAGACCCCTGGCGTCCACAGATTCTCTTCCGCGTCGACACCTCGTTTCTGCTCTTCGGAGTATTCGAGTCGACGCCACCAGTCGGGGGCACCGAGAAACAGGCCATCGTGACCGAACAGGAGCGGGGGCAACGCGCGCACCGGTTGCACCTCGACCGAGCCCCGGCCGACGGCGATCGCCTCCATCCGGGCAGGGCGGCCGGAAACCAACGATCCTACCGGGCGCCCCGACATCAGCGGTCGCACGCTGAGCTTCGCCGGGCCGCGACCGCCCCATGCAAAACCGAGCACGATCGCGTTTCGACCCGGCGCGAAGCAGAGCGTCTGCTCGAACGGCGTCCGGTCGAGCCGATAAGTCCAACGAGGGATGGGATCCTGGGCGAAGGCTTCGAGAAAACGGTAGCCCGGCATCGGAGCCGTTCCGGGAAACCGGTGCGACGCGAGACGATGAACGCGGCCGCGGGCTTCGACCGTGACGTCCGCGTGACTGAGCATGACGTGCCGACCTATGGGGGGGGACAGCGCCGCCACCAACAGGCCGTGCTGTCGGCGCGTGTGCATGAACCCGAGCGTGCTCATCGCGTAGGCCCCAGCACCGTTGGTGTGCAACCACTCGCGACCGGCAAGCTCGAGCTCACCGCCGGTTCGAACCCGCGGCCATGGCGTTTCCGTCACCGCTCCTCCCCACTCATCGAGCTCGCTCAGTCCGCGAGACGAGCCTCGGCGACTCGCCGCATCACGTCGAGCGGCGGGGAGCGACCGAGCCAAATTTCGATGGATCGGGCCGCCTGGCCGACGAGCATGCCGAGCCCACCACGCGACTCGACGCCAGCGTCCTGTGCGGCTCGGAGAAATGGTGTCACCGGGGGGTTGTACACGACATCGTAGGCTACCGCGTCAGGGCGAATCTCGGGCCAAGGCACGATGTCTCTAACCGCGGCGCCGTCGTCCGCTCCCAGCATGCCGGCGCTCGTGGCTTGAACGACGAGCGTCGCCCCGCGCACGGCGTCGAGCCAATCGCCCCCAGTACCGCTGGGCCATGCCATAGGGTGTGCGCCGAGCCTTCGAAACCCCTGTGCCCGGGGCCAGGCCCCCTCCCCTTGCCATCGTCGCGCAGTCACGACGATGCGACGGATCCCGAGCGACCGACAAGCGACCACGGCCGCGAGAGCTGCGCCGCCACTCCCGATGACCGCAGCGACTCCGGACGAGGTAGCGCCACCACGAAGCTCGTCGGCGAGGGCGAGCACGTCGGTGTTGTGAGCCACGACGGCGCCTTGGTCGTGCACGAGCACGTTGGCCGCGCCGGTATCTTCGGCCAGCGGGTCGAGGCGGTCGGCCTCGGCGAGCGCCAATCGTTTCCACGGCACAGTCACATTTGCTCCCGAGAGCTCGCCGGAACGGATTCGTGCGACGGCCGCCCTCACCGCGGATTCGTCGGGTGCATCCACCGCGTCGTAGCGATAGTCGAGGCCCATCGCCGAGTAGGCCTCGCGGTGCATCGCCGGCGACATCGAGTGCGAAACGGGGTGCCCCAAGAGAACGAAACGAAGGCTTCGCTCACTCATTTTTCGCGCTCGCTCTCCGCGGCGTCCATGTGCACGGCTTCTACCTCCGCGGTCAGTCGACCTTCGTGTAGGCGCACGGTCAGCTTGCCACCCGGTTCGAGCTCGTCGGCGCGCC
>JAJDAH010000351.1 GCA_029261965.1 Polyangiaceae bacterium
TTGGTAGCGGCGAGTTGGACCCCGATGCTCCAGTGCATCTCGTCGAAAAGAACGTTCGGGGTCACCTCCAAAGTGGGTTGAAGCTCGCCGCAGCGTTCGGTGGGGCGAATGCCGCGCTCGTTCTGACTACGGGTGGGGCGCCGGGATCGAGCGCGCCGGCTCGACCGGTCACCGTGGTGACCTCTGGGGAGCCAGTGGTCGACCCCGAAGCCTCCATCGACCCATCGACAGTACGGCTTTCTCCGCGCAACCTCGGTCGGCTCGACCCAGTTAGCCGACTGGCGGTGCTAGCCGTATCGCGAGCGCTGACTCGAACGCCCGACGTCGACCCGCGGCGTACCGCGCTCGTGCTCGCTACGAGCGCCGCGACGATGGAGGTGAACGAGGTGTACGATCGCCGTCGCCGAGAGCGTGGGGCGCGCAGCGTCGAGCCACGGCGCTTTCCTCCGACTTCGCCCAACCTCGCTTGCGGCCAGTGCACGATTGCCTTCGGGCTACAGGGCCCATCATTCGCCGTCGGGGCCGGGCCGAGCGCTCCGGTCGAAGGGCTGCTCGCTGGCGCCGACCTCATCCGCGGTGGCGACGCGGATCACGTCGTCGTGGTGACGGTCGACGCCGTGGGTGAGGTCGTGAGCGACGTATGGAGGGCAGCCGGCTGGCCTCTGCCCCCGTTTGGAGCGGCGGCAGTCGTGTTGGCGGTCGGCACGCCCGAGATGAGCCGAGCGGCGTGGATCGACGCTGAGCGTCGAACAGAGGGGGTAGGGGCCGAGCTGGGCTGGTCCTGGCTACTTGCCCTGGCAGTAAATTAGACCAAAGGTTTAAAATTGGACTACAAGTCCATGTTCAACTCCTTGCCGCTTCACCCGTGCTTCTGGCAACTTCCGCTCGCAGGAATGCGTACCCATCGACCGGCGTTGGAACTCGTCATCGTGTCGCTACGTCAATGTTGTTTGTGCTTGGTTCTCGCGGGCCTCGTTCTGACCACGGCTTGCACCAAGAAGCTCATCCCAAACACCGACGTCGAGGACCGTGGGGACAATCGAAAGATCGTCCAGTTCTGCGAGGAGTACCGGCGCGCTGTCGAGCGTCGCAACATCGCGCTCCTACTGGAGCTGTCGCATCCGCAGTACCACGAGGATGGCGGCAACATCGATGGTGCCGACGACATCGATCGCCAAGGGCTGAAGAAGTACCTCGAGTCGCAGTTCAAGGACACGAAGGCGATTCGGTACGAGATAAAGTACCGACGCATTGGCAAGGGACGAAAGGACGTCGTCTTCGTCGACTACACCTACAGTGCCAGCTACAAGCTGCCGGGTGGAGAGAAGGGCGACATCTGGCGACGCGTCGTCGCCGACAACCGCCTCGAGCTGGTGCCGTCGGGTGACTCCTACAAGATCAAGAGCGGCATGTAGCGTGGCGGAGCAGAGCTCCAGTACGCGCTGGAAAAACCGATGACAGATCCCGGCGAGTAGCTCGCCGACAGGAGTAGACGGCTAACGCGTTGCGTTAGCTCTGCGGAACGTGTAACCTTCTCGGTTGTCTGGCCTCGCGGCCCGACGCCGCTCCCGATGTCCAGATCCCCCAAGGTCGCGTTTGTGGCAACCGGTGGTGCCGCCCGTGGGATAAGCCATTTGGGGGTGCTCAAGGCCTGCGAGGAGCTGGGGATTGTCCCGGATATCTTCATTGGTACGAGCTCTGGGGCCATCGTCGCGGCGACCTACGGTCAGGGCATGCCGCTCGACACGCTGCTCGATGGGTACCGGTTGCCGTGGAAACGCCGGCACGACGGGCCGCGCATGCGCGCGGGGAAGTTCTTCGGTCTGCCCCAACCGCGCGACTTGCTCGACCCGGGCTACCTGTTCTCCGGCGTGTTTTCCATCGACGGCCTCGAGACGTACTTGCGCGCCAAGTTGCCGACCAACGATTTTCGCCAAGTCGAGCGGCCGGTCATCGTCACAGCGGTGGACATCGACCGCGCCGAACGCGTTCTTTTCGGGCGCGGCTACCAGGAGGCCACACCGATCAGCGAGGCGGTGGCCGCCTCGTGCTGCATCCCAGGGCTGTTTCGGCCCTACCGAATCGGCGGGCGCTATCACATCGACGGCGAAATCGCCCGCACCCTTTCGGCTGACGTTGCCGTGGAGGCTGGAGCCGACGTCGTCATCATTTCAAACGTGTATCGGCCGTCGGTCAGTCGACAACATCAGCGCTCGGTCGCGCGGCGAGGGGGCCTGCGCGTCGTGCACCAGACCCTCAACATCCTCCTCACTGAGAAGGAAAAACGCGGCGTGGATCTCTACTCGCGGGCGAGCCCACGTACGACGTTCATCGACATTGCCCCGGACATCGGCATGTTCGGCTACTTCAATCGCTTCAATGCTCGATCGCTCATCATGCGGGGATACCGCACGGGGCTCAGAGCTCTGGCCAGCGCCAAGGAGCAAGGCGTGTTCGACCGCTCCAGGCCGTCGTCGGCAACTGCCCTCAACTGACCGAGCGGACGAAGGGCCTCAACGGACCAGGATCGTGCAGTTCATGCCGTCGATGGTGCGGCTGAGCTTTTCGTCGCCCTCGACGCTCGTCGCCCAAACGGCACGACCGTATTTTTCGCTGTGCAGGAACTGCATTCGCACCGCCGAGTTCGATGGAACTCCGGACGCCACCATCTTTCGCCACGCCTCGTCGATGGGACAGCTCGGCGAGCCAACGGCCTTCGTCGGGGTGCCCGTGGTTTCCTCTTTGTGCGATCCGTTCGCATCGATCGTGACGGAGAACTGTTCGGCACCGACCGCCGCGCCCGGGCCTAGCCTGCCCGTCGCACGTCCGAACCTGTAGCCGACCCGACCGCCGCTCTTCGCGTCGACCGCGCCCGAAACGACTGGCGCGGCGTCGATGTTGACGAGCTGAGCGTCTCGGTCCCACTTGTGGGCGAGTGACTTGGCCCTACCCAGGTGGCGGTCAGGACGCACTTGCGTCAGATCATCGATACCGATGTCGTCGGCGCTGGGTGTTTCGGTAGAGGCGGTGGGCGGCGGCGGCGGTGGAGGCGCCGCGGAGCTCGCCGCAGGCGGGGCGTCCCCCGAAAGGAAATACGCGGCGGCGCCGCCGGCCGCCAAGACGGCGACGACCCCGCCGATGATCAGCGGCAGATTGCTGCTTGGCTCTGCTTCGGCAACCGTAGGAACAAAAGGTGCGGGCTGACGCTCGGCCGGGCGTGTCACCTCGGGTTGCTCGGCACCACAAA
The DNA here is from genome assembly GCA_029261965.1 of Polyangiaceae bacterium. GTDB lineage: Bacteria > Myxococcota_A > Polyangia > Polyangiales > Polyangiaceae > JAJDAH01. The sequence goes on from JAJDAH010000351.1 coordinate 3,248, forward strand.
AGGGGCAGCGCCCCCCACCGGTGCCGAGGACCTCGCCACATTGGTGGCACGTGTACGGCAGATTCGAGTCGGTCACCTCAGCCTGAACTCCTCGTGCATCGTGGTGATCTTGTACCCTGTCGGCGCCGGCTGGAGCAAAAACAGGATTTCATCGCCGAAGAGGCGCACGCGGCCCACACGGGCCTCGGCGATGGGCACTCGGATGAGGACCTGATCGGGAGACATGCTCACCCGCAGCCGGCGCCTCTGCCGCAGCTCGCTCAGATCCTCGGCGCGGTAGGTTTCTAGCTCGCTTTCTCGGAAAACCGGTCGGCCCGCGAGCACGCCGTAGTCGAGCTGCTCGAGGCGCTGCTGCCAGAATTGCCCTGCGTTTTCGGGGCGCGCTCGGTGGCCGGTCACGACGCGGGCGTCGACGGCGAACAGCGCCAGCAGCTCCTCCTTGGACTGGCCCACCGCCGTCCGGAAGAACTCGCGAACCACGTCTCGGGCGGCTTCTGCGTCCCGCGGGGAAACGAGCACGACGATGCCGCGGTCGGCGTTGGCTCCGGCCGAAGCTTCTGGGAGCGCGGCGGGCGGGTCCACGGAAACCCCGGGAGGGTGCCGTTTGGCAGCCTCATCAGCGGGCGCCGCGGTGGGGAAAATCATCGGCCGCTCGCGCGCCGAGCAACCGGCGATCGCCAGGAGCGCGAGCGCGAGGCCGGAGCTACAGCGGTTCCTCCATCGGGTCATCGTTCCGCGTCAGCGTCACGATTGCACGCGCATCGATGTCTGTCCATCGCTCGGGCAAGGAACTCAATCCGGAGGCGATGACCGCGCACCGTGTCGTGTCGACGTTGGGGATCCGCGCCTGCCTCATGCCCTCCACGCCGAGCAACTCCTCGACGTCGTGACGCCCCTTGAGAACGCGGTAGCCCATGATTCCGTCTCGGTGAACGGCCACGATCTGCTCGCCGTTGGTGACGATGACGTCTCCGGTGTTCGGCTCCTCGGCGCCTTCCTCGGCGCTCAGGCGATCGACCAGCGATATGGTCGCCTTGAGCGCCCGTCGAATGTGCTCCGCCTCCACGTGATCGGCATGCACGTGGCCGGCGTCGTGGAGAAACGACAGAAACATGTAGAAGAAGAGCTCGCTATCCGTGTCGCCGCGCACGTTCCGGCGCAAAAAATCCGGTTGCGATTCCAGAAGTCGGTCGCGTAACGACTCGAAGTGCTGCACGGTGCCCGTCGATGCAAACAACCATTGTCGATATCGAAACGGATGCGTGTTCTCGGTTCTGAGGCTTCCGACGGTGGCATGCCGCACGTGTCCCAAAAGAACGTCCGTTCGGACGCTCTCCGTCACCTCGGCTAAATCGATGTGTTCTCGCTCGTCGATGGGCCTTCGGCGCAGAAGGACCTCGCCCGACTGGTAGAAGCCGACGCCCCAACCAACTGGTTCGTTTTCGTTCGTCTCGATTCGGCGAAAGTCGTCGGTCAGCTCGAGCACTCGCGCGCCGAGATCCGGGCGGTTGCCGATGAAACCAAACATTCGCGCCATGCTACGACCACCATGTTAGCGCGTCTTCGAGCGTGCGCAGCCGTTGGACAGGGTTCGGACATCGTCGATTCATTGCGAGGGTCGTTTTTCCCAGGCGGCGAATCAACATCATGCCCGCGGTCCGGCCACGTCAAGGCACGCGAGGCATGTGGGTCCGAACCAGGGTTGTCCTGAAGCATGACCTAATCGCGCGCAAGCTCAATCACCGTGCCGGTTTTTCGCTGTTGCCCACCTTGGCAGTGCCGTCACGTCACGTATCGCGATCACGATGTGAGACGCGGGTCGTGGCTCAATCCACGGGCATCGGCCGCTCGGCCCCTAGGCCGCTTCGGAAGCGTCCGCCAGATTCTTCACCGCGTCGGCCAATCGCGCTACCCCATGGGCGTGCAGCTCGACGACTTTCGGGAACTCCTGCTCCAGACGATGGAGAAGAAGCAACATTGGGCATGGCCCGCCTTCGGTGCGGGTACGGTGCCGGCCAACAGATTGCACATTCATTTCGAGCAAGAGTTCGCGACGTATGTGCGAGATTTTCCGGTCATGGTCGGTCGCGCCTACGTCAGCTGTCCCATCCCTGAGGTTCGTCGCGAGCTCATCGAAAATGTCTACGAGGAGGAAACTGGGGGCCTCGTGGCAGGTCGGCCGCACCCGGAGCTGTTTCTCGAGTATCCGCGAGGTCTCGGGATGGATCTGTCACGCTTCGACAACGTCGAGTTGCTGCCCGCAGCCCGCCGCTACCGAGCTTTCCTCGACGAAGTGACCCTCGAAGGTTCTTGGGTCGTCGGTGCCGCGGTGAGCACGCTATTCGTGGAAGGCACGCGGTTCGAGCGCGGCGAGCTCGATGCCAGTGCGCAGAAACGGCCGGTGCCGCCGCTCGACGAGCATCCGCTGGTGAAGCACTACGGCTTGGGTGTCGAACATCTCGCGCTCACCAAAGCGCACCGTCAGGTCGAGGGCGCGCACCGCGCGGCGGCTTGGCGCTCGGTGCTCGAGCACGCCGAGCCTCGAGAGCGAGGTAGAGTCGTCGACGCGATGCGAACGGCGCTCGAACGGTGGCTGGCCTATCGCGATGACGTCGCTCTTGCCTGCGGAGTCGAGCGGGCCGAGTCACGGAGGGCGAGCCCGTGACGGCATTCGTTTTCGGAGCAACGGGCTACACCGGCCGGGCAGTGATCGACGTTCTTTGCGAGCGGAGGCTCGGGGCGGTCGCCCATGTTCGGCCGGATTCCTCCCGACTCGGAGAATGGCGGGCTCGCTTCGAAACGAGCGGCGCCGTCGTCGATACGACGCCGTGGGCGGTCGACGAGCTCAAAGCGACGTTTCTACGCACGGAGCCGGCGGTGGTGTTCGCGTTGCTGGGCACGACGCGGTCTCGCGGTAAAGACGTGGAGCAGCGAACCGGCACTCGCGACACCTACGAGAGTGTCGACTACGGGCTCACGGTGATGTTGCTCGAAGCGCTCGAAGCGGCTCGGCGCGCGCCACGGTTCGTGTACCTGTCCGCCGCCGGCGTGAGGGAAGGGGCCACGACGGGCTACATGGGGGCGCGGGCTCGAGTCGAGGCCGAGCTGCGTCGTCGCAGCATTCCGTACACGATCGCCCGGCCGTCGTTCATCACCGGTGCCGATCGCGACGACGGGCGGGCTGGCGAACGCATCGGGGCCGCGGTAGCCGACGCGGCTCTCGGTGCGTTCGGATTCTTGGGCGCAAGACGGCTTCGAGATCGCTACAAATCTACCACCAACGTCGACCTGGCCAGTGCCCTCGTGCGGCTCGGATTCGACACCAGAGCGGAGAACCGCGTCGTCGAATCCGAGGGGCTGCGCGCTAAGGGCTGAGTCGGCTGAGCATGCGCGGGAACGGAATCGTTTCCCGCACGTGCGGCAATCCACACAACCAAGCGACCGTGCGCTCGATTCCCAAGCCGAAGCCTGCGTGGGGAAAGGTGCCGTATCGACGAAGATCGAGGAACCACTCGAATGCGGGCATCGGTAGCGAGTGGCGCTCGATCGCCGAGACGAGAGTTTCGAGGCTGTCCTCGCGTTGACCGCCTCCGATGATCTCGCCATAGCCTTCGGGTGCGAGCACATCCATGCACAGAGCGAGCTCCGGATTCTCAGGATCCTTTTTCATGTAGAACGCTTTCAGCGCCGCGGGGTACCGGTGCACGATGACCGGACGATCGAACTCACTGCTGATGACCGTTTCTTCATCACCACCGAAGTCGTCGCCAGGTTTCGCGTCGTGTCCCGCCTTCTGCAGTATTTCGATCGCTTCGTGGTAGGTGATGCGCGGAAACGGCGCGCGAATCGCTTCGAGCTTGCTGGTGTCACGGCCGAGTTGCTCGAGCTCGTCGATACGGGTTTCGAGCACATGGCTCGCGATGGCGCATAGGAAGTCTTCGGCGAGCTGCATGTCACCGTCGAGGTCCATGAACGCCACCTCCGGCTCTACCATCCAGAACTCGGCGAGGTGTCGCCGGGTCTTGCTCTTCTCCGCCCGAAAGGTCGGTCCGAAGCAGTAGGCCTTACCGAATGCTGCGGAAGCGGCCTCCATGTAGAGCTGGCCGCTCTGGGTCAGGAATGCAGGCTGGCCGTGGTAGTCGGTTTCGAACAGCGTGCTCGTGCCCTCGCAAGCGTTCGGCGTGAAAATCGGGGCGTCGACCAGCGTGAACTCACGGCTGTCGAAGAAAGTTCGAATCGCTTGGATGATGGCGTGTCGGATCCTGATGATCGAGTGTTGGCGCCGACTCCTGAGCCAGAGGTGGCGATGGTCCATCAGGAAGTCCGTCCCGTGATCCTTCGGTGAGATGGGATAGTCGTCCGACTTTCCGATCACGGTGATGTGCTCGACGCCGATCTCGAACACGCCGGGCTTCTTCGGATGAGCGCGGACTTGCCCGACCACGTCGAGCGACGACTCTTGGGTGACGGCCCCGCTCGTTTCCCACAGCTCCTCGGTCAGGTCACCCTTGAATGCGATGCATTGCACCACTCCGGTGCCGTCGCGAAGCTCGAGAAAATTGAGCTTCTTGCTTCCTCGCTGATTGTAGAGCCAGCCCCGAAGCCGAACCGTTTTGTCCACGTGCTCGGCGAGCCTCGCGATGCTCACGACCGGCGGCTGCTCCGGAGGGCCCTGCCCAGCGGTTTTGTCCGTCATAGGCGGCGAATAGCTCAATTCCGAGCCCGTGTGCTAGCCTCGAAGGCGGAAATGAGCCACGAATTCAGCCGGAAACACGATCTGCGCCGGGTTTTCGAAGCCCTGCGCGCCCGAACCGCCGTCGCCTCGGTAGTGGCGGTCGCCGTGCTCTGGGGGGCCTGTGCGGCGGTTTACCCCGAGCTGAAGACCCCGCTTCGCGATGCTCCGAAAGGCCGCGAGCTCTCGCCACCGCCGCCGGCAGATCTGTTTTACATCACGTTCGTCTCCGCGGAGATCCCGAAAAAAACTCGCGACGGTCGTGCGTGGGATTCCGTCGGGGGCAACGCTCCGGACCCGGTGGCGATGCTCTACGTCAACGACGTGCAGATCATCAAGACGCCATCCGAGCCCAATACGCTGACGCCGACCTGGAAGAAGCAGGACAAGCGCAACTATCACGTGCCGGATGGGTCCAAGCTGCGGGTCGAAATGTGGAACTCGAACGCGCTCAACAACCAACCCATCTGTGTCAAGAAGATCCTGTCTTTCGCCAGCTCGATGGACGAAGAGGGGAACGTCGTCATCGTTTGCGATAGCGGTGCGCGAATCAAGATGCGGGTCGAACCCGCGCGGGCCAAGCTGGGGTTGGGCCTCTTCTACGAGCTCAGGACCGAAGGCGAAGTCTACGTTTCGCGCGTACATCCCGAAGGCCCGGCTCAGCGGGCGGGCATCGAACCCGGCCAGCAGATCGTCAAGATCGAGGGCCGGGAGGTGAAAGAAATGGCGGACGGCGAGGCTCAGAGCCTCATCAACTCCAAAGGCCAACTCGGTGTCACGCTCTTGCTGAAACGTGCGGACGGGCAGGAGCTCGAGGTCAAAGTGAAGGAGGGGCCGATCTACCCCGTCAAGGGAGACGGCCTGAACTTCGATTGAGAAATCCTCGTTTCGACGCCTTGAGCCTCGTGGCTAATCGTTGATGCCCTCCGAGCCCGAGCGAGCCAGTCTGGCAGCCCGCGCGGGCGCGCTTGTGATC
>JAJDAH010000352.1 GCA_029261965.1 Polyangiaceae bacterium
CGCAACGAACCCCCCCCGCAGCCCCTCCCCTATACTTCCTCTCTCCCGCTCCCGCTCCCGCTCCCGCTCCCGCTCCCGCTCCCGCTCCCGCTCTCGCTCTCGCACCCGCTCCCGCACCCGCACCCGCACCCGCACTCCGCCGCCCCACGCGCAAGCTCCCTATGGGCCCACCACCGCGCCTGCCCCCCAAACCCACCACGCGCGACCAACTAGCACAGGCCCGTCAGCCCCACGACGGCCGAGCGCGCGGCACCGTCAGTTGGCTCGCGTAGTCGAGCGCGATCGTACCGGTGGCGAGGCCCTACTGAATGTTCGTCGCCTGGGCGCCCGCGGCGACGAGCAGCGGCCGCCAGCGTTCGTCGCCGTCGAGAAACACTTTCTGGAACGCCAGTGCGAACTCTCCGGACCTGCCACCGGCTGCGTTCGGTTGGCCGGCGTGGCCGCTCGACAGATCCGCTCTCATTTTGGGGACGGAGTTGTCGATACCATCGTACGCCGGGATCCCGTGAGTGCTGCACGGAGCAATGCCGTCACTCGTACCGCAGAGAACCAGAGTGGACACGGTGATTCCGCTCGTGACTGGACCCCACGGCATGATGGCGACGCTCGTCAGTAGACTCGGATCGTCGCGACTCGAATACGTGGTACCGCCGCCTCCCATCGAGAAACCCGAGGTGCCGTAGCGACCCGCGAGCAGTCCGAACAATGGACTAGCGCTGTCCGTATTCTGTTGCCGGAACGCCGCGATGCCCTGGAGCAACGCTTGGCCACGAGCGGGCGGTTGGTCGAAAGAGCCCGTGTTGACGATCATCGCGACGATTCCGTGCGAGGCATAAAAAGCGCCCCACTCGTTCGTCTGAGCGGGTCCGCATCCGCCAGTTCCAAGGAAGCCGTCGGAGACGGCGACGGCGGCATACGGCGGTTGGCCATTCGTCGGGTAGTAAATGCAGCCGGCTGGGTTGGCGTAGTTGTCTACCGCGTAGGGTCCAGGCGCCGACGTCAGTCCGGTGGGATCCGGCCCGTGGCACAAGCAGTTGCCGTCCGAGCAGCACATCCCCGAGCCGCCACCGGCTCCACCCGTGCCCGCGCCACCGCCCGCACCCGCAGCGCCGCCCGCACCCGCAGCGCCGCCCGCGCCCGCAGCGCCGCCCGCGCCCGAGACTCCACCGGTGCCAGCGGTACCGCCGGCGGCAGCGACAGCACCCGTACCGGCGCTGCCGCCGGTGCCGACCGTGCCACCGGTTCCCGAGCCTCCGGCGCCGCCACAGATGCTCTCACAAACGGTCTGATTACCCGTTTCACAGATGCACTTGTCCAGGCATCCGAGATCGGCGCACTCCGGTGGAGTCCCGCCGGATCCTGTCCCGGTAGTGTCCGGATTACTCGAACCGCAGCCCACAGCACCGATGACGAATACCGCCAGGCAACAAAAACGACGCACGGTCTGCATGAGAACCTCCGAGCCAGCTAGCACCAAGAAATGTCCGACACGAACAATGTGTCACGGACCGACAAGGCGTACTACGCAAAATGCGGTCTAATGGGTGATGGGCGACGAGATGGCGGCCGATCCGACTCATGTCGCGCCTCCGTTGCCCACCGGCCCCGCGACGCGTCGCGCCCCTCGGCGGCGGGAGCTTCTGCCGATGGTTTCCGTGCTGCTCGTTCTCGGCGCGACGCTCTTGGCGCTCCCGGCGCGGGCGGAGGTTTCGGCTGAGGGATTTGCGTCCGAATGTCTGAGCGCGGCGCCTGCCGAGGCCATCCAAGACACCTTCCAGCGCATCATGGCGCTGCCGCGCGACGAAGGTTGCGCCCTGGTCGGAGTTTCGACCGAGCACTTCCGAACCGAGGTTCACTACACGCTCGACGGTAAGAAGGTTGCTCCGCTCAAGCTGGCGCCGACGGGCTGCGTGACGAACCCCGAGCTCGAAGGCAAAGACTTTGCGTTGGGCAATACGGCCGCGCTCGCCGAGGCGTGCCCAGAAGTGCTGGCGGGGATCCGCAAGATCGTGGGTGAGCGAACGATCGGAGCGCGAACCGAGCGCGATCCTCACTCGAGGGCGAGTGATCTCGCTGCCTGGACGAGCCGCGGGTTGCTCGCGGCGACGGCCCTACTCTCGTTTTTGCTCGTGTGGCGAGCGCGGAAACGCGAGAGGCCGCCCCTCCGGTGGTTGCTCACCGCGGGCTCGGGGTTCGTCGTCGCGTTGGCCGTTCGGTGGACGGTCGAGCCCAATCTAGCGAACTGGTACACCGAGGTCCTGCCCCACCAAGGGGATCTCTTCGGGCGATTCGGCCCCGGCGCCTATGTGTTTCAGAGCGCGCTACGCACGGTGTTGCCCTGGACTGATTCGACGATGTTCTTGGCGAACGCGGTCCTCGGCGCTCTCGCGGCGCCGCTCTTGGTCGCCATCATCGCGATGAGGAAAGGCTCGGTCTTCGTCGCAGCGGTTGCCGCGACTCTCGTCGCGTTCGCCCCGCTACACGTTCGTGTTTCCGCGTCTGCCAGCGCACACGTGTTGGCGTCGACCTACGTGCTCGGAGCGCTCGTGAGCTGGACCGTGGCCACTCGCTCGAGAGACTGGACCTATGGCGCCCTAGCTATCGTGCTGGCTGCTAGCGCCACGCTCACCCGAGCAGACCAGTGGCCCGGCCTCTTGGCGATCCCGATATGGGGGCTGTTGCTCGACCGCGTCGAAAGGCGACCTCGGGAAAAGACGTCGGCGAGGTGGATCCCGGCTGCCGTCTTCGTCGCCGGCTGGGTCGGGGTTGGCGCTTGCGCGTACTACGGTGTGGTCGTTCCTTCGAAGCATCCGATGCCCGCGGCCGAGTCGCACCACATCGCCGGGCTCACGGTCATCACGCAATACTGGTCCACCAGTAGCGTCCCGCCGTACTGGTTTTCGCCGGTCGCGGTGCCTCTCGCCGCAATGGGCGTCGTCGCCTGCGCAATCCGTCGCCCGATGCTGCTTGTTTCGGCGGTGTTTTTTCTCGCCCTCGCCTTCATCCCGCTCGGGCGAAACTTGAACCACGACGAGATGATCGGCGCTCGATACTTTCTAGCGACGATCCCCGTCTTCATGATCATCTCGGGCTTCGGGGCGGAAATTTGCCTCTCGGGCTTGAAGAGAGCGCTCGCCGAGCTACGGGGCAGCGAGCTGGGGGCTCGCGGTGAAAAACTGCTCGCCACGTGGGCGTTGTCGACGGTCGCCATCGCGACGATCGTTCCCGCCGTGGGGGCCTATCGGACGACCTACACGTTCCAAGACGAGTACCGGTTTCTTCGCGAAGAGCTCGGCAAGCTTCCCGATGGATGTGTGCTCTATCAGCTGCCGATCCGGCAGTCGGCGTTCGAACGCGACCTCGATTGTTGTCTCGACGTGCCTCGCACACCGCTCGGCATCGCCTATCCGAAACTGAAGCTGGAGATGTTGGACGAGGGGCCGCCGTTCTTCCCTTCAGCGCTACCCGAATGCGCCGCCTACTACGAATCCGCAGCATGTTCACTGGCGGACAACGAGGTGGTCCGCGAGCGGCACCTCACCGCGCTACGCACCTTTCGACGACAGTGCAACGATGTATTCGGAGAGGTGCACGCTGAGCTGCTCGGCGAGACGAGGGCGAGCAATCACTCACTCAACCATCAGTTCGATGGCGTCGAAGTGCCCGTGCGTCTGCATCGAGTCGAGGCGAAAAAGAGCAACGCCGACGAAGGAAGTCGAAAGTAGCTAGATCGCTTCGACCCTCAACGGAAGCCCGTCTCTCGGTTTGCCGATCGGCATGAACCGGAAGGGCATTTCATAATCTTCTGGAACCGACCAGCGGATCTTCCTCAGCATTTGATGCAACGTGGACCGGATCTCGAGCTGCCCGAAGCGTTTGCCCACACACAGGTGACGACCGCCGCCGAACGGACTGAACGCGTGCGGGTGGCTTTTGTGCTCGGCTCGGTCCTCGCTGAAGCGCTCTGGATCGAAGGCGTCTGGGCGAGTCCAGTGGCGCGGGTCGCGGTGGACGACGAGAGGGGCGAACCCTGCCAGGACGCCAGGAGGGATCCGGTATCCACCGAACTCCGTGCCCTGCACGGTCACCCGCGGCATGAAGGGAAGCGGCGGGTGGAGACGGAGCGATTCGTCCATGACCCAGGTGTGCTCCTCGAGCCGTTCGAGCTCCTCGAGCGACAGGTCGTCCGAAAGGGCCATGCTCTTTTCCCGGAGGCGCTCCTGCCACTGGGGATGTTTGGCCAGGTGGTAGATGGCCGTCGATAGCGTGCTGGTGCTGGTGTCGTGAGCCGCCATCATCACGAAGACCATGTGATTGACGACTTCTTCGTCCGTGAACGCCTCGCCGTCCTCGGAAGTGACGTGGCAGAGCTTGCTGAAAAGGTCCGGCATTTCCCGCGCTCGCTTGCCGCCGAGCAGCTGCCGGAAACGGTTGGCGAGGAACGCCTGACCCCGGATGCCCTCATAGTAGGAAAGCGGCCACACCGGGAGACGCACGAGGGCGATCGACGCGTCGACGGCGACCGGCACTGAAGGCCCGCCCGAGGAGAGGCAGTGACGGCGCGCGTGGCGCGAATCGTGCGTCGGTCGGTGCGGTGGAGGTAGTCGGTGCGGTGGAGGTAGTCGGTGTGGTCATGGTTCTGTTTCCGGGAACACGAACTTGGCGCTGTCGTTCAGGATCGGCGTTTCTTCCGAGCGCTGCGAAGCCGTGGTCGCCCACGTGTCCCACCGGCACCGGGCCGATCGACGTCGAACAGCGGTCGGATCCCCTGCCCCAGGAACAAACGCAAGTCGATCGGTGGGGGCGCGAACAGGAGCGACAGGCACATGCGGACCATCCACTCGGTCATGAGACGGGGATCGCGCTGCGCCACGGCGCCCCTCTCCATCGCCACGCCGAGGAGCGGGCCGAGGACGTCGGTGAACCGCTCGATCACCGCCGGGACGTCGTCGCGCATGAATCCGGCGACGAGCGCGGGCTCGTCCGCGAGCAGCTTTGCGATCGTTGGATTGTCACGCACCTGCTCGATCGCCGAGGCGGTCAGCTCGATGATGGCCTCGGCGCCCGGCGTTCCGTTCTCGCGAACCTCGATGACGAGCTGTGCTGCTCGATCGATCAGCCGGTGTACTTCGCGGGCGACCAGCAGGCGGAAGATCTCGTCCTTGGCACCGAGCACTCGGTAAACGGTCGTCCGGTTGACGCTGGCCTCTCGGGCGATGTCTTGGGGTGACGTGCGGGACCAACCGTAGCGGCGAACGCAGATCTCTGCCGCGTCCAGGTAGACGTCGAGCTCCCCGTCCGGGCGCGGAGGCAGAGCACCGTCGTCGACGGCGGCCGCGATCACCTCGGCGATGGGGGTGGCGTTCGCCGTCACTTTCCGGACTCTGACAGCTTTGCCGCCTGGGTGCAACTGAACGACAATTTTGTTGCACTGGTGCACGCAATCGTGGGCGCCGATCTTCACATCGACGCTCACCGCGCAGTGCCCGTCGTCGAGTTCGAGCAGCGAATTAGGGCGCGGGGCACTCGGCGGGGATCGATTCATCCGACGGCAACGGCCGGAGGACGAGATCGGAGCCACCCGGACCGGCGCCGTGCACCGTCAGGGTGTCGCCCATCAGCGTGTAGTCGAGTGTGATGCTGCCTGCGCCGACGATGGCCAGCTCGATCTGGGTGCTCGTGACGACGCCGGTGGCATGCGTGCCGTCGCTCAGATCGCACACGTTGGTGATCACGCAACCCGCTTCGATGACGGCGAAGACCATGTCGTCGTCCGACTTCCACGACCCGACCGTGTCCTCGCAATTCATCACCGGACCGTCTGCCGGCACCCCGACCTCGCCACTCCCATCCGACGAGCCACCATCGGTGGACGACTGTCCGTCCATCATCGATGTCGAATCCGCACCTGCCTCGACCGGCAAGCTCCCGTCGGAGCTCGACGAGCTTCCACATCCCGCCACAGCAAGGAGCAAGCCCCCCGAGACGAGAATCGCTGCTCGAACGAAAGCTCTCTCGTGCCTTGACGCGCGCTGCATTCCCGCCCCCATCGGGGCGCAATGGTAGGTGCAAACCCAAGAGAGCTCAAGTCGGCGGCTGGGTGAAGCGGCCGGGGCAGCGCGACTCGTAGAACGCGGCGAGCGCCGGCGGAAAACCGCTCGTCGGAGTCGACGATGGATTCCGCACAGCGTAGGTTACGGCCACATTCTAGTGCGAGAACCGTTGATTGATCTGAGCGCCGGCACACGCGCGCATCCCGTGGCGCTGGCGCGCTACGACGTCGTGGGCAAGCTCGGCCGAGGCGGCATGGGAACCGTCTACGAGGCGCTCGATCGCGAGCGCAACACTCGGGTCGCCCTGAAAACTCTGTCAGTCTCCGATCCGGCGGCGGCGGCCCGCCTCAAACGAGAGTTCCGCATGGTCGCGGACATGTCCCACCCGAGCCTCGCGCCGGTGTACGAGCTCGTGGAGGTCGACGGCTTCTGGTTCTTCACGATGGAGTGCATCGATGGAGTGAGCTTCAACCATTGGGCGCGCCGCGAACACCCCACGCGCGAGGTGACACCGGAATACTCGATGTCTCGGACGCTGCACACGACGCTCGTAGCGGACGCGCCGACCGAGTGCGAATCGGTCGAATCCCAGTCGCCAAGCGCCTTCGCCCCAACGCTGGCCACCCCGCCGCGGCGCTCGCTCGACGAGATCCGTCGTGGGTTGCTCGACATCGTCGGCGGAGTCTCCGCGCTTCACGAGGTCGGGCTGTTTCATGGTGATTTGAAGCCATCGAACGTTCTCGTTCGCGAGGACGGCCGAGCGGTGGTGGTGGACTTTGGTCTCTCCGGGCAGGTCGGGCGGGCCAAGACACTCTCCAACATGGTTGCAGGCACGCCGGCGTACATGCCGCCCGAGCAGCTGTGCGGCCTGGCGGACGGCGGACCGAGTACGGACTGGTACGCGTTCGGGGTCCTGTTGTACCGCGTGCTCACGGGACTGTTTCCTTGGACGCAGGAGAGTCTGCTCGACCTTCTGTTCCACAAGCGCCACCACGTTCCCCAACCGCCGGCGGCCATGCTGGATCTGCCCGGCGACCTCAGTGACCTGTGCATGGCTCTGATGGATCCCGAGCCCGAGCAACGCCCTGGGACGGAGCAGATCCTCGAAGTGTTGAGTGGTAGCGCGCCCTCTCCGATTTCTGTGGCGGCTCCGGTTCGAAGCGAGCGGCGAGCGGAAATCTGCTTCGTCGGACGCGAGCGCGAGCTTTGCGATCTCGAACGCGCCTACGGCAGCGCTCGTGGCGGGCGCATGATTCTGGTCCACACTCACGGCACGTCGGGGATCGGCAAGTCTGCCTTGCTCGACAGCTTCGTGCGAGGAGTGCAAGAGCTCGACGGGGCGCTGCTGCTTCGTGGCCGCTGCTACGAGCGCGAAAACGTCCCGTACAAGGCGTTCGACCGGATCGTCGACGAGCTTGCGGAGCACCTGCAGGACATCCCGAGCTACGAAGTGGAGGAGCTCCTGCCGGAGTGGAGCGCAGAGCTCGGCACGGTGTTTCCGGCCTTGCTGGCAGTGAATCAGTTCCGCGACCGCGTCGAGAAGGCGCCGTCGCCGGTGGACGCGATGGAGCGGCGCCGCCGTGCTTGGGGGGCACTGTCGGATCTCCTGAAGGCGCTGCGACGCGATCGACCGATCGTCCTGTCGATCGACGACCTTCAATGGGCGGACGCCGACAGCGCCAAGTTGCTCGTGGAGCTGATCGGCAGCTCCGAGCCACCGGCGCTGCTGTTGATCGTCAGCTATCGTCCTGAAGCCGCGGAGAATCCAGAGCTCCGCCCCTACTTCGAGCAGAGCGCGCGACTTTCGGCCGCCGGCGCGCTCGTGGACCTCGAGCTCGACGCCCTGCTTCCCTCCGAAGCGAGGGAGCTGGCGCGTGCCACGTTGGAACGAATCGGGGAATCGGCGAGCGACGACCGCGTCAGCTACGTCGCCAAAGAAGCGGGCGGAGTCCCGTTTTTCATCGAAGAGCTCGCGAACTTCGTCGCCGCCGGAGAGGGTCTCCACGACGGAGTCACGCTCGAGCAGGCCATTCGCTCGCGCATCGGTAGCCTCCCCGACCAACAACGCGCGCTCATGGAAACCATTGCGATCGCGGGCAGTCCGCTACCGCAGTCGCTCGTGTTCGAGGCCGCCAGCGTCGATGCCAAAAATCTGCCAGAGCTGCTCGCGCTGCGCCGCGCGTCGCTGGTCAGCTGGCTCGGCGCCGGCGGCGACGACGCGGTGTTCACCTACCACGACCGGATCCGCCAATCCGTGGTCGCCTCTCTCGACGAGGAGGCGCGCCAAGCCGTTCATCTCGCTCTGGGGCGCGCGCTGGCGCGACGACACGAGCGTGACTCCGCCGGGTCGTGGGTGTTCGAAGCGCTGAACCACCTCGGCGCGGCGAGCCGCCTGCTCGCAGACGAAGCGGAACGACTCGCGGTGGCGCGCTTGTCACTCGAGGCGGCCCGACGAGCACGCGAGGCCGCCGCTTTCCCGTTGGCCTTCCGTTGCTTCGACGAGGGACTGAAGCTCCTACCGGAAGATCCGTGGGAGGCTCACTACGAGCTCGCACTCGAGCTCCACGTGGGCGCCGCAGAGACGGCTTATCTCAGCGCGGAGTGGGAAGCGCTCGATCGACGCATCGACGAGGTGAAGGCACACGCCAGAAGCGCGATGGACCAAATGGCCGTTTGGGAGGTGGAGGTCGACGCCCACGCGGGCAAGCAGCAGTACGCGGCCGCCGTGGACGCGGGGATCCGCGCGCTCTCGCTCTTGGGTGTGCACCTGCCGAGCGATCCCGACGAGGCCGAGGTGGGCGATGCGGTCAAAAAGGCCCTCGAGCAGCTCAACGCCATCGGACCAGAGGCCTTCGCTCGCCTCGACGACGTCTCGGATCCCGAAATGCTCGCGGCGATGCGCATCGGCGTGCGAGTGAGCCCCGCGGCCTACTTCAACCGCCCGCTCTTGCTACCCGTCATCGCGAGCAAGCTCATCGGAATGTCCATCGACAAGGGCCTGTCCAACGCCACGCCCTACGCGCTCGCTCTCTTTGGCATCGTTCTCAACACCCTCGAGATGTTCCCCCTGTCGCACGAATGGGGCCGGCTCGCTCTGCGACTGTTGGATCGCTACCCGGATCGAACCCTCGAAGCCGCTACGCGACACGTGCTGCAGAATCTCGTGTGCAACTGGATGGTGCCGCTATCGTCGACCTTGAAAGATCTGCGCGAGGTTTTCGACATCGGCTGTCGCACTGGCGACTACGAGTATGCTTCGTACGCCGCACACGGATACGTTCACAACTCGATATACGCCGCACGACCGCTCGAGCCTCTGCTCGCCGAGGCACTCGAGCTCGGCAAGCAAATGCGCGCGCTGGGCGCGGTCAACGCCGTCCACGTGCACGCGCCGTTCGAGCAGTTGATCAAGGCGCTGACCGGCAAGCTCGAGCGCCCCTGGTGCCTGGACGACGACTCGTTCGACGAACAAACCTCACTCGCCGAGGCTGAAGCTACCGACTCTCGCAGCGGCTTGTTCGTTCACCACTACATTCCCGGCCTCGCCCGATACATGTTCGGTCGACAGGCGGAGGCGGCCGACTTCTTCGCCCGGGCCCGCCGCTATCAAGACGCCGTGCCGTCCATCTGGCACAACCCCATCATCGCGCAGTTCTCCGTGCTGGCCGCCTGCGCCAAGCTCGAAACGACTACCGACGAAGCCGAACGCGCCCTGCTTCGCGAAGTCGCCGAGACGGGCCTCGCCACACTGACCCGCCTAGCGAGCCATCACGCGTGGAACTTCGCGCACCGCGTGAGCTTGGTCCAGGGCGAGATCCATCGCGTCGAGGGGGATCGCGCCGCCGCCCTGGCTTGGTTCGAAAAATCCATCGAGCAAGCCGGCGAAAGTGGTTGGATCAACGACAAGGCGTTGGCGCACGAACTGGCCGCCCGCTGTCACGATGACGCCTCTGCGGCCCGCAAGGCTCGCCGGGCCGCACGCGCCGCGTACGCCGCGTGGGGCGCCACCGCCAAGGTCGCCGAGCTTCAGGCTCAGCTCGAGGGCGGGGACTGACGAGGACCCGGCGCGGTTCGTGACGAACGATTCTCGAGCTTCGCGCGGGCTGAAAGAATGCTTGGGTAGTGCCATGGGCCACGAATACCGCCTCCGAGTCGACTGTCGACGAGATCTGACCGTCAGCGAAGTTCAGCGACATTCGCCCGGAGCGCACGACGCTTCGCGCCAGGGCGCACAGTGCGCCTGCTCGAGGTCGACCTCGTAGGTCACCGCATCCGGCGTGAACGCGTCAGCGCACACATAGACCTCGCGACCGATTGCTCCCTCGATCCCTGCATCGCGCGACGCCGCGACGCCATCGGAACATCCGACGACAAGAACCAGGGCGATGAAGCGGAGGCAGGTCACCACGTGCGATCTCGTCAATCCCCGAGGCCCCGGGGAAAAGTCGTCTATGATGGCACATGCCAAAAAGTGAAGCTTCGAAGACGAAGGACGACTGGAAGAAAGAGAAGAAAGTCCTTCGAGCAGAAAGGGCGGTTCTGAAGGCGAAGGAAGCTCGGGTGGAGGCGCGACGCTCACGCACCGAGCTCGGGAGCCCAGAGCGGGAGGCGCTCACCCAAGAGCGCGCCGACGTCAAAGTCGAACTCGCGGATTGGAAAGTGAAGCGCGCGAGCTGGCAGGCGGACAAGGCCGCTTGGGAGCTTCAGCAAGACGACTAGCGGTGCGAAGGCAGCTAGCGAACGAGGGCGCGTCGGGCTCACGGCGCGATGAGCGACGGCCTCGAAAAACCCGAGTAGGCCGGCGCGGTCGGGACGCTGCGACCCGGGGGAGCGGGAGAACCTTGTGACGTGTTGAGCAACGTGCTCATCGGCGGGAGCATGGCGTCGTACCCGACGGGCAACTTCTTCCCAGCAGCGACTGCAGGCGTGGGGTCCCAGGACTCGCCGGCGGCAATTACCGCCTCGTTGGCGCGAGCGCCTACGCGGGAGCGCCGAGCGATGGCTTGGACATGGGGGCCAATCTCGACGAAATCCAGCAAGCACCCGCGCACACCATCGACGGGAACTGGAACTGAGACCGAGAGACGGCGAGGAACCTCGCCGTCTCTAGTTCGGTCGCCGTGCGCCAGTGATGGCCAGGCCGAGTGCGGCGTCGCTCGTGCCGGCGTTGTACGGGGCGGGGAAAGCAGCCTGATTGAGCTGCAGCCCTTGCTTGACGACGAGTTGGTCCGTGGTCGGATACTCGAGGGTGATGAACGCCCCCTGACCCGAACCGAAACCGGGAACACCGCCGACCACCAAACCTCGATGGAGGCCGCCGACGGCCTCACCGAAGCGGTCGGTCGACGCTGGGGTCGAGGTCGTTCCCGCATTGATCTGGCTGACGAGCTTGTTCTGGCTGACGACCAGGCCCTTCGATGCCCAGCCCTGCATCAACGCCACCGCTCCACCGGCGCTGGGAAGTGTCTCCCCGGGTACGCCGATGATCAGATCGTCGAAGCGATTGTGGTTGACGCGTGACATGGCCAGCGAGTGCGCGTAGCGATCGGAAGCTCCGGAAACACCAGCAACGCCAGGGGTGTCTTGGTGGAAGAAGTGAACCGGGGTCTCCTGGAGACCGCTCGGCGATCCGTAGACTGCGTGGAGCGCTCCGGCATCGACCTTTCCGTTGATGTCTTCTCCGGGGACGCCGATTGCCAGGTCGACGCACGGCGCGGCGTAGAAGATGCCCGCGGCCAGCGAGTACCCGAATTCGTCGCCCGCCTCGGCCGAGTCGGCGGTCAAGATGTCTTGGTTGAAGAGCTGGGTCGTCGAAGGATCCAGTCCGCTCCCGCTGCCATAAATGACGGCGACCCAACCGCCACTCACTCCGCTGACATCGCCAAACGGTGCGCTCATCGCCAGGTCGTCGAAGCTGTCGCAATTGAAATCACCGACGGCGAGCGCGAAGCCCAGTCCGTCCCCGGCGTCCATCGCTGGCAGTCCGGCCGTGCTCGCGTCGATGAGCTGCTGACCAGCGGTACCGAGCCCCGTGGCACTCCCGTAGAGAATGTCGATGCTGCCACCGGCGTGCGCGGTGTCGCCGCTCGCGGATACCGCGAGGTCGTCGTAGCCATCGGCGTCGAAGTCGCCGCTCGCGATCGCACCGCCGAGGCGATCGTTCGCTCCTGCGGCGCCGCCGGTCGTGGCGCGCGTGAACAGTACGTCCCCGGTGAGGCTCACGCCGGTCGTGCCGCCCATGAAGACGTGGTAGCCGCCCGCCGCGGTCGCCCCATCGACGTCCGTGCCGGGCACGCCGACGACCAGGTCGTCGTATTGATCGTCGTTGAAGTTGCCCCAGGCCAGCGACGCGCCGAAGAGCGATCCTGACTGCGAGGGTCCCTCGGATGTCTCGTCTTGGCTGAAGGCCAGCTTCGGCGTGAGCTTGTGCCCGTTACCGTACGATACGTCGACGATTCCCTTGCCCGAGGCTCCGGGGCTGCCAACCGCGAGGTCGGCGTAGCCGTCGCCATCGAAGTCGACGCCGAGGGGCTCCCGCGGCGCTCTCGAGTCGTTCACGTCGTAGATCGATGTCCGTCCGGCGTCCGGTGTGCCGAGCCCTCGGTCGTGTCCCGGAGCGCCGACAATCACCCGGTCGCCGCTGACGGCGATGGACGTGCCGAAAAGCGCCGCGTCCGACGGCGCGACATCGTGAAGCTGCGTGGTCACCTCCGCGGACTTCTCGGTCCACGTGCGCGCGTCGCCTTGAAAGACGTAGGCACGTCCCTGAGGCGTGTTCGTTGGCGAACGAAAACTCGGAGCGCCGACGACCACCAAGTCGTCCTGCACGTCGACGCTCGCGCCGAAGTCGGCGGCGCCGACCGTCTCGTACTGTGGAGTGAGCGTGGCGTCGCGGCCCCACCCGGCGGCGATACGGCTGTAGACGTAGGCGCGACTTTGGTTCAGCACCTGGCGTGGATCTCCAATCACGATTCGATGCTGGTCCACTGCCACACTCGCGCCGAACCTGAAGTTCTGCGAGTCCCACCGTGGGTTCACGATAGTGTGAGTATGGGCCCACGCACCGTTGACCCGCTCGAGGACGGAAGCTTCGCTGCCTCCTGAAGGGCTGCCCATTCCCGATCCGACGACGGCGGTATCGCCATGAATGTCCACGGCGAATCCAGCACCATCGTTGCCGAGAGTCCCGAAGAAGGACCTCGCCCTCCTCCACCTTCCCGCTGTGTTGAGCTCCCAGATCTCGACGGTGTCTCCGATGCTCGCGCCCGTGACTATTCTGTTGCCGTGGAGCGCCACGGTCTCGACGAGGAAGGGGTTGATCTCCTGCTCGAGCACCCAGGTGCCGGCGGACCTCACGAAAATCTCCACCTCGCTGTACGAGCGCACGATGGCGAATCGGCCATCATCGATCGTCACCCGCGAGTGAGGAAGAAAGGTTCCTTCCCAACTGTGGTCGAAGGTTTCGGTCCAGTCGGTGCCGTCGTGCTCGTAGACGCGTGCGACGACGGTGTCACCAGAATCCTGCGGCGCAACGACGACCGCCACATCCCCGTCGATGGCGACGGACTGTCCGAACCGCCCTTCCGGCGGATCCGCCAACGTGACGGAGGACGGTAGCGTCAACTCGTCCGAGGTGGTCGCGAGCTGCACGTCCGTGTCCGGCGGGGCACCGCACGCGCCAAGAATGGATGTCACCAAAACGATGCCCAGGAGCTTGTGAGTCTTCCCGTCGCAGCGTTCCCTCGTCGCTTCGGTCCTTCTCATGGAGCAAAGCGTCCCCGTGTCGATCTTCAGCTTCCTCATGTTCCTTCTCCGGGAGGCGTTCCCGAGTCGCGGGAGACGACCTCCTCCGAGGGTGCGGGGGGTTCCCTCGCACCGGTCCGCCAACAACGGGCGGCCACGGTCACATGAGCACGCCGCGTGCCAAGGGTGCTCTGGTCGCGGCGACCGCCGGAAAAGAGCCGGTGTGGTCGCCACGAGTTCGGGTTCGACATTCTCGCTCGGGAGACTCGCGTGAAATTTCTGCACAGAGAGGTTTCGCGAGGTGTGCAAGCCATGCACGGCTGCCGCAACGGGACCCGGTTGCCAGCACGCGCCGGGTCGGTCGGACTCGAGCACTGATGAGCGACCAGCCCGAATACGCCGACCCCGAACGCTACGCCGAGCTCACCGGCTTCCACGGCGACTGACGCGATCTGTGGTGGAGAGACGACTTCCTCGAGTGATGGCGAGGCGCCTCGTCGATCGGGCGCAACTCTCGGCGTATGTAGCGGCGGTGGCGCCCCACCCCGCCCCACCCCGAAGACCAGCGCGGCGGTGTGCAACGCAGGCGACGCTGTTTGAACTTGTATCGACCACCCTCACACAACAGACTTGGCACGTGAACGTCGTTTTGACCGCGGGCGCATTGCTCTGCTCGATCACGCTCAGCAGCCAGGCGCACGCCGATCGGTCGATGCTCAGTTGCACGCACTGCCAGAGCACCAGCTTGATGGTTCCTTCTGTGTTCGCGCAGTACAGCGGTCCTTCCGCGACGTACTCGCCTCCGCCGACCGTGTCGTCGCCGGCGCCAACATATCCGGCCTTCTACGGAAAGCAGAACGTCCTCTACATTGACGGCCGGCACTACAATGCGTCGGTCGGAGGCGTCCGTGACTACATGCGGTTCATCGAGGTTCGAGATCCGGAACTCCACCAGGCTCTGTTCCCAGAGGTTCAGCGGATGCGGCGGCGACGAGCGACCGCCTGGATCGTGGGGCTGGCCGGGGTGGGGCTCGGAACGGGGCTAATGCTCGCGGCGAACGAGGACCAGACGGGTCTGTTCGGCACTGGGTTCGGAATCGCGCTAGCAAGTCCGATCGTGTGGTGGGGGTTGCTTCCGGGTAAGAAGATGATTCTGGATTTCGTGAATACGCACAACGGGCTGGCTAGTAAGAACATGTGGTGGACGACGAAAAAAGACTGATGAGAGAGTTCCGAATATCGTGGACCCACCGGCCAGGCTCCCCAACTCGTCGCGCGCTGGTTATGCTGTAGCCATGACAACGCGTTCTTCAGGGACGAGAAGCAGGGTGCGAGGTCTCGTGGGTTTGTTCGTCGCGGTCGCATGTGTCGCATGTGTCGCGTGCGGTGGCGCCGGTGGCACCGGTGGCGACCACGTAGACGTTTTTGTTCGTCATTCGGCAGTCAATCGCGGGACGGCCGCGCCGGAGCTTGGCTTGGACGTCGAAGGGTCTCGACAGGGCCCAATCTGCGTGTCGGCCGGCGCCTCCAACCTGTTCCAGATCAAGCCGGGCGTTCATGAGGTGGCGTTCACCGACTGCTTTGACGATTCGAACATCGGTTCGTCGACGATTTCCATAGACGACGGCGGTGCCAACCAAATGATCGTCACTGGCGATCTTTCGTTCGGCTTCGAGGTGATGGTCCTTCCCTTCTCGGCGCGTAGGGAGCCGCCAGCTGGCGAGGGTTGGTGGCGCGTCATCCACGGGAACTCTCTCGTCGACACCGTCGACGTTTACCTCGTCCAGGCGGGGGTGGACCTTGCGTCATCTGAGCCCGTCGTCTCGGGGTTGGGTTTCGCGCAGGCGACCGACTACGCTGCCGTTCCAATCGGGGACTACACGGTGACCCTGACTGAGGTCGGCACGAAGACCCCAGTCGTGGAGGCGAACGCCAACATCGGAATGTTCCCGGAGAGCCTGCTTTTGGCTCCCGACTGCACGCTGATCGGAGGCTGCAGGGTGATGCTTTTCGACATCGCGTCGTGTCATCTGGACGACTGCTATTTCTAGCCACTTCACATCGGGGTTGGGCGGTCGAGGCACAAAGATGTAATATCGACCCGCCCATGAGTCATGTACTTGCCCGCATGCTGTTGGCCAGCTGCTGCGCAGTGGTGGGCGCCGGGTGCGGTATCGTCAGCGACGGGTCGACCGGGTCCCCGGCAGGGCCGGACGCGCAACCAGGTGACCCGCCGCCGGTCGAGCCTCCGGACGCCGCGGTTGCGCCGCCGGACGCCGCGGTTCCCGACGACGTCGTAGTTCCGCCATCGGACACCTGTTTCGGCGCCAACACGCTGTGTGACGAACTCGAACCCGATCCCTACGTCGCCGGACCAACGGTGAGCTGCGTGGAAACTGCGGCTCAGGGCGTCGTGCGGTGGACTCGGTCGATGGAGAGCTTCGACTGCGGCGCAGGAACTTGCCAAGCGTGGGCTCCGAGACTCGACGTGGCTTCGGACGACGCGCTGTTGCTTTCCAGCCAGATGTTCTTCGTCGGCGGCATCTTCCCCGCTGGGCTCTGGCTGGCTCGATTCGGAGCGAATGGAGATCTTCAGAGCTCGAGCACGCCGATCGTTCACGGCATGCCGGCAGTAGCGTCCGCCGAGTACTTGCCCTTTGGCCCGCTCGCCGACGGATCGCTCTTGGTTCGCGAACGCCTCGGCGGAGCGGCAGGCCTTCGACGATTCGAGACCTCCGGCAACGAGCTGCCAGCGCCAGCGTCGGCGAGCGGGTTGGAGCGCGCGGCCCCCACGCCGAGCGGCGGCCTCGGCGCAGTGCTCGTGCGCGACGGGGCACCGGTCGACGTGGAGATCGCGACTGAGCCCGGCGGAGAGACCGAGTCCCACACGGTCACCAGACCGCAACTCGACGTGGCCAGATTCGACGCCGCCGGACGACTCCGGTGGAGGCAGACCGCGCTGTCGCCACTCTGGGGCATGCTCGCGATCAACTACGACCAGGTCAGGGCGTTCGGGGTCGATGCTCGAGGGTTCTCGTCGTTGGTCGTGGCGTTCGAGAACGGCTCGAGGGTCGACGGCCCCGCGGGCCCGAACCAGAGCTTGTCGGCCGTGTTCGAGCAGCGCCTTGCCCGACTCGATCTCGACGGGAACATCGACTCGTTCATCCAGCTCGCCCCCAACACTTCCGCCCCGGGCCCGGCGTTCGGCCTGCTCCCGAGCGGCGCGCTCTATGCCGTTTGGACGCCAGTCGTGGAAGAGGCGACCGGCTACTTCTCACAAGGCGCGCCCGTGCTCGAACGGTTCGACGATCAGGGTCGCTCACAGTGGATCCTCCCGCTGGATCGCTTCCCCTCGTTTCCCCCGTCGGCCCAGCTCTCGGTGGATCCCGAAGGCAACGCCGTCGTCACTCGACTGAGCCAAGGGGCTCAGGCCGATTTGGTGACGATCGTCACCGTGTCGGCAGACGGGCTACGGTGCGAGCGACTCGAGGTCACCATCGCCAGTGCTTGTCGGCCCAACGGTCAACACTGCGACCTTCGCGCCCTAGCGCCGCGGGGGGCCGGCTCGTTCTACTTCGCGACCGAGGCCGAAGCGGGGCTCATCGACCGGGAGTAGTCCGCTAGGCGCCAGCGCGACGATGACATACCATCCGGACATGTCCAAATTCACCCGCATCGCATCCAGAACCGGCACTCTGACTGTTCTCGTGGGGGCGCTCCTGAGCGGCGTGTTGCCGGGCTGCGGCAGCGGTAGCAAGGACGGAGGCAAGTGCACCTACACCGACTACGCGGGCACGTGCCGTGGAACGGGAGGCACCGAGTTCACTTTCACGGGGATGATCGGCGGCATGCCCGCGACGTTCGCGGGGAACTCGCTCAACGACGGTGAGACTCTCGCCCTGGACGAAGAGCGGGCCTGCACCCTCTCGTACATCGCCGAGGGCACGTGCACACCGTGCGAAATCGGCATCGGTGCGTGCGGCACGGAGGCTATCGCTGGTCAACCCTGACGGCGAACTTCCTCCGGCGCAGATTCAAGTTGGGCGTTTGGGCGCCGAGCGGGGGGGCACGGGCGAAACATGTCACCCAAAATCCAACTGAGAGTTGGATTTTGACCCACTTGGACGTCCAAGCCCCCTCAAATCCAACGCTCAGTTGGATTTCGGGGCACTTGTTTCTTCCACCAAGCGTTCGAGCGTGGGCGCCGGAGATTGAATGGCGCGTCTCCTCGAGTTCGGGAGCAGATAGCGCGGAACATGCGGTTGGTGGATTGCGGCGACTTGGGATCGACGGGCAATTCCACCTTCCCGTTCTTGTCGGTGGGGATCGGGGCGCCGCGGCGGATGAAGCTCACGCTCCCACGTGGGAGGGACTGCGCACCGATGTGCACACGATGTCCCGTCCTGCTCACCACCCCGCTCGCCACCCTCGCGATCTCACCCACAGTCGCCTTCACCTTCACGGCCACCCTCACCTTCACGGCCACCGCCACCGGCCACCAAGCGACGAATAGATAGAGTATGTTCTCCACCCCGCATGCCGAAAATCGTCACCGCTCCCGTCCGCCGCGACTAGCTCACCCCCGCTCATTGGATCCGCCACGCCGCTCGGGCTACTGACGCCCCGTGAACCTTCGACCCGTCGACCCGACGTTTCTTCACCCGCCGGGAGATGGGCCGTTTCTGGCACGCGGCGTCGTTTACGTGGCGACGCTCACGTACGTGAAGAAGAAGGCGCGCGGTGGGCTCGAGGCGGTGCTCGCGCACGTCGAGGACGCGCGAGTCACGGGTTTTTTCGACCAGCTGTTCATCGCCGCAGGAAAATACGACATCGCGCCGTTGATCGCTTTGCACGCGGCCGCCGCGGATCTCGAGGCGACGACGGCGGAGCGTTTCTGTCACGCGCGTTCGCGCGAGTCGGCCGAGCACGACATCAAGGGCATCTACCGAATGCTTCTGCGACTGAGCTCGACGACGAAGGTTGCCGAGAAACTGCCGCAAGCGTTCAACCGCTACTTCTCCCCGTGTCGATGCGGAGCGAGCGACGTCGTCGACGGGCGTCTCGTGGCGTCGTTCGCTCGGTTCCCGGAGTCGACGGCAAGGTGGTACGTCGCGGCGGTGGAGGGGTTCGTGTCGCGGGCGCTCGAGATGGCCGGGGCGAAAAATGTTCGGTTCCAGTGGTCGAACGTGCGCGCCGACGAGAACGTCGAGGGAATCGCCACGTTGGCGTTGGACGTCGAGATTGTGTGGACTTGACCCGCAGCGGACGGCAAGCGGATGGATCCGCTCAGGTCGCGGTCGGACGGCGTATCTCGCCCAGGGTGTTGGTGAACAGCACTCCAAGGTCACGGCCGAGATGGTTCGACACCGCGGCGCCGAAACAGAAACCCGTGACACCGAACTTGCCCTTGCCGCGTTTGGCCAGCGGCATGCGCCTTGGAAGATCACCCGGGCATGACGTACGCTCGACACGCTGAATCGGCGCGACGAAGGAGCCGCGCAGACATTCTCATTCCCGGAGATCGATCGATGAAACTTGCAGGAATCAAGTGGTCCGGAGCAGCGGTGTTGGGCCTGGGGACATTGCTCGCATTGATACCCGCCACCACGGCGTGCGGCGGCAGCGACTGCTTGAACCAAGGTCAAAACTGCTCTTCGTCGTATCTCGAAAGCATCGGCAAGCCGGATGCCGCGTGTTGCGGTCAACGAGTTTGCTGCCCGCTCGCCAACGGCAGCGGTGTACCGACTTGCCAGCGGCCTGGGGTGTGCGAATAGGGCATGAAGAACGCCGTCTGGATAGCCGCCCCGAGGCGCACGCGGGTCCAGACCGATCTCGACTACCGCCCGAAACCCAACGCCGAGAGATGAGCTGAGTAGAGCCAATGGAGCAGCGCAACCCTTTCGACACCGACCTCGTGTTGAGCGGCCCATATCGCGCGCCGAAGCAAATGTTGGCGACGCAACAATACGATGGCCACAAATCCATTCACGACGACAAGACGGCGGAGAAGCTCGGGCTGAAGGCCGGCCCAATTGAAGGGCCGACGCATTTCACTCAGTTCGTTCCGCTACTCGCCCAACTGTGGGGACAGGAGTGGTTCGAAACCGGGCGAATCAGCGTCCATTTCAAGAACATGGTGGTCGAAGGCGAGGAAGTGAAGGCCTTCACGCGGGTGCCGAAAGCAGAACAGACGCAGGTCTCGATCGCCGCCAAGAAGAGAGAAGGTGCGATCGTGCTCACCGGCACCGCGTCGGTCGGACTCCAGTCCGACCCCAGCGAGCTCGACAAGCGCATGGGCCGTCTGCGCCCGGCGGAGCGACTCATCATCCTTCGTGACATGAACGTCGGCGACCGCGGCGCGAAGACCGAGCGAGTCCGGATGGACTTCGACGGAGCTCTCGGCCAGCGCTACCCGTTCACCCTCGCCGAGAAGCTCGCCGTCATCACGGAGCGTTCGCCCTGGCACGAGCCCGAAGGCGCTTCGCCGTGGGGTCGGCCGATCATCCCGCTCGAAATGGTCTGCGTGCTTTCCGAGTACACGAGCGGCGAGGCCGGTTGGAAATTGCGACGACCCCACGTGGGTCTGTTCGCCGATCTCGAAATCGGAATGCTGAAGGGGCCGCTCTTCGTCGGGCAGGACTACCTGCTCGAACGCCAAGTCGTAGCGCTCAGCGAGTCGCCACGCACCGAAGGATTCTGGGTCACTACCCGCATCCTCGACGCCGAAACGAACGAACCCCTCGCCTACGTCCTGCTCCACCACGCCATCATGAAAGAGTCCTTCCCCGGCTATGACGAAGAGCTGAAAACGAAGTAGGCGGGGGAGCGGTGGTTGCCCCAAACCCGGTAGCGCACGACTAGAGCGACGCCCCGCCAGGTCGACGAGGGCTTCGTCACGACGCCAGCCGCCCGACCCGAGTAGCGTCAACGGCTACTCGGGTCAGCGGGTCGGCTAGCGGAACGCTTCTAGCGGCACTCTTGGGTGACGTTCCTCGTAAACCGACTGCAGCCGGTCGGGAATCCCCGGCGACACGAGGTGTACTGGGCCGTCGCGCCGCAGGCGGGCACGTTCGGACCCGTCCAACCCGCTCCTCCGAAGCAGCCCGTACCGCCACCGAGGTTGAAGCAGATCGCCCCGCTCGAGATTCCGGTCGTATTGAATCTCGTCTCCTCGTTGCCGTCGCAGTTGTAGTCGAAGTCGACGTTCGCTGGAGCTCCCGTGATCGCCGTATCGCTGAACGCGTTGTTGTTCTCGGCGGCGGTATACGGGTGGGCATCCGCGTCCTGATCCCAGCAATCGGTCGTGCCGGCGCCGGGACCCTGCGACGTCCAGCCACCCGAGGTGCACGAGCCGGGTCCGGACGATGGCTCGTTGCACTGCTGAACGGTCTGTGCGCTCTGCGGCGCGAAGTCGTCGTCGTCGCAGTCTTCGTACCAGTTGGGCGCCGTCTCGTCGACGTTGCCGTTGCAGTCGTTGTCCTTGAGGTCGCAGAGCTCCGCGGCACCCGTGAAGACATCCGGGTCGGTATCGTCGCAGTCGTCGCCACACGAGCCAATCGAGTCGGAAGCGTGGCCGTCTCCATCGCCGTCGATGAGGGTGAAGAAACAACCGGTCAACGGATCACACATGTTGTCCGTGCAGTCGTCAGTGTCGTCGCACGTCATCGGCGTGCCGACCTGGCAGACCTTGGTGGTGGGGTTGCACGTCTCGACGCCGGTACACACGTCCGCGTCGTCGCAATCCGCATCGATCTCGCAACCTGCCTGGCAAATGCTGCTTCCGCACACGAAGTTTGCAGCGCCTGCCGAGCCCGCAGCTCCCGCTGCACCCGCTGCACCCGACGCGCCACCTTGACCGCCGGCGCCGCCCATACCCATCGGAAGGGGCGTGCATGATGTGCCGTCGCTCAGCGCCGTTCCGGGTGCGCACGACCCGCCCGTGCAGGTCTCCGTCCCGTTGCATTCCTCACCGTCGTCGCAGTCGGAATTGTCGGTGCACGACGGCGCGCCGCCCGCGCCAGCCGAGCCGCCTGTGCCGGCGCCCGCGCCGCCGCCCGTGCCGACTCCCCCCGTACCCATTCCCGCGCTTCCGCCCGTAGCGCCGCCGCCCGTACCCGAGCCGCTGGACCCTCCGGTTCCCGCGCCGCCGGATCCGCCCGTCCCAGCGCCGCCGCTGCCGCCCGTGGCGCTGCCTGCCGCGCCCGCCGAGCCGTCGCTCGAACCGCCGTCGCCGCTGCCGCCGCAGCTCAACGGAATGACGCCGAACGCCAAAGCAGAACCAATCACGTAGAAACGCAGGTGTTTCGTATTCATTGAAAATCCTCCCAGGAAAAGCTCGCCGGCGCGAAACCTAGCTGAGGAGTTGGACGTGTTCAAGGAACCGCGCGGGATCGTATTTTTCCCGACTCGCGGAAAAATCGCGCACGGGTGCTTCGAGGCGGGTCTCCTCCTGCTCAAAGGCTGTCAAAGGGCCCAGCCGAAGCCCGCAGGCCGGGACGGCCCGTCGCCGCTGCCGGCCACCGCCGCCGCGCAAACCTCGACCGGCCACGCGAATGACCGCCGCGAGCACCTCCCCTCACACTGCTGCCCGTCGCCGGCCGGCTCGGCCGTATCGCGCGTGAGTTTTCTATGGGCTCACTTTCGAGCCGACCCCCAAAACCACCCTCCCAGGCAGCGCTTGCAACGGGCGAGATCTCGCGCGCGCCACGGCGGCCACGAGTGACGGTCAGGGCTGGCTGCGCGCGATGTACCGTCGGAGTTGCCTCCGTTGGGATCCATCGCTCGATCGGTGATGAGCACGTCGCGGGTGCCTGCCCAAACCCCGTTCGGCCATCGTGGGCGGACATGAACAGCTCGCTGGTGGGCGAGACCGCGACACGCGCGAACGACGACGACTCGGAACATGTGGCGTCTGTTGACGCCGTCACAAAACTGAGCATTGCTCATGTTCTATAGCGGACGCTTCGACGCTTGGTGGAGGTCGCCGGCATGAAAAAGCTATCGATCGGGATCATTCTTGCTGGGTTCGGCCTGGCGCTCGCCGCGGGCTGCGGCGATGGAGACTCGGACGGCGACGGCGCCGACGACGCGGACGGCGCCAATCCGCACGCCATCGGACAGCAGGTCCCCTGGCCCACGACCGAGTGGACGACGGCGACGCCGGAAGAGATGGGCATGGATGCAGCGCTACTCGAGGAGGCCCTCGACTACGCGTTCGAGAACATCAACCCACCGTCGCTGCGCACACCCGGAGATCCGACTCAGTTTCCTTTCGACAATCTGACGCAGGGAGTCGTGGTCATTCGCGGAGGCGCCATCGTCGCGGAGCGCTACGCGCCGGACCCGCGCAATGGCGCGCCGAAGAACAAGGACTCGTGGGCGGCGAGTTGGTCGATGGCGAAGAGCTTCTCGAGCACGTTGGTCGGACTCATGATCGACCAGGGGCTCATCGAAAGCGTCGATGTGCCGATGACACGGTTCTTTCCCGAGTGGGTCGGACGCCCGGGCTTCGAGGACATCACCCTGCGCAACGTCCTACAGATGCAGTCGGGCATCGACTTCAGCGAGTCGTACACCGACACCGAGTGCTTCTCCATGCTCGGTGACATGCAGTGCGCGGAAGTGCTCGAGATCGGACTCAACCCCGACCAACTCGGTTTCATGCTGAGCACGGACCGAAAGCTCGATCCCGCCCGGGAAAGAGGGGGTACTTGGTACTATTCGAGTGGGGATACGCAGCTGCTCACCGGGGCAGTGCACCGGGTCATCGAAGAGCAGGGACTGCCGTTCCGGAACGCTTTCGAATTCGGCAAGGCGCACCTGTTCGATCGAATCGGGATGAGCAACTTTCCGCTTCAATGGTGGGAAGACGGAACCGGCGCAACCGTCGGCTACGGGTTCCTCGACACTACGACGCGGAACTTCGCTCGTTTCGGCCTGTTGTTCCTGCGCGGCGGGCAGTGGGACGGTGAGCAGGTCGTCTCCAAAGAGTGGACGACGAAGGCCACGACCGACGCCGCAGCCGGGAGTCGCGAGTACGCCTATCAATGGTGGCTACCGGGTCAGCGAGCCGCCACGACCTTGCCGACGGATCTCTACGCTGCCGAGGGACGAGACAACCAGAAGATTTGGGTCATTCCGAGTCTGGATCTCGTCGTGGTCCGCAACTCGCACTACAAGAAGCCTCTCGGACCCGACGGAGTGCTGGGCACGGCGGACGACGCGATCGCCGAGAACGGATTCGTCACCGAGCTCTTGCCGGCAGGCGTCTCGTTTCCGGGGTTCAACGTCGACCCGGACGATCCGAACGTGCCGTACGGCTCCGACTCGGGCATATGGTTTCTCGACTGCGCCTTTCTGGGCCCCATCATCAACTCGATCGAAGGCGCTCCGAAGGTCGAATTCTGCAATGACGCCGGCGGCAGCGATCCGAACGAAGCGTCCCCGATATTCAACTGCCGCGAACAGAATTCAACCTGTCTCGAGCGACTGACGAGCGGCCGCTACGGCCCGTTCTGCGAGGAGTTCCACGGTTGCATCTGCGATGATCAGCAATTTGCCGACCTGATCACGACTTGCGACGACAACTGCGGGTGCCGCGAAATCGTGCGATGCGCGATCGAAACCGGTTGTCTGGCTTCGGGCGACACGATCAGCTGCCTCGTCGACTGTGCCGACGTCATCGAAGCGAACGGCGGACTCTCGAGCCTCCCCGGCGCCCTCGCTATGGAGCTCGCGTTCGAGTTCGACCTGCTCATCGCGCGCGCGTCGTGCGATCGCGGCTGCATGTAGGCCGCGTCGCCCGAGTCGCTCGGCGAAACTGTCGACTATTTCGCTTCTACATCGGCCGTTGAAGCGTCATTCGCCCCCGCATCGCCCTCGATTTCGGGTGCCGACGGCGCTGCGGCCGAGCTCCAACGCATGGCGACGACCTCACCCTGGCGGGCGTAGTCGATGGCCCCAGCGAGAACACGAGCGGTCTCCTGCGGCGCGTGAAAGCCCATGCTGTTTTCCGCCGCGATGAAGTCGAGGCGCCACTGCGCTCTGCGCTGCAGCTCGAGCGCCGGTTCGAGCTGGGTTTCACTCGCGCCGGCGCCCTTCGCGGCGACGATCCCGTCGATGAGCGCGACGATGGCCTTGCCTCCGCGCTGCAAGAGCTCGTGGTTTCTGTTCTGAATGGCGTCGACGCGCGCGAGCAGCTCCTTCTCGTCGGCGCGATGGCACGACTGACAGGCGCGATTGACGTTCAAGAGTGGGCTCCGCACCCAATGGTCGCTGACCTTCGAGGCGCCCTGACGCATGTAGGGCATGTGGCAGTCCGAGCACGACACGCCGGCGCGGGCATGCGTTCCCTGGCTCCACACCTCGAACTCCGGGTGCTGAGCCTTCAGGATCGCCGCACCAGTCTCCGCATGTTTGTAGTCGAAGAAACGCTCGCCGTTCTTCAGCTTCGCCTCGTCCCAGAACTTCTCGGTGTCTTCGACCGTCAGTCCGTTGCCCCACGGAAACGTGAGTGGCATCGCGGTGGCGCAGTAGTACTCGACGTGGCACTGCCCGCATACGAAGCTACGTAGCTCGTTTCGTGTGGCGTCCTCGTTCGGGTCGTACTTGCCTTTGCGGCCTGCCTCTCGCCAACGTTCGATGGAGGGGATGGCCGGCACCGGCGCCTTTGATTGAGCGAGCGCGGCGATGCCGACGAGGAAACCTGGTCGCGTCACGCGGAGCTGCATCGTTCCCGGATCGTGACAGTCCACGCAGCTCACCGGGTGCGCGTGGCCCAGGTCGTGCAGCTTCTGGTTGAGCTGCTGGTACGAAAACTCGTAACTCTTCTCGAAGCCTTTCATGGCGTCGCCTCCGCCCAGCTCTCTGTAGAGGGGCATGACGGACGCGTGACAGTGCAAGCACGAGCCTGACTGCGGCTTGCTCAGGCGCTTGGTCTGCTCCTGGTCGTGGAGCATGAAGGCGTGGCCCCGACGATCGCGGTAATCGATGCTGAACGCGTAACCCTGGAACATGCGCGCGAGCCACGGATCGCGCTCGATCTTTTGCGCGGGCAATGTCTCGCTACCTCCGTGGCCGCCGTACTTCGTTGCGGTGCGCAGAGCGGTCTGCTTGTAGCTGTCGTACTGCGCGGGCCAGTTCCGACCCCACTTCTCTGGATCCGTGTCGTTCTCGGTGACGGCGACCAGCCGTTGCTGCGCGAACTTTCCCTCGACGCGACGCTCGGAGATGTTCACCAATAGCGCTGCGAGCCCGCCGGAGACCACCGCCGTCAGAGCCAGCAGGCCGATCAGTGTCGACTTCTTCTGATACCAGTGGGGGCTCGGTTTCGCCTTCGCATCATCGGCGTCGCCCTCGCGCTCATCGGTCTTTTTTTCGGTCATCGTGTGTCTGCTCTCTCGTGCTTCCGCGGGGGTCCGCCAATGAGCGCGCGGGAGCCGTGGCCCACGGCGGAGTGACAATGAACGCACTCCAAGTCGTCGGAACGTCGCTCGGCGTCGGAGTCCGGCAGCAAGCCGCTGCCTCGCGCTACGCCGAAAGTGTCGTGCACGAGCGCCTCGTGGCATCGCCGACAGTTGGCGTCGAGGATCCGCGCTCCCGCAGACTTGATCCGAATCGGCTCGTCGAAGTTCTGCGTCGTGAACTTCTCGCCATGACGCCAACCGTTCTCCAGCTTGGCCAGATACTTCGGCACAAACGCCACGGGCAGGTGGCAATCGACGCAGACGGCCACAGCGTGGTGGCTCGCCTTCTGCCAGCCGTCGTACTGGGGCTGCATGATGTGGCAGTTGGCGCAGGCCTTGGGATCCGTCGTCAGGTACGACTGTCCCTCGGCATAACGAAAGGTGTGGATCCCCGCGCCGACCAAAACCCCAACGGCTGCGACCAACGCCACGCGAAGCAGCGTTGCCATGGGCGAGAAACGTGGCGCCTGAGCCATAGGACTTGACGCACTCTAGTCGAGCGGCGAGCGGCCAGGTCGAGCATGCAAGCCATCCGCAGGATCAGTGAGCGGCGTCCAAGTGACGCAAATCTTGCGCTGTTTTCCCGGAGTCATCGCGGGCCTCGTTGCGCAACCGCGACGGGGAGTCGACGCCGCGAACAGACCCCCCTAACCAAACCTCGAGGCCGCCGGCGACACTTTCCTTGAACCTGGTTTCCCGGGACGCGCGAGACGTTCGGCGCGTGAAGTGCGCATGGGTCTGTCGCGAATCAGCTCGCCACCGGCGCGCTCCCCTGCTGCGCGCACGCGAGTCGGTGGGCGCTTCGCGTCGCTTCGACATCGAAAAGTTGGTTTGCGGCGCCGCACGGCTCGCTCCGAGCGTCCTCAGACGTCGGAAAATCGCATGGTAGGAACGAGGTTCACGAACGAAAGCCGCGAACGAAGGCCGCGAACGAAGCCCGCGAACGAAGCCCGCGAACGAAGGTCACGAAGGGGGACTCGATGTTTGAACGTGCTGCGCCGGAAGAGTCGGCGCCCAGCTCCGATGTTGTCGTTGATGCGGACTCGGGCTCAGATGCGGACTCCACGGCAACTGTTGATACGGAGTGGCGCCAGATCCACCACACTCTGCTTCGGCTCGCCGACGAGGCCGCGCGGCTCGACTGGGAGAT
>JAJDAH010000353.1 GCA_029261965.1 Polyangiaceae bacterium
GCGGCGGCGCGGCCGGCCAAGCATGGATACAAGGAGCAGACGCGGCTCGACCGCCAGGTGCGGGATACGTGGGAAATACCGAAGAGCCGGGTCAAGCTGGACCAGCGGCGGTGGAAGCGAACGCTCGGGCCCGAGCTCGACGCGATCCGCGCCGGGCTCGGGCTGGCGGAGGAGCACGAGCTCCGTGCCGATTTGCACAACTTGCTGATCTACGAGCCCGGTCAGTTCTTCGCCCCGCACCAGGACACACCGAAGACCGACGACATGGTCGGTACTCTCGTGGTGACGTTGCCGTGCCCGTTCACCGGTGGCGCTCTGATTGTCGAGCACGGAGGCGAGCGGCTGGTGAGCCGCG
This sequence comes from Polyangiaceae bacterium, assembly GCA_029261965.1. Taxonomy (GTDB): domain Bacteria; phylum Myxococcota_A; class Polyangia; order Polyangiales; family Polyangiaceae; genus JAJDAH01. The sequence goes on from JAJDAH010000353.1 coordinate 356, forward strand.
CCCCTCGTTCGCCGCGAGGTGACGAGCTGTCGTTCGTTGCGTTCTACGCCGACTGCCAGCACGAGGTGCGCCCGGTCACTTCGGGCTACCGCGTGTGCCTGACGTACAACCTGTCGATCGTAAACGAGTCCACGTCTGCGTCAGCGCTGGTGTCGGAGGACGCCCGCCTCGACGCGCTCGAGCAGCAGGTCCGCCTCTTCTTCGAAACGGCGCCGGAGCCACGATGGTCGGGTCCAGAAGACCCGCCCGATCGACTCGTCATCCTGCTCGATCATCAGTACAGCCGGCGAGGTCTGGGGTGGCGTCGGCTCAAGAACGCCGATGCTCGGCGGGCCGAGGCGTTGCGCGAGGTCGCCGAGCGGCTCGAGTGCGAAATCTTTCTGTCGCAGGTGCAGGTCCACGACACTTGGGGTTGCGACGATGACAGCTATGAGTTCGGGTACCGAGGGCGCGGATATCGCCGATGGCGCGACTGGGAGGTCTTCGAGGAGGACTTCGAGGAAGATGCCGAACGCTCACCCGAACTGCACGATCTGCATGATTCCGAAGTGATCCTGACACATCTCGTTGGATTCGACGGGGAACCCGACGAGGTGTCGACTCTGGTGCGGAGCGACGAGCTCGTACACACGACGCCCTCGATCGATCTGGATCCGCTTCGCTCGTCGCACACCGGTTACATGGGCAACTGGGGCAACACCATGGAGTACTGGTACGAACGCGCTGCGGTGGTGATGTGGCCGCTCGAGCGTGCGTTCGTGCTTCGAGCCAGAGCCTCCGCGCGGTGGGCCTTGGACCAGGTGGAACAGACGCTGCGGCTGGGTCTCGATGAGGACGCTCGGGACATGGTCCGGTTGTTCCTTCCTTTTTGGACCCGCACTGTCGGCAAGGACGTTCCCACGGCCTTCATCAAACGGTTGCTTCGAACGTCAGAGCAGATTGACGAGCCCGATATCGCAGCGGCGCTGGTCGGGCCGCTCAGGGTCGAGCAGCTCACTTCGCCGATGGCAGCCGGGCTGGTGGCGCTGGCCGATCGCTACGGGACCGAGTGGATCACGCGGGCACTGCCGGAAACCAACGAGCGCGGCTTCTTCGCCGAGGAGCGGCTCTCGTGGCTGCGCTCGGTCCCCAAGTTGATCGACGCGCTACTAGCGCAGAGCTCTCCTTCCGGGCGGCCCGTCGCCCAATGGTTGATCCAACGACAATGGGCCTGGCTCGAGGCCCATTACCGGCGCGTCGCCGCGGAGGGACCACCGAGCAGCCGGGACACCGAGCTCCGCAAACTCAACGAACCGATCCTCGCGCTTTTGGGGAGCGCCGCTCGCACCGAAAGCGGGGAGATGCGGGACGGAATCGTCGAATTTCTCGCCTCACCACATTGTCCGCCGCTCACGCTGGTCGAGTTGCTGCGCACCGCGCGCTCCCGCCGTTCCAAAAACGACGTGCGCCGCCTCGGGCTGGCACCTGTCCGGGCACACGCGGCGGCCGAGCTCGCTGCCCGGCTCGAATTCCCCGAGCGGACCGCCGACGACTGGACGATCCGGTCGCCGTCGACTTGCAAGTGCGAGCTCTGCGTCGAGCTTCGAGGCTTTCTCGAGAGCTCCACCGAAACCCGCCGCATCTGGCCGCTCGCGAAGCAGCGTCGGCGCCACATCCACGACGTCATCGACTCCAACGAGCTTCCCGTCAAACACACGACCCGCCGCGAAGGGAGTCCCCACAAGCTCGTGCTCGAGAAAACGCAGCAGCTCTTCCACCGTGAGGCGAAAGCGAGACGAGAGTGGAGCAAGGCTGCGAGTTGGCTCGCGCGAACCGCTGGGTGGTAGCTGGCTCGGACCGCGCCCCACCACGCTGGCTTGGGAACCGTCGAGGTTTGCGCTTGGTCGAGAGGGGTGGCCGACAGCATCGAAGGCGTGCGCGCGCCCGCGCCGGCGCTAAGCTCGAAGAGTCCAGACATGACCGAGGGCGACGACGAAAGACTGGAGCGCATCGAAGCGTGAATCGAAACGGGCTCGGCCCTGTTTCAGGATGAGTACGGCCAGCTCGACGGCGTGAACCAACGGCTCGACGAACTGGCCAGCGGCCAAACTGAGACGAACGCGCGGCTCGACGAGCTGGCTGCCCAGAGCAAGCAACTCACTGCGGAGCAGGCTGCGACCAAGTACCAACTCGAGCTACTGACCGACGTGACGAAGGGCCTCGCTGCAGGCCAGGTCGTGACGAACGAGCGGTTGGACCGGCTCGCCGAAACGGTGGAAGCGTCCAACCCGCGGCTCGACCGGCTCATCGAGGTGACGACCCGGAGCTACACCGACTGGGCGGGCCGGTACGATAGCCACGAGGCGCGGATCGGGAGCGTGGAGCAGCGGCTCGACGAGCTCGAGAAGCGGACTTGAAAGAGAACCGTAGTCGCCGACGATGCAGTCGCGCTTCGTGACATCGATCCAAACGTCTGCCTGTCGAGGCTTGGTATGGGGCCACATGTCCGCGTGTCCAGAGCGCCACGTTTCGGGGACTCTCGTCGGAGCTGACTTTGCGGCTTGCCTCAAGTTCCTACCGTGGTAGGAATTTGCTATGGCTGGCCCCGAGGCTGCAAAGCTGTCCGTGAGCGTCCCAGCAAAGCTGGCAAAACGTGTGCGGCGGCGCGTGGGTGCGCGAGGTCTCTCGAGCTTCGTGGCCAGGGCGATGCGCCACGAGCTCGAGCGTGAGCAGCTGGGTGCGTACCTGGCAGAGCTCGACGAGAGCCTCGGACCCGTTCCCGACAAGGTCTTGACCGAAGCGCGGTCAGCGTGGCGCAAGCGCTGATTCTCGATTCGGAGCCACTGAACGCTTTGGCCAACGCTACGCGGCGTTCGGTGCTCGCGCAGCGGGCCCGAGCCATCCTGCAGATCGCGCACGAAGAGAAGGCCCTCGTTCGTGTTCCCGCGCCGGTGCTGGCTGAAGTGTGTCGCGGCGGCAGGCGCGATGCCGCCATCCATCGTGTCTTGAACGATCGCGGTATCGAGGTGATGAGCCTGACGGCGGCCATGGCCAAGCGAGCGGGCGCGCTGCTCGCCTCGACGCGGCTCGGGTCCCAGCACGCTGTCGATGCGTTCGTCGTTGCCACCGCCGCAGAGTTCGGTGAGGCGCTCGTCGCTACGCACGATCCGCGGGACATCCGGCGACTCGCGGCGAGGCTCCCGGGGGTGCGCGTGTTTGCGGTGTGAATCGCGGAGGACCGGTGCGCGTTGCCACGTCGTGTCGCGACGACCTCCCCCTCCCGCGCGGACGCGCCAGGCGAGGCTTCGGTTGCCGGGGCCGGCGATCATCGAGGTCCGACGCGAATACGGCGCGTTGGTCAGCGCGTTACCGAGCTGGCTTGGGAACCGTCGAGGTGCGCGCTTGGTCGAGAGGGGTGGCGGCCGCCGGCGATGCCAGGTTCGCCACCTGACGCTCGGGCACGATTCGCGCGTTTGTCCGATGCACAGCGACGGCACGAATCCTGCCCGACTTCATCGAAGTAGCCCGACTTCATCGAAGTAGCCCGACTTCATCGAAGTAGCCCGACTTCATCGAAGGCGTGCGCGCGCCCGCGCTGACGCTAAGCTCGAAAGAGTCGAGCCATGACCGACAAGGACGACGAAAGACTGGAGCGCATCGAGGCGCGAATCGAAACGGGCTCGGCCCTGTTTCAGGACGTGTACGGCCAGCTCGACGGCGTGAACCAGCGGCTCGACAAACTGGCCACCGGCCAAACCGAGACGAACGCGCGTCTCGACCGGCTCACGGAAGAGACCAGTCACCGACTCGACTTGCTCACCGACGTGACGAAGGGCCTCGCTGCAGGCCAGGTCGTGACGAACGAGCGGCTGGACCGGCTCGCCGAAACGGTGGAAGCGTCCAACAAGCGGCTAGACCGGCTCATCGAGGTGACGACCCGGAGCTACACCGACTGGGCGGGGCGGTACGAGAGTCACGAGGCGCGGATCGGGAGCGTGGAGCAGCGGCTCGACGAGCTCGAGAAGCGGACTTGAAGGAGAAGGCTCCCGCGCACCCTTCTGCCTGCACGAGGCATGGCGTCGGATAGTTTGGATGCGTTGATTGCGGCAGTGACTGCTGGTCGTTAGTGGCGGCTTCTGAGGCTGACATTGTTTGTCCGACCTGTGGTTGCGCATTCGGCTGGACGCATTACCAATAGAGCCTGGGCGCTGCGCGTTGCGTGCTTTGGCGCGCTTGGGGTGGACCTTGGTGTTGCGCGGTTTCGCGTTTGGTGTTGGTCCGATGAGCTTTCGCCGGCACCGGCTTCGGCTGGGCGCCACCGGAGGAAGAGCGTATGCAAACAAGAGGAGCGGAAACAACGAGGGGATGGGGCGACGTGGCCAAACGTCTGCGCGTTGGACGCCGGCCTGGCAATACGGCCAAACGTCCGCGTGTCGGATCGAGGGTTGGCATGGTGGCCAAACGTCTGCGTGTCACGCGCCGCTTGGTATGGTGGCCAAACGTCTGCGTGTCAGGCGCCGATTTGGCATGGCGACCAACGATGAGGGCCGGCGAGTGACAGTTCTCTCGGCCGATTGATCGGTCGGCGTTGCGGCGGTTTCGGAGACATGAGCCTCCCAATATGTGAGCGATCGGCCACATTTTGTGCCTGTGATCGTACGATCACTTTTGCAGTGATGAGATCGAACGGCCACTCGAATGCCCTTGATTCTCCGCACTTCTGCTGACTTCGGCGCGCTCATCCGTGACCGCCGCAAGGCTCTCGGGCTTTGGCCAACAGGAGCTCGCCGCGAGGATCGGGGCCAATCGCCGATGGGTCATCGACGTGGAGAAAGGAAAGCCTCGCGCGGAGGTCGGCATGATCCTGCGCGCTCTGGATGCTCTCGGCGTCGAGCTCACGATCTGGGACGAGCGGGCTTTCCCCGAACGACGACGTCGTCGACGCGCCCGACATCGACGCCGTGATCGAGCGCGCTCGAAAGAGACGCCGCTGATGACGGAGCTCGTCGTCGACTTGCAGGACCGCGAGGTCGGCACGGTCTCGCGCGATCGCCACGGACGAGCGGTGTTCACCTACGCGGACGACTGGCGCGAAGCCCGCGAATCATACCCGTTGTCGCTGAGCATGCCCCTCGCGCAACGCGAGCACGATCATCGACGCGTCGAGCCCTACCTCTGGGGCCTCTTGCCGGACAACGAGCTCATCCTCGAGCGCTGGGCCCGTAGGTTCCAGGTCTCTGCCCCGGAGCGCCATCGGACTACTGGCCCATGTGGGCAGCGATTGCGCCGGCGCCGTGCGGTTCATCCGTCCTGGCGCGGAACAGCAGCGGGCTAGCGAAGGCGACGGGGAGATCCTCGACCAGCGCGTCACGGCCATCGCCGCCGAGCGCGGACGTGCGCCAAGCAGCTCGGTTGAGCTACGCGGGGCGCCCCCGAGGAGACTCTATTACTGGGCTCTACTACCGGGCTCTACTATCAGGCGCGTCAGGGCCCCCGCGCGCACGCCGCGAGTTCGCCCCCACCTTCTATGGACACCAACGACTCTGTAGTATTCCCACTGCGTGACCCGTCGCCTCGCCGCTCTCGTCCTGGCCGCCGCTGCTGCCGGCGCGCTGCCGCTCGCATCGTGCGGCGCGACCGAAAGCACCTGCAGCGCCACGCTCACGTGTGTTCCGTGCCTCCGCGGCGACCAAGAGCCCGAGAGCTCGAAGAAAGTCGACTGCGGCGACTGCGTTCCCGCATGCGACGGGGTCTATCGCGACCGCTCCACGGGGGAAGTCTGCGACCGCTCGCCCAAGCAAGATAGCGAAGGCGTCTGGCGAGCCGAGCAGGGCGGCACGGTGCCTGTCGAAACCTGTCGCGACTTCGGCTCGATGCCCGACGGCGGAACGGGCGGCTCTTCGGGCACGGGCGGCAGCGCGGGTACGGGCGGAAGTGGCGGCACCGGTGGCGTGAGCGGGACGGGAGGCATGGCCGGCACCGCGGGGACAGGCGGCGGCGCGGGCGTGGCCGGCGACGGCGGGGTCGAAGCCGACGCGCCGATGTGCGATCCGACCGCGCTGCCCGCCGACGACAGCTGCGTGGTCGACGACACCCTGGGCGTGTTCGTTTCCCCGACTGGCAACGACACCACCGGCGATGGCTCCCAAGCGATGCCCTTTGCGACGGTGGGTGCTGGGCTCACCAGCGCCATCGCGCAGAGCAAACGGCTTTACGTCTGCGCCGATGGCGGGGCGTACGCGGAGTCGGTGAGCGTGACGGGAAGCGTCGACGTGTTCGGGGGGTTTCGGTGTGCGGATTGGGGATGGGATGCGTCGCTACGCGCGTCGATCGAGTCGCCGACGGCGCTGGGGATGGAGATCGACGGCGTGACTGGCGTGCGGCTACAGAATGTGGCGGTGAGCTCGAGTGATGCGAGTGGGGCGGGGGAGAACAGTGTCGGGGTGAGGGTGAGTGGGAGCATGGGGGTGGAGTTGGTGGATGTGGTGATCGCGGCGGGGGATGGCGGGGATGGGG
>JAJDAH010000354.1 GCA_029261965.1 Polyangiaceae bacterium
GGGCTCCGCGATGGCTGGCGCGAGGGCGTTCATCGACAGGAGCGTCAGGCCGAAAAAGCCGATCGCCTGTCCCATACGCTCGCGGGGAGCGAGATCGGTGACCGCCGTGGCCGCGGCGTTGAACCCGAGCGCGAACGCAAACCCCTGCAGCGCCCTCAAGGCGTAGAGCAGCGGACCCTCCGAGTCGACGAGCAAGAACCCGAACGCGCTGAGCGCCGTGAGCGCGGCTCCGAGCGTGATGAAGGGTTTTCTTCCCCAACGATCGATCCAGGTGCCGACGAGCGGAACCGCGAGCACGCCCGCGGCGCTGGCTGCGGCCATCACCAGGCCGATCGTGGTGGCCGAGGACCCGAGCTCGACCGTCAGATACTTGGGGAGCAAAAAGAATGTCGAAAACGCGAACCCGAAGCACAGCTGGGCCACCAAAAGCACGACGAGCTGGCGCGTGAACAGGGGCGCTCCTGGCTCCGAGCGCGGTCCGGACATGCTCGGCGCTGGCGTTTTCTCGATGACTCGTTCAGATCGCACGGTTCGCTGCTTTCGGTCTCGACCGGCAGCGACAGGGGTGAAGTCTCGACTCCTCTCCTGCCTGCCGGCGGGAGAGGGTTGACGTCTTCAGCGTGAGCGCAGCCCTACTCCCGTGCCCGGAAGGCAGAGAAGCCACTTGTACATCGGTACGGCCCGCAAGCTCACGTCACGACCCTTAGCCCGCTGTCCCCGACTGGTCAAAGGAATCTTTGCGCAGATGGAGTTAGTCTGTACTTCGTGTTCGCCACGATCTGTCGGCTTTTGCCTTGCTTGGCCGTCGTGTTTTGCATCGGTTGCGGCTCGGAAAGTGGCGACGACCGTGACGCTGGCTCGACGAGCGAGCCGTCCCCGGGCTTTGACGCGGTCTGGGCGGAATTTCTCGATCCCGCCGGCGTTTTGGCAGCGCTCGACGTGGTGGAGCCCCGGGGGTTGGCCGTGAACATGGCGTGGCCGGCGAGCGCCGTTGGCGACGCGAGCTACACGGAACTCGTTCGCGACGCCAAGGAGCGCGGCGTCGAGATTCGGCCGTGGCTCTTGCTCGAACAAAGCGAGGGCTACTGGCCGGGGGCGACGAACGCCGAAGCTTTCGCCGAAGCCGCCCGGTCGCTCTTCGACGAATGGGACGCCCAGGGGCTCGCGCCGACGACGTTCATCGTCGACATGGAAATCCGCTTCGACCGCGCGATGGTCGTCAACTCGATGCTGCAGGATCCGAACGCGGACGTGGGCGCTCTATTGACGCTCTTGGCCGATGGCATCGACCGCGCGCAATACGCCAGCGCGACGTCGACCTACGCGGCCCTAGTCGACGAGGCACACGCCCGCGGTTGGCGCGTACTCTTGACGACGCTGCCCCAGGTCGTCGACGACTATGGAGACGACGACGACGACATCCGCCAAGCGTTCGGGATCCCCGTCGACGGTGTCGATTGGGACATCGTGACGTTCCAGGCGTACCGCACGCTGTTCGGGGATCTGCTCGGGGGCGGCGGCCAGCCGACGGAGTTTTACGTTTACCAGTACGGCCGCGCGGCCATCGACGAGTTCGGTGCCCGGGGCGGGCTGGACCTCGGGCTCGTCGGAATGGGAGTCAGCGAGTCGCCAACTTACTCCGCGCCGGCGGACCTTCGGGCGGACATCGAAGCTGCCCACGCCGCCGGTGTGCCGCAAGCGAGAATCAACGTGTTCGGTCTAGACGGCATGCTGGACCGCGGCCCCGCCGAAACGTGGCTTGGCCCGCCGATGTCGGATCCGCCGGCACCGGCGGAGGACAGCGCGACGCTCGAGGTGCGTGGGGTATCGACGGTGCTCGATCAGATTCTGGATGGGGCGCGGTGAGCGGGTTGGCGGAGCGGGCGGAGCGGGCGGAGCGGGCGGAGCGGGCGGTTGGGGCGGAGCGGGCGGAGCGGGCGGAGCCGTTCGCCCGCCGCCGCGTGCGTTAGGCCGCGCGTCGTCGCCGCTGTTCGATGATGAACGTGACGACCGGAAACAGAGCAACCAGCGGCAGCAAATAGAACGCGGGGTTGTCGAGCTCGACGCCTCTCGGACGGTATATTCCACCTGCGAGCGCACAAATCGCGAGGTAGAGCACGAGAATGCCGATGCCGCAGCTCCGCCAGAGGGTGATGTCGACCACGGGGGGCGCGGTCGGTTCTGCCGGTGCTTCGACGGGGCGTCGGAAGGAGCCGAAAATGGCGCGCCACTTGTCGTAGTCCCAAAGGACGAGCGCGCAGGTTCCGAGCAGCATCAAGCTGGCCATTGTCGCGGTCGGAAACACCTGGGTGCTCCAGCAGAAAACCGTGATCGCGACGAAAACCGGGAGGGCCATGAGCGCTCCGAGCGTCGCGAACGTTTGGGTCATCAGCAGGGTCGCGGTCGTGAGCTGGACGATGCCTACGAACTGATAGAAAAAACCGGTCGCGTGAAAGGCGTGGAGGAACTCGTGGAACGTGCCCGTGTTCCCCGGGTCGGTAAACGGCTGCGCGAGCACCTTCTTCAGACCTGCCGGGAGGAACGCGAATCCGAGCAGGATGCGCAGGTTGACGACGACTAGGTTGAGCCACCGTAGCCGGTGGGCGCTCGCGAGGGACTTGGCCAGCGTGGTCGAGGGTGGCACGGCGCGGGGCTAGCGGGGCTAGCGGAGCTGCAGCTCCGCGTCGTGGCGACAGGAAGCCGTTGCGGGGTGCACTCCCCGCGACAGCGTCGTCTCGTGCGCGAGCGGGCGCGACGCCGAGCGGGCGTTTTGCGGTGAGAGCCACAACGCCGATGCGGACAAGCCATTTCCTTCGATGCCGAAGTGCGACGCGGCTCTGGCGATCGACTTCGCCATGATCTCGAACGCTTCGAGGTTCAGGTTGTCGATCGTGTCGCAAGCCTGGTGGTAACACTGGTCGTGCTGCTCGTTGGGCACGCCCCCGAAGAGATCCGTTTGGCCGGTGCTTTTGACGCCGTCCGCGCCGGTGCTGATGTCGCCGATGGGGATCCCCGCGACGACGAACGGGGCGTAGTCCGATCGGAAGTGGAAAGGCGCGTCGAGCAACGGGATGTTCCTCGAGCCGAAGTCCTCCAAGAAGAAGGCCTCGAACTGCTCGGAGCCGGGGGGGCCGAGCTCGCCGCCGGTGGAACCATCGCCGTCTCCGACGGCAAAAACGAAGTTCGGCGACGCGATCATGTCCATGTTGATGTAGCCGACCATCCTGTCGCGGTCGGTCGCCGACAGGGCAGCGACGTAGGCTTCGGATCCCAACAGACCGTTTTCTTCGGCGCCCCACCACGCGAAGCGCATCGTGCGCCTCGGTGGAGCGCAGCCGCCGAGCTGGGTCGCGATTTCGAGCAGAGCGCTCGAGCCCGAGCCGTTGTCGTTGATGCCCGGTCCCGCGGCGACGGAATCGAGGTGTGCGCCGAGCATCAGGACCTCGTCCGCGGTCTCGCCCGGGATTTCGGCGACGACGTTCCTGGTTTGGGCGATCCGGTAGATGGTGTCCGTGACGACGCGAGCCTCGACGGGTCCCATCGTGAGCGCGGCGGCAAGCTCCTCGCCGACGTCGCTCGTGGTGATGACGCCTGGGATGAGGATGCCGTGGTCCACGGCGCCTTCGCCTATCGAACCCGCGAGTAGCGCGCGCCGATCTGGCGCGTCCCCTTGGTTGAAAATGATGGCCCCGACGGCTCCTGCCGTTTGCGCGTTCTGCATCTTGTCGGCGAAGAAACACTCGCCGCGCTGCAGAAGCGCGATCTTCCCGGTGACGAGGCTCTGACCGCCCCCATCCAAGAAGTCTGCGGCCTCACATCCGCTGGTCGACTGGTTGCCCGGCCCGAGATCGAGGTCGACGGCAACGAGCTCGGCGGTGACGTCTGCGGGTCGTGATCCGGAGACTGGTGTGAATTCGCCATTCGGATCTTGCTCTGGGAAGAAGAAGCTGTTTGGCGGCTGGAGGCTTCGCGGCGTCGGTAGGGTGACTTCGAACAGGCCTGGACCGAGGATCTGCGAGTCGGCGAAGTCGAACATCTGACTCGACGACGAGACACCGGCTGACTCGAGGACGCTTCCGACGTACGCGGCAGAAGCATCGTTGCCGGGGGTTGCGGCGGCTCGGTTCCCCCCGTTGTCATCCGCCGCCTTTTGCAGTGCCCGCGCGTGACGTTCGAGCGCCTCGATGGTCACGAGCTCGTCCAGACCTTCGCAGGAGCGTGGGATGAGTCCCGCGTCGCTCCCGCCCATCGCTCCGCCGCCGGCATCCCCGTTCTCACCACCGGCTCCGCCAGTTGGGCTGGCGCCGGCGTTTTCGTCTTTGCTACTGCCACATGCGGTGACGAGTAGCGCGGCTGCCAGCCCGCCCGAGAACAAACCCCTCATCATCGGGCGGGCATAACACAGATCCCCTGGCGGGGTTCCTTCAACGTCCGCCGACGGTGAGGCTGCTCCAGCAAAGCGAGCTCGCTCCGTCGGTGATGTCCACTCGGATCCCGTGGATGGGCCTCGCGTTTTCGCTACCGTTCACACGAACGACGAGCTCTTGCCAGTCGTCCGAGGCCTTCAGCTTGATTCGCACGCTGCGGTCCTCGACGAAGGGTTGAAGCTCGGTCTCACGCCAGTAGATCTGCAATACTTCTTCCGCTGGGCTCACCAACCGCATTCGGAGCCGCACGACGTCGATGTTGCGACCGTTGCCCAGGTCGTGCTTCAGGACGAAGTTCGGATCGATTTCTTTAGCTTCGATCTCGACCGTCGAACCTTCCCGCTCGGTGCTGATTCCGTCGGAGACGTAGGCTGCTTTGATTAGCTCGTCGGCCGAATAGGTCGCCCGCCAAGCCAGCGTTTCTGGGTCGAGAGACCGGCCGATGGGGCGCCATGGTGTCTTGGTACCGCCCGCTTTTCGAGCCCACCCGGTCCTCCCGCCATCCGCCACGGTGAACTCACCGAGGTCTTGGTGCTGACGCAGGACGAGATCGAACACCTCGCGAACTTGATAGTGGTCGAGCTCCTCTTCGCTGCGATCGGCGAAGGTGGTTTCCCAGCCCGGCTGACATCCGCGGAGCTTGAAGTTGAGGTCGTCGAGAGCCAGCCACGCTCCTGCTCGGAGTAGCTTCGTGGCGAGAAACGCCGCGAGCGCGTCCGGATTCCATTCGTGGGCGCCGTCGAGGAAACAGAAGTCCAGGCAAGGCTCGCATCGGTTCGCCGATGTCTGACGTTCTACCAAGCCCCGGAGGTACCAGTCGTAGCGGGCATTGACCGGGTCGATGAAGTCCGCGAGGCCCGTGTGCTTCGCGAGGTCCCGAATGCCGATGGGGGTTCGCTCCAACGTGTCGACGGTAGTGACGCGCCCCTCGCCGATCTCGTCGAGAGCCGCGGCCATGACGCATGTCGTCGATCCATACCCGGTGCCGAGCTCGAGGCATCGCGTCGCGCCGGTGGAAACGATGTGGTCGTAGATGGCTCTCGATGTTCGCTCCTCGAGGAGGAAGAGCACCTTCTCTCCTTCGGGCGACTCGTACTCGCGAATCAGGTTGTATACGCGGTCGAATTCCATGCGCGGATGCTAGCAGTCGAAAGTCCGAGTCTGGGGTGGATTCTGTCCTTTGCGCGCGGATCGCCGCTCCGGGTCGGCTACCGTCGTCGGGCGGTTCATGAGTGGTGTTCAACTCTCGCCCGGTCGAAGGACTGCCGCACTGGCGTGCGCTCTCGTGTTTTCAGTCGTCGTCGTGTCCTGGGCGTTCGGGGCCGCGTTCCACCCGCAGTACTTTTCGTTCGACAGCTACCACTACCTCACTCTCGCGCACCACCCGGTGGCCTACGGCGCCCACCCCGTCGTGTTCGGCTACCTGATTCGCGGTTTGGCGGCCGTGGGTACTGCTTTCGGCGAGGGGGGTCTAGGTCGAACGTTTCAAGCTTGGCAGGTCGGGTGCCTGTTCGTTCTGGTCTGGATGGCTTCACGTGGGGCGTCGCCGTGGAGCGTGCCGCGCCCGTGGTGGTCGTGGGGCCTTCTCGGCGCAGCCGCGGTGCTGACGGTGCTCGTGCTGGTGCCCGGAGCGGTGTTCTTGATGAACGGGTTCTTGACGGGAATGACGGCGCTCGCGGTCACGGCGCTCGCGGCGCGGCTGCTCGAGGACGACGAATCGCCACGGCGGCGAATGGCGTGGGCGGGTTTCGCGGTGCTCTGCCTCGTTGGATACCACCTGCGCTACCAGCTGGCGGTCCTGCCGGTTGCCGCGCTCACGGTGCTTGCCGTCGCCCAGGTACGGCGCGGGAGGAACCTTCGCGCCTTTGGCGCTCGCGCGGTGGGCCTCGGCGCTCTCATCTTGATGCTGCCACTGAGCCAGCGAGCACTCGCCACGACGCTCCCCGTCGACGAGTACGGCAAAAGCCTTCCTTCCACGTACCTTCGGGCCAGTATTCAGTGTCGCCTCGATTGCGACGTGCGCTTGTTCGAAGTGGGCTGCGATACACCCGAGGGTGAAAAAAAGATCACCATGGCGACGTGCTCCGACCTCGTGCATGCCCAGGTCGATCTCGGGCGGCCCGCCACATCGAGCACCTCCGTCATCGACGTGTTTCGTGAGGTGGGGTGGTCGAACGTCGTCCGATGGCTCGTGATGGCTCCGGCGACGTACCTCGAGGAACGGATGCCGAACCTGGTGATCGAGTCCTATTCTTACGACCGAAATGTGCGCGCGTTGTCGGAGCACCATCCCGAAACGATTGCTCGGTATGCCGAGTACTTCCCTTCTACGGCGGACGTCGCGTCGCCGTGGTTTCGCAGCGTGGTCGACTATGCGAGTCGGCACTACTTTGCCTGGAGGCTTCATTGGATTGCGCTGCTCGTGGTTTGGGGGTCCGCGGTGGTCGTTTTTGTCAGTCGCAACCGGACGACGGCGTTCCTCGCGGCTAACAACGTGGGTACGTTTCTCGTTTTCAGCTACGTTCAGCCCCAAGCGCCGCTCAGGTACCTCGTGTTGATGTGCATGCTCGGCGGGGTCGTCTTTTGGCGTATGGCGCTCGGGAGTCGGACCGTGCCGGCCTGAACGCTGGATTTTCATGGATCGATCCAACTCGTCGTGCGTATCTCCCGTCCGATGAGAGTCAAAACCGCACGGTTGCCCGGGAAGATCATTTCACTGTTCTGCGCGACGCTGGCGATCGCCGGCTGCGAGCAGAAGACCGGCCAGAAGCCCGAGGCGGCGAGCTCCGTTAGCCCCGCGGCGAAGGCGCCCGAGAGTGCGAAGAAGAGCGCGGCGAGCCCGAGCGCGGCGTCGCCCAAAGCGTCATCGTCGAACTCGGAGCTGCCCAGCCCCGAGCGGAAAACCACGAAGACGAGCGAGGCGTCGTCATCGGCGGGTTTGGCGATGACGGCGTTCGGCGCGCGTTTGTTTCGTGAGTTGCCCTCGGGTGTGAATCTGGCCCTGTCGCCGGCGAGTGTTTCGGTAGCGCTCGGCATGACCACGCTCGGGGCAACGGGCAAGACCCGGTCCGAGCTGTTGAAAGCGCTCGAGTTCGAGGGGGATGCCACCCACGGTTCGTGGGGGCCGCTCCTCTTGGACTGGAACGCTCAGAAAGACTCCACGACGGTGAAGGTCGTGAGCCGCCTCTTCGGTGAAAAGACGGTGGGGTTCCGGGAGGCGTACCTGGCCGACGTGAAAACGAAATACGCGGCGCCGCTCGACCTCCGTGACTTCAAGGGCGCGCACGAAAAGGAACGCGCGGCCATCAACGCGTGGGCCAAAGAGCAGACCCACGGGCGGATCGTCGACCTTCTCCCCGCGGGCACGGTCGGCCCGCGGACGCCGCTCGTGCTGGCGAACGCGCTCTACTTCAAGGCCAAGTGGCAAAACCCGTTCGACACGGGAAGGACCGAGCCGGCCACGTTTCACGCCCTCGGCAAGAAAGAGGTGCAAGCACCGATGATGCGGATGGTCGAGACCATCGGGTACGGTACCGTCGACGGGGCTCGGGTCGCCGAGCTGCCCTATGAAGGCGGGCGCTTCAGCATGCTCGTCGTGCTCCCGACGGAGCGCACCGGCCTGGCCGCCCTCGAGTCGAAGCTCGACGGTGCTTTCATCAACGAGTGCGCCCGGTCGACGAAACCCACAAAGGTCGATTTGAATCTTCCGCGATTCGAGATCCGCCCGGCCGGCTCGATGTCCCTTCTGAAGTTTCTCGGCAAGCTCGGCGTGCGGGCGGCGTTCTCTGCGAAAACGGCCGAGTTCAGCAAGATGGCGGACCCGAAAAAGGCGGATTTCGGGATGTACATCGGCGACGTCCTCCACCAAGCCTTCGTTGCCGTGGACGAAGCGGGAACGGAGGCCGCGGCCGCGACGGCGGTCGTCATGGTTCCCGGAGCGGCGCAGCCGGAGCCCGTGCAAAAAATGCTCGT
>JAJDAH010000355.1 GCA_029261965.1 Polyangiaceae bacterium
ACTTCGACTTCGGCCTCCTCGGTCGAAGAAGTCACCACTCGCATCTGGAGCGGTTCCCCCTCGTTGGCTCGCGACGGCATGCGAACGGCCACGACCCGCACGTCCGGCACGTCGCGTTGGTCCAGCGGCACGACATCCACTGGAACGTTGGCGGCGACGGCGGCAGCCGTGGCTTCGATGGTGTCGCCCCGCGTCGAGACGCCGTCCGAAAGCAGAACGATTCGAGCGGCGGAGTCCGAGGGTACTTCGGCGAGCGCTCGACGGATCGCCGCACCGACGTCGGTGCTGTCGCGCCCGAGCTCGGCTTTTTGAGGAGCGGGGAGCTGGGACCGAGGGCGCAGCGGGTCTTCGATGGTCGCTTCCGAAGCAAACGCAATCGTTCCGATCCGATCGTCGTCGCGCATCCCCAGCTCGGCGACCCGCAGCTCCTTCTGGATCCGGCCGTCTGCATCCGGAACCAGGTCGATGCTTCGGCTTCGATCGACCGCGATGATGACGGCGAGTCGGTCCAGCGGTTTGCCTATCTCGGTCCCGATGACCGCCAGGGCTGCCGCGATCGCCGAAGCTCCGAGCAGGGCCTCGGTGAGGGCGCGTCGCACCTTGCCTTGGCGTGCCGACAGCGACAGCAGCCGATGCGCGACGAAGGCGACGGCGACGGCGCAGGGTAGGGCGAGCGTTGGGCGTTCGAACCGGAGATACTTCTCCGCGATGACTCTGGCCCAAACGAGGCCGACGTGGATGGCTGGCGTTGCGCCGATGACGCTGACAAAAAGCAGGATCGGTCGGCCGAGTAACCCGCGCTTTCGAGCCCAAGCGAGGTAGACGATCCAAAACACGACCGCGACAGCGACGAGCGCTTTCGGGTAGTGCGCCAAGAGCTCGGGCGGGATCATGCGGGGCTACGCTCCGGGAGCTTCGGGCGTTGAACGCCGACCGCCGATCGTATTTTGGGTTTGCGCGTGAGCCACCATGCGTCGAGCACGACGAGCAACAGGGCGATCGCCGCCAAGAGCCACGTCCAATCGGTGAACGCGTCGGCAACGTCGTCAGCACTTTTTCGTTGGAGCGCGGCCTGGGGCTTGGCGACTTCGCGAACCGAGAGGTCGCTCTCGGCTTCACTCGTCAGGTTCGCCGGGACCAGCACGCTGCCTTTTCGTGTCGTCCCCCAGGAGGCGAAGTAGAAGCCCGCGCGCCCGACCTCCGGAACCACGACGAGACCGTTGCGTGCGAGCGCCGTGGATTTCGTCTTGTCCGGGCGTTCGACCTCGACGCTTTCGATGTCGGGTGGCACGCGGATCCGCATCGCACCCCCGGTGCGCGCAGGCCCGGTGATGCCGCGCGCTCGGTGCGACCGAGCCAGCTCGATGATGTTGCGCACGAAGAGCACAAAAGACGCTTTCAGGGGCCAGTTGCTTTCCCCGACGTCGAACCCGACGAGCGTTCCCGTGCGTCCGGGCAGAGAGATGTCGCTCACGAGTGTTCCTTCGCGAGCTCGGACGAGCGAGTCAGCGGCGCCGCTGGTTTCGATTCGCCGCGCCTTGACGATCTGCACGCCGTCGAGGGTCAAGAACCTGAGCCGCGGGTCGTTGTCGGACCACGACGTCACCTCCGGACCTTCGAGCTCGGTGGTGACGGTGGCGGTGTGGCACGGACCCGCCGGAGGGTTGACGATGAGCAAGTCGCCGCCCGGCGGCACCGGCGGGCACGCGCCGTCGATGACGATCAGCGCTCCGTCGGGGATCTCGGCAGAGCCGAGCTCGCCGAGCTTCGCCCTCATGAGCTCGACGTCGGGATCCGCCAGCAACGCTCGTTGAAGCCAGGTGCTGGCCTTCGCCGACACGAGCACGACGGGTAGCTTCTGCCCGCTGGGCACGCGTCCGTACGCCCGGTCGTCCGCAGGCAGACTGTCGCTGGGCGAAATCTCGACGATGAGCCCGCTGCCGTAGTCGCCTCGGGCCGGCTCGAAGGTGAGCACCACCGGCGCCCGTTCTCCCGGCTCGAGACGGAGCTTTCGCGACGCGAGGGGAGTCTCGATGTTGCGTTGCCGCAAGGTGACGAAGACGTCGCGGGGTGACTGGCCGTAGTGCGCGAGCATCGCGAACGCCTGGACCTGATCGCTTTTGGTTGCGCGATCCACCCCGCTTCGCACGTCGACCCGCACGACGGCCGTGTTGTCCACCTCCGTGCCGACTTTGATCAGATCCGTCGGCAATCGCGCGGCGAGCAAGGCTCCCGGATCCGCCAAGGCCTCGTCGGTGATCACGACGACTCTTGCGTCTCCCGGCAGTTGACGCAGTCGGTCGCTGGCCAAAGCGATGGCTTTTCCGAGATGGCCTTCGACGTCGCGCGCGTCGAGCTGCGAGACGGCGGCTTCGAGCCGGCGTCGATCGCGATCGAGCGGCGAGGCCACGCGCGGCTCGCGGCCTGCATCGATGATCATCGCGTCCGCGCTCGGCCCGAGGGCGGCGATGACGTCGAGGGCGGCCTTCTTGGCGAGGTCGATGCGGCGCTTTCCGTCGGCCTGGGCGCCCATCGACGCGCTGGTATCGACGAGGATGGCGACGTGGTCTCCGATGATCGCACCCCCGCGGGTCGCTGGGCGACTGAGGGCCAGAGCCAATAGCGCGATCGCCAAGAGCTGGAGGAGCAACGGCAGCTGGACGACGAGTTTCTTGAAGGGATGACGCGCCAATAGGTCGCGCTGAGCTTCGACCCAGAGCCAGGTCGAGGGGATCGGGAGCCTTTTTCGGCGAATCTTGAGAATGTAGAGCGCGACGAGGGGTATCGCGAGCGAGAGCAGCCAGAGGCCGGCAGGGTTCTTGAGCTCGAGCGGCATCTTCAGAACCCGATTCTTGCGTACGCCTCGTTTCGCTCACGCCGAATGTCGTCGAGGCACGCCTCGAGCTCTTCGACGCTGACTCGCTCGACCGTCTTGAGGTTCTGACGGGCGACGCGCTCTCGCACGGGGATGGCAGTATCCGCCTTGAGCTGGGTGAGGTCGACCGTAGCGAGGTCGACGAAGCTGGTCCCCTCCGGCACGCTGCCCTTGACGCGGTCGAGCGCCGTCTGGCGTACGAGCTGAATCAACGGGTCCGGCGACCGGCGGATGAAAGGAATCAGCCTCTCGGGAGTCTCGAGGTTGGGACGCGCCTCCGGGTGAAAAGCGGCCATCGCAAATGGAGCTCGACCAACGTCGTACTGCGCCTCGTGGGCCGCCCGCACTCGCGCGACGAACGGCTCCCATTCATGCCGCGGCGAACGGACCCGCGGAAAAATCAGAAGGCCGATTTCGATTTCCTCGCGATTGACGAGTGTGGAGATGCAGTCGAGCGCTGGCTCGAGGTCCTCGCCCTCACCGAGCAGGACCTCCTCCGCCACGGCGCCGTCTTTTCGTGCGCGCTCTGCCCAGGGGCAGAGGTTGTGCGCTTCGACGATCTCTCGCGCGTAGCGTCGATAGACACGCAAGCATTCGCGAACGAGCACGTCGTCGGCGGATTCGGGGCTCGAGCTAGTCAACGGTCCTCGCGACGAAACGGCGCACGACATCTTCGAGCGGCTCGTCTGTGACCGCGCGCACGTAACAGGCGCCGTGCTTTCGCGCCCAAGCTCGCAGCTCTTCGACGAGGCCGGCGAAGCGAAGCACGTAAGCATCGACCGCAGCCGCGTCCATGGTCACGTCGACGGCGGCGCCGGTTTCTGCGTCGACGAGCGCGTAGTCTCCCTCGAAGTCGGGCTCGAGCTCGGCTCGACTGATGACTTGCACGAGGAACACGTCGTGCCCGGCAGCTCGGGCGCGGCTCAGGGCGGACGTCACCGGCCCGGAGTCCAAAAAGTCGCTCAGCACCACGAGCATGCCAGGCCGGGTTGACCGGCGAACCACGTCGTCCAGCACCCGGCTGATGTTGACGGGGCCTTCGGGTTCGATCGTACTCAAGTCGCTCAGCAATCCGCCCAATCCGCCCCGGCCGCGTCTGGGGGTGTTCATCCGTCCGAGGCCGACCTCGCGGCCTTGGCTTCGACCATAGTCGCGCCCGACGAGTACTTGGGCGCGTTGGGAGCCCGCCAACGCCAGGTACCCGAAAGCCGCGGCGAGCCGTCGAGCGACGTCGTGTTTCGGGGGATCGCCGAAGCCGAGCGAGGCCGAAGCGTCCATGACGAGGCGTACGAGCATGTCTTCCTCGGCTCTAAACTGTTTGAGCACGGGTTCACCCGTCCGGGCGTACGCCAGCCAATCGATCCTTCGAAGGTCGTCTCCAGGAGCGTAGGGACGATGCTCTTCGAACTCCGCCGAGCCGCCTTTGCGCCGCGCCACGTGCTCGCCGGCCCCTCCGGAGCGGGCCCGGATGTCCATACGGCGTCTGAGCGCCTCGAGCTCGCGGACGAACTCGGGTTCGAGAAGTGTCATCGACTGCGTCATGTGGCGGGGGCTCGAGCCGCCTCGTCAGCGGCTGCTTCGGTTGCGCTGTGGTCGACCCCCGCGCGAGCTTCGTCTTCGGCAAGCAACACCGCGTCGATTTCTTCGATGCGGGCCACGTGCTCGCGAAGCACCTTCTTCACGCGCACCTTCGCGGCTCCCAAGAGACCGAGCCCAATCAGAGCCCAAGCGCCGGAACAGAGGCCCGCAGCGACCACGGCGACATCACGCCGTCTTGCACTCGACCCGAGTACGTCGAGCAGGTGAAAGGCGTAGAGCGGCGACGGAGAGGCGATGACCGTGGCGTCCTTCATGCTCGCGGAGGTGACCGCGCCCGTGATGGCGGCGATGATCCAGGGCCCGAGCGCCGCGACGAACAAGGCGCCGAGCAGCAGCAACCGTGGCGCCGTGGCGCCGCGAGATCGCGCCCGCGACCACGCGGTGAACCCGACCACGAAGATGAAAAACGCCGCGGCATAGATCGAAAAGGCGGCGATGCGCACGGTGTCGGCACTTCGCGGTCGGGGCGCGAAGGTTTCGTGAATGAACATGCCTCCGGCGGCGGCGAACGCGAAGCTGCCGAGCCCCATGATGAGCAGTAGCGAGCAGGCGTTGAGCACGCCTGGGCCCAGGTACCGACGCCAGCGGCCGACCTTCCGCCGGCCCCAGTGAATCTGCACACGTCGCGACGGGCCGAGCGGCTCGCCGGCGAAGACGAAGGCCATGATCGTGAAGAACACAGACAGGAAGCAAATGCCCATGATGCTCGCCGGCGCCTGTCCCGACGGCACCGCGGCCGCCGGCATGACGCTGGCGAACGCCAAGAGAGGGGCAGCGACCAGGAACCAACGCCGGAGGCCCGTCGACCGGTCGTCGCTCACGCTGCGCATGTTGGCGATCGTCACCTCGTAGAGCATCCACGCTGGGAGAGCGACGAGCGCGAGCGGGATGACGAAGAGGAAAACGATGTACTCGAGGCCGAAGTCGGCGAGCACGTAGGCGCTCGGGAGCCACACCGGCAAAGAGGGGACCGCCGGCCACACGTCGTGCATGGCGAACGACAGCGCCACACCGCCCAGCAAGTAGGCCGCCGTCGAAAGCACGATGGTCACGAGCAGCGTGACGGTGATCGCCGCTGCAGCGCTCGAGAACTTTGAGCTGAGACTCAGGCCGAACGCCACAGAAAGCGCCGCGAAGAAGAACAAGAGCGCAAAGGCGGCGAAGACCTCGGTGGCGGTGACACCTCCGAAGAGGAACGGGAGCGCGCCGACGGGGGCGAGCATGACGATGTACATCGAAATGTACGTCATCGCAGAGAGGAACTTGCCTTGGGCGATCTTCGAGGAGCCGAGTCCGGTCAGCGTCAACGCCTCCCAGGTTCTTCCACCGCGCTCACTCGCGATAGTCGTAGCGGCGACGGCTGGTCCGACCCAAGTCACGACGCCGAAGGCCAGCGAGAAGAAGGTCTGGAAAAGGGCGCTCCCGACGCTCGCTGGCTCGGCGTTGACGCTCGCGATCCCGCCGATCGAGCAAATCAACAAGGCGACCATCCCAGTGAGTGTCGCCAAGATGATGGGAGTGCGAGTGAGCCGGGCAGATTGACGAAGCTCGCGCATCCAAATGGGGTTCGGGTCGTTGCGAATTCGGCGAACGCTCGTAGCGGCGCGTTGCAGGCGCGACGACTGCGGCGAGACTTCGCCGACGGCGGGCAGCCCGGTTTGCGCGCTCACTGGAGATCTCCCCGAGTGACTTCGAGAAAGATGCGCTCGAGCTCGTTGCGTTCCGGCTCGACCTGAACGACGGCCACGTTGTGCGAAACCAGGTGGCGGATGACATCCGCGACCCATCGGTCGTCGCCGGTGTAGTGGACCGTGATCAGCCCAGAAGGCCCAGCCTCGACGCCGTGAACGCCCGAGCCCCCTTCGATGAGCGGCGCCACGGTCGCGGAGTCGGCGAGTACACGAAGCTTCAAACGCTTTCGTGTACCCGCGGGGAGCGCGGCACCTCCGGCGGTCTCGAGCGCTTCCGCAGGAGCGGCAATCGCCGCGGTCGATGACGCGCCCGCCCCGGCCCCCGCGGCAGGCGCGCCGTCGGTCGAACGGCCTTCGTCCGGGGACGCGTGACCGACCGATTCGGCCGCGCGACGAGCCTCGATACGCTCGGCGATTTCGCCGATCGGCCCGGCGACGACGAGCTCGCCTTTCTCGAGGATGCCGACCGACGTGCACACGTCGCTGAGCTCGGTGAGGATGTGGCTCGACAACAGAATCGTCTTGCCGAGCTCCCGGAGCTCGAGCAGCAAGTCTCGGATCTCGATTCGAGCGCGGGGGTCGAGGTCGCTCGCCGGCTCGTCCAGAATGAGCACCTTGGGGTCGTGCAGCAGAATGCGCGCGAGCTGGAGCCGCTGCTTCAGTCCCTTGCTCAGGGTAGCGACCAGGCGGTCTTGGAGATTACCGAGGTCGGTGAGCTCGATGACCGCGTCGACGATGCCCGCGTTCGCCACCGCGTAGGCATCCGAAAAAAATTCGAGGTACTCGCGCACCGTGATGCGCTCGTAGACGCCGGCGTGGTCCGGCATGTACCCGATGATTCGGCGCGCCTCGTCGGGATCGATGGCGACGTCGATGCCGTCGATCTCCACGCGACCCGCCATGGGTTCGAGCAAGGTGGCCATGCAACGGATGGTCGTGGTTTTCCCGGCGCCGTTTGGGCCGATGAAGCCGAAAATCTCCCCGTGAGCGACTTCGAAGTCGATGTCGCGGAGCACGTCTCGGCTACCGAAGCGATGCCACAAGTGGCGCACACGTATCGCCGGCGGCCGTTCGATGGTGCTCACGGCAACCCTCCCCATCCGACCACGCGCACGATCACCTGATCCGAGTCCAGCCCCAAGCCGGAGTCCCGAGTCTTGCCCTCGCCACCGTCCACCTGCCCGATGAGCACCGGCGCGTCTTCCGGCCA
This sequence comes from Polyangiaceae bacterium, assembly GCA_029261965.1. Taxonomy (GTDB): domain Bacteria; phylum Myxococcota_A; class Polyangia; order Polyangiales; family Polyangiaceae; genus JAJDAH01. Next base: position 7,376 of record JAJDAH010000355.1, read on the forward strand.
CCAATCGATGCCGCTGTAGACGTAGCTGTCCACCGCGCGGAGCGCGTCGCTGAGCTTGGGGGCGACTTCGTCGATGTCGTCCCGGAACAGGTTGACGTCCAGCTCGTGCATGCGACCTCGGAAATACGAGCTGCCGATGGTCGAATCCAGGGCCTTTCCATCCGCCACTTTGACGGCGGCACCGTCGGCGATCCGCTCGAAGAAGCGCGCGTCCTGTTTCGGGAGCTTGATCACCACCGCCACCAGGTCGCGCGCCATGCGATTCTTCACGATGACGTCGCTGCCTTGCTCGACGATGCTGATGCCATCACCCATCGCGGTGAATCCATCCTCGCGCACGACCGCGGTTTGCCAAGGCTTCGCGCGGAACTTGGCGAGTCGGATCCCGTCGCGATCGGCGACGATGTGGCGTTGGGTCGCGTCGAGCTCCGCGGTCGCGTCGAGCACATGCCCGCTCGCCGCCGCGTGCACCGTGAGATCGTCCGACCACGAGTCGTAGAACGCGCGGAAACGCGTGATGCTCGCTTGGTTCATGCCCGCTCCGGACTCGATGAGGCTGAGGTGGCGGGCCGAGCCGGTCACCCCTTTCGCCAAGACGCCCAAGAGCACGATGAGCAACATCGTTCCGCCCGCCCAAATCGGCAGATGCCAGAGCGCGCGCAGTGGGCGGTTCTTCTTCGAGGCGAGGTAGAAGTTCACCGGCCCCGCGAGAACCGCGTAGAACAACAGAATCAACGCGGACAGAACGATGGCCCACCGCGCTCCCTCGTTCGGATCCAGCAGGCGCCGAATTTCTTTTGCGTCGTCCTGGTTGACTGCGACTGCCGCGTGCGGGAGCACGACATGCGCCTTGCGCTCCCAGGCGTGTCGCACCAAGTCGACCACTTTCGCTTGAGCCCAGGGGTCGTCGACGTGAAGCTTGATGGGGTCGAACGCCAACAGGTGCACTTCGCCGAGGCCGTAGGTCGCGCTCGCACCCCATGGGGAGGGCGTGAGGTTGCCTCCGGAATAGGACGAAAGCGCGTCGGCGGTCTCGCGAGACGGGGCACGCTTTTCGAGTTGGGCGTCATCGAGTTCGGTGTCCTGGTCGGGGACGACGAGGAAGTTCGAACGCCCGAGCAGCGCGCGTGGCGGATCCGATACCGTGGGGATGGCCCCGACGAGCGCCGTCAACGTTCCGTGGCGGAGGTAGTCGGGCGCGCCAGGCGCGACGGCGAGCGTGCCGCCGGCGAGCACCCAAGAGGTCAGCGCCTCGAGTTGGGCACCATCGACTTTCGCGAGACTTTCCGTCGACGCGAGCACCACGGTCACTGGCGCGTAGCCCGCGGCGCGCACCGGCAAGATGCGGTCGCCCGACCGGGTACTCTTGCCGGCGGTGGAAACGCTGAGGGGAGGCGAGCCGTAGGAGCTCCGTCCGGACGGTTGGTAGTGGATCGGCACGTTTTTGCCTCGAACTACCGACTCGAGCGATTTGGTTTCGCTCGCGATGTCGAACAAGAACGGGCCGGGATTGACGAGATCGTTGATCTCGACCTCCGCGATTTGCTCGCCATCGCCGTTCAGCGCTCGCACCTTCACGTCGGGCACCGTGTGCTCGAACGAGTGCGTGGGCAAAACGATCGAAAACTCGGTCGGCCGTTCGTTGGGGTTCTTGCCGGGAAGAGCGAAGGGCTCGCGGGTGACGGCGCGTGGACCGCGCCCGTAGCCGAGACCGGATTCCAATTCGATGAATCCATCCACCCGAGCCGCGCTCGTATTGACGAGCCGGACCGAGATACTGAACCAGCCCGAGCTGACCGGCGTGGACTTGCCGAGCAAGGGCGTCGCGGAAAGCGAGATGGGCGACTTCTGGCGCAGCGCCTCGGCCGGCGGATGTTTTGCCGCGCGCACGGTCCCCGACGCACAAAAGAGTGCCGCCATCGCGAGCGCGAGCAGCCAAGCGAATCGCCGGGGGCGGCTCAAACCGTCAGCCTCCTGCGACGGCCCTTTCGACCGGTTCCGGGCGAGTGGGTACGCTCGAAACGAGTTCGGTGACGACTTGATCCGTCGTGACGCCGTCCGCCTCGCCTTCGAACGATCGGATGAGCCGGTGGCGAAGCGCGGGTAACGCCACCCGTTGAATGTCGTTGAACGCGACGTGCGCGCGGCCTTCCAGCAGCGCGAGCGCCTTGCTCGCGAGCACCAGGCTCTGCCCGCCGCGCACTGCGGCGCCGTACCGCAGACCGTTCTTGACGATGTCTGGAGCGGTGTCGCTCGCCGGATCGGTGGCTCCGACGAATCGCGCGGCGTATCGAACCACTGGCTCGGCGATCGCGACGTCGCGACACAGCGCGCGGAGCGCGATGACGTCGTCTCGATGAAGCACCGCCGAAGGGGGCTCGACCGCGTGACCGGTCGTGCGGGTCAGGATCTCAGTGAGCTCGTCTTCCGAGGGGGACGGCACCATCACCTTGAGGAGAAATCGGTCCAGCTGCGCCTCGGGCAGCGGATAGGTGCCCTCCATCTCGATGGGGTTTTCGGTGGCAAGCACGAAAAACGGCTCGACGAGCACGTGGCGCGTCCCAGCGATCGTCACCGAGTGCTCCTGCATCGCTTCGAGCAGAGCGCTCTGGGTTTTCGGCGTCGCGCGGTTGATTTCGTCGGCGAGCACCACGTTGCCGAAAATCGGACCCTTGTGAAGCTCGAACTTGCCGGTCGAAGCGCCTGTGGCACCCATCACCAACACGTTCGTCCCAGTGACGTCGCTCGGCATGAGATCCGGCGTGAACTGGATTCGCGAAAACCCGAGCTCGAGTGCCGAAGCGAGCGTGCGGACGAGTAGCGTCTTGCCGAGCCCAGGGGCGCCTTCGAGGAGCACGTGTCCTCCAGCAATCAGCGCCCAGAGCACCTGGTCGACGACTTCGTCTTGACCGACGATGACGCTGGCGATCGCCTCTCGCAAGCGGCTGCTCGCGTCGCGCGCGTGCTCCAGGCGGCTCTCGAAGTCCTGGACGGGTGGATCGTTCGGGGATGTCACGCTCAGCGCACCTCGGTGGGAAGTCCGTCGTGGGTTGGCGAGCGTAGCCTGCTCAAGGTTGGAAGTAACGGCCGACGTGCTCGCGGTATTCCTCGGGCACTTCGGACCGCTCGACGCCACCGACTTCGCTCGGCGCTGCTCTGCCAAGCGCACCGACACCCTTTTGATTCGCAGTCTCTCCGGGCCGCGAAGCGGTGCGTCCTCGCGTGGCGCCGAGCATGGGGACGCTCTTGTCCAGACGAGGGTTGGCCTTTGCGCGCAAACCCTTCCCGTCGATGGCATCGCTGTGGCCTTCGTGGTTCCCGGTTCCTTCGTCCTTCTTGCTGCCGCTGCCGCCGGGTTTTCCTTCGCCGGGTTTTCCGGGCGGGCTGCCGCCCGGATTCGGCTTGCCGCCCTGTCCCGGCATTGGGACCGGGACGGCGCCGAGTCCCTTTTGTGCATCGGCGCCGCCGCGTTCGGCGTCATCGAGTCCCTCTTGGCGCTGGGGTTCGCCACCGGGATTTTCTTGCGCGAGCTCTTTCAGCTTTTCTGCGAGCTCTTTTTGCCCCTCGGGCGTGCCGAGCTTTTTCGCCATGTCCTCGAGCTGCTCGCGAGTCATCGGGTTGATGCCGCCCGGGTTCTGGGCCGATTCGCCGAGGCGTTCCGCCACGCGCTTCCGCTCTTCTTCGGTGAGTCCTTCGAGCGCTTCGTTGAGTGACTCGGCGAGGCGTTGTCGTGCCTCGGGGCTGCCGCTCTCGCCGAAGTCTTTCAAGTCCTGTTTCGCGCCTTCGTCGAGCTTGCCTTCGAGGGCTTCGGCGAGCTCTCGGAGGGCCTCGGCTCTCGCTTCTCGACGTTCGAACAGCTCTTTCTGTTCCTCGAGTGCTTTGGCGAGGTCCTCGGCGCCTTCCTTCCGGGCGGCTTCAGCGGCTTCTTCGAGCGCCTTTTTGGCTTCCTCTCGCGACTCCTCTTCGGCTTGGTTCGCGAGCTTCTGCATTTCTTTGTCGAACTCGGTGAGATCTCCGTCGCCGAGTGCTTCGGCGGCACGCTTGGAGCCCAAGTTCTGCAGCTTGCCAATGGCGGCTTCGAGTCCGCGTCGGTTCTTCTGGTCGCCGAAGTTGAGCTTCTCGGCGCTGATCGCGTCGCGGAGCTTCGCTACTTCGGCGAGGGCTTCACGCTTCGGCATGCCTTCGGCGAGCTTCTCGCGCAGCTTCTTTGCGCGTTCGGAGATCTCTTTGAGCCGTTTCTGTTGCTCGGGATCCCGTGCTTCGAGCTGGTCGAGGCCGACGATCTTTTCGAGCCCCTTGAGGTTCGCGGTTTGCACGAGCTCGGCGCCCGGCGGCGGCGGTGGCTCGATCGGCGGTGGCGGTAGCGGAATCATGCTCACCCACGCGAGCGCGGCACCACCGACTGGCAAGAGCCCGTGAACCCATTTGAGAACGCGGGGGCGCGCGCCCTTGGGGTCGGCGTTTTCCAGAGCGTCGGCCGCCTGCTGCACGACGATCGCTCGTGCCGGGTCATCTCTCTCCGCCTCGGTCCGTAGCTCGACGGCGGTGCTGAGCGCTTCGTCGCTGCCGAGCTTGGCGTCGAGATAGAGGGCGACGTCGGTGTCGCTCCAGCGCTGTCTCGCAGCGACGCCCAGGCCGACGGCGGTTCCGAGCAGCCCGAGGACCGCCGTCCAGGGTCTGAGCTCTCCCTCGCGAAGCCACCACAAGAGCGCCGCGCTCACGGCGCCG
>JAJDAH010000356.1 GCA_029261965.1 Polyangiaceae bacterium
GAAAGCGAAGACATCCTGACGGCCGTGCTCAAAGTGCTCGAAGAAACCTCCGACATCACCAAGCTCTCGGTGGAAGGGCACACCGACAACCGAGGTGCTGCTGGATACAACAAAGCCTTGAGTTCGCGGCGGGCGGCATCCGTCGTCAAATGGCTGATGTCACGAGGCATCGACAAGAAGAGACTCGAGTCGAGTGGCTTCGGGATGGACCAGCCGATCGACAGCAACGAGACGGCCGAAGGTCGACAGAACAACCGACGAGTCGAATTCCACATCGTGGAACGCGATGGCAAGCGCGTGAAGCGCCAGAAGTAGATGGGAAACGTGTCATGAAGAGACAATCTTGGCTTTTGGGTCTTAGCGCTCTCACCACGGGGCTCGTGGCGTCCTCCGCGCTGCACGCCGCGCCAACGTTGCGTTTCCAGGTCGATCAGAACGGCGACTTCACAGCGTTCGGCAACACGCTCGCTCACGACTGCGACGGGGGACTGCCGGCGCCGGTGGTCGGCAACGTCGGCGCCTGCGGTGGCTCGACCGGGGACAGCGCCGTGGACATCTTTTGGCGCTCGAACGCCGCGGGAAACAACGCGGTAGCGAACACCGGAGTCACCAACGCGCAGGCCCGAAGTGTGGCCGTTCTCCAGCTCCCGGCGGGCGCCACCGTCACCTACGCCCGCATTTACTGGGCAGGGTTCGTTCAAGGGAACAACCCCGACAACGACGTGCGGATCGAACGGGTGAGCGCCGGTCTCGACACCGTAGTCAACGCCGACGACACCTTCTCCCAGCAGTCGGGAGGCAGCGGAGACTTCTGGTACCAATCGACGGCTGAGATCACCTCGCTCGTGCTGGCGCAAGGACCCGGCGACTACCGCGTGTCCGGCGTGGATACTCTCGATCTCGGCAACCTCAACGATCCCGACCCGGTAACGGCATGGAGCGTCGTGGTGTTCTACGACCTCCCGACAGATCCGCCGCGCAACCTCGCACTCTTCGACGGGCTCGATGAGGTGTCCGATGGCAACCCTCAGTCGGCGACGCTGTCGGGGTTCTTGGTCCCCAACGCCGGGTTCGACGCGAAGCTCGGGGTGCTCACCTACGAAGGCGACTCGACCCTGACCGGTGATTCGCTGCTGTTCAATGCGACGCAACTCAGCGATGGCGTCAACCCCGCCGACAACTTCTTCAATCGGAGCCGATCATTTCTAGGCAATCCGGTCAGCGTGGCGGGCGACTTGCCGCAGCTCACCGGCGACTCGGGGAGCATGGGGGGCTTCGACCTCGACGTCGTCGACGTCACCTCGCTTGTCAGCGCCGGCGAGACCTCGGCGAGCATCGAGGCCACGAGCAGCGGCGACCGCTACCTGCTCGGTGCGTTCGTCACGTCGATTTCGACGTTCAAGCCGGAGTTCGACACGTCGGTCAAGAACGTGCTCGACCTCAATGGCGGGAGCATCCGACCGGGGGACGAAATCGAATACACCGTGAACGTCGTCAACACCGGCAACGACGACTCGACGAACACCGTGCTCACCGACGCGCTACCTGCCGGGGTGACCTACGTCGCCGGCACGCTCGAGATCACCATGGGCGCGAACCCCGGCGTGAAGACCGACATGAGCGGCGACGACCAAGGGGAATACGACACGGGGACTCGCACCCTCACCGTTCGCCTCGGCGCTGGCGCCAACCAGACCAACGGCGGCACGATGCTGGTGGGCGAGACCGCGGTGATCAAGTTCCGCGTGACTGTCGACGCCAACGCCAGCGGCACGATCTCGAATCAGGCGATCATCAACGCGGGTGGCGTGCTCGGCGCGCCACCGGAAGACACCCCCACCGACGGCAATGGACCGGGTCCTGGTCAGCCGCCGACGGACGTCGACATCGACGAATGCGACACCGACGCCGATTGCAGCGCGCCGACTCCAATTTGCGACACAGCGCAGAGCCCGCAGGTTTGCGTCGAGTGCTCGACCAGCTCGCAGTGCACTGACCCGATGGTTCCGGACTGCAACCCGACGAGCAACACCTGCGAGTGCGCCTCGGGGCCGGGCACCTGCATGGACACCGACGGCGACGGCATCAGCGATGGGGCGGAGACCACCCTCGGCACCGATCCGAACGACGCCGACAGCGACGACGATGGAACTCCCGACGGGCAGGAACCTGCGCCGGGCGACGACACCGACGGCGACGGGCTCATCAACGCTCTCGATCCCGACAGCGACAACGACGGTCTGTTCGACGGAACCGAGCTCGGCCTCGACTGCTCGAACCCCGACACCGACCGTAGCCTTGGTCACTGCCGGTCCGACGCTGACGCGGGTGCGACCACCACCGATCCGCTCGATGCGGACACGGACGACGGCGGAGCAAGCGACGGCAGCGAGGACAGCAACCTCGACGGCGCCGTGGATGCGGGCGAAACCAACCCGACGAGCGGCAACGGCCCCGACGACACGAACGTCGTCGACAGCGACGGTGACGGGCTGAGCGACGCGACCGAAACGTTCTTGCACTCGAACCCGAACGACGCGGACACTGACGACGACGGCGTGCGCGACGGCGACGAGGCCAACCCGAGCGACGACACCGATGGGGACGGGCTCATCAACGTGCTCGACGTCGACAGCGATGACGACGCTCTATTCGACGGCACCGAGACCGGGCGTCGGTGCGACGATCCCGCAACGGATACTAGCGTCGGTCACTGCCGCGCGGACAACGACGGCGGCACGACGACCACCTCCCCCGTCGACCCCGACAGCGACGACGGCGGGGTGACCGACGGAAGCGAAGACGCCAACTTGAACGGCATCGTCGATAGCGGCGAGACCGATCCGACCGCCGGCAACGGCGCCGATGACAGCACCGTCGTCGACAGCGATGGCGACGGGCTCAGCGATGGCCTCGAGGGCACCCTCGGAAGCAACCCGAACGACGCCGACACCGACGACGATGGCGTGCGGGACGGCGACGAGGCCAACCCGAGCGACGACACGGACGGAGACGGAAACAACAACGTATCCGACGAAGACAGCGATGGTGACGGCCTGTTCGACGGCACCGAGGTCGGCAACGACTGCTCGGATCCGGCCACCGACAACTCGCTCATGACGTGCGTGGCCGACGGCGACGCGGGCGCGACGACGACCAGTCCCGTCAACCCCGACACGGACTTCGGCAGCAAGCCGGACGGCGGCGAAGACACCAACCGTGACGGCGTGCGTGATCCGGGAGAAAGCGATCCCAACGACCCGCGCGACGATCGACTCGGCGAGCCCTGCGGCGACGACGCCGAGTGCGGCGCCCTGGACAGCGGCGTCGTCTGCGACAACGGAACGTGCGTCGAAGGGTGTCGGGGAACCGGCGGCAACGGTTGTCCCACCGGCGAGGAATGCTCGTCCATGACGATGACGGTGGGCACCTGTGGGCCGCCAGTCGGGACCGGCGGAACCGGCGGAACCGGCGGAATGGGTGGTGCGGCCACCGGCGGCACCGGCGCCGTGGGCGCGATGGGCGGAACCGGCGCGACCGGCGCCGCAGCGGGTGCCGGCGGCTTGGGCGCGATCGGCGACAACATCCTCGAAGGTGGAGGCTGCGCTTGCACCGCGCCGGGCGACGGATCGCAAGCTCCGCGACCGCTGGCGCTCGCGCTCATGGCCCTTGGGCTGTTGGTGCTTCGCCGACGTCGGTAGCGTGCGGCGGTCAGAACCGGCGCGGTGGTCAGAGACGACGGTTCGCGGACAAGCGACTCACGGGCACGGCGACTGACCGCCCGCGGACGAATACGTCTGGACCTTCTGCACGAGGTTGCCGCCGTCCGTCGACGGAGTGGTTTGATTGCCGTCACCGGCGCCGAACGCCACGGCGAATCCGTGAGAGGCGGCCAGCTGATCCATGTTGCCAAAGAAGTAGTCGACGCGATTGTCGCGCCAAGCCTGCGACTGATTGGACAAGCTCATGTTGCCAACGGGCACCTGCCACCAGAGAACCGGTAGGTTCAACCGCTCGGCGAGCGCGGAGGCCCAGACAAAAGCCTGATCGAAGTTGGGCAGCGACGCGTTGGTCTCGTCCCACCAGCGGTCTTGGCCTTGGGACTCGTACCAAGCCGCATCGCGGTCGGAAGGATCGACGACGATGAAGTCTCCGTCGGAGGCACCGCAAGCCGCGAGAAAGTCCGCGAGCTTCACGGCTTCGGCAGGCACGTCGAAGGACGCATTCGAATTGAGCAACACGTCCATGCTCGTTCCCCAACCCGAAGCGTGAAGGCCGACCTTGGCGTTGGGAGCGTTCGCGCGGACCATGGCGATCATGCAAGTCCCGAGTCCAGCGATGGAGTTCTCGTGTCCACTGCAATCGGGGTGGGCCGACGCCACCGCGGCGGGGATCTGGTGGGGATCCGCGCCGACTTGTTGTGCGAACCCCCAGAAGTCGGGCTCGATGTGGAGCAACACGGAGCGGGTTCCAACCTGCTCGAGCAAGAACTTCCAGTCGGCCAGGTACCGGCCCATCAGGGCCGCGTCTGCCGCCGCCCCGACTTCGGCCGCACCCTCACCGGCCCCGCTCGCTTGGAGGATTTGATAGTAGGTCAGCATCGGGATCTGCCCATTGCTCGCTGCGCCGTCGAAGAACTGCCTCGCAAACGCCCCGGGTGGGTCCTGATCGAACTGCCAACAGCCCCACCAGCTGCACCCGGGTCCGGCGTTTGCGCAGCTGGTTCCCCCTGCCTGACACCCGCTCGAGCAGTCGGCGCAGGGCGCCGCACCGTCGAAGATGCCCCCGGCGAGGTACTGATAGCGCAGATCGAACGGAGCGGACGCCGCGACGGTGTCGTTCATCGATGCGCCGATGAGCACGTGGTCCTCGCCGAGGTCGGCGAGCAACGATCCCGCCAGACAGCTCGACGTTGCGCCGCCACCCGCGGTGCCGCCGCTCCCGGAAGTCCCGCCGCTCCCGGAAGTCCCGCCTGCCCCACCGCCGGCGCTCGCTCCCGTTCCCCCGCTCGAGACGGCCCCCGCGCCCGACGCACCACCAGCCCCGCCGGACGGAGCGCCCGCGCCGGACCCGGCCACTCCGCCCGCGCTGCTTCCGCTCGCAGCACCGGCCCCACCGTCGACACCGGAGTTGCCGCCCCCGCACGCGGCGACCAACAGCGTGAGACCCGAACAAACCTTCGTGAACGCTCGCCCTGTCATCGGGGAAAGATTCTACGCCAACTGACAGCGGCGTCGAGGACGCACAAATACGACCGCCGGGCCCGAGAAAGTCCCGTACGGGTCGGGGTGTTCGGGGCACACTGTCCCCTCCAATGCCGAGATCGAACGACACCCCTTCCCTCGCCGTCTTCTGCGACTACGAAAACGTCGCCATCGGCGCCCGAGACAGTGGGTTCGGCGAACTGAACATCGAGTTGGTGCTCGAACGAGCGCTCGACAAGGGCAGCATCGTCGTCAAGAAGGCGTACTCGGACTGGGAACGGTACAACAGCGCAAAACGCCCGCTACACGAGGCCGGCTTCGAGCTCATCGAAATTCCGCACGTGTCCATCTCCGGCAAGAACTCCGCAGACATCCGCCTCGTCGTCGACGCCATGGACCTCTGCTACACGAAGCCGCATATCTCTCAGTTCATCATCGTCAGCGGGGACAGCGACTTTTCACCGCTGGTGGCAAAGCTGAGGGAGAACGAAAAGACCGTCGTCGGTGTCGGCGTGAAGCAATCGAGCAGCAACCTCTTGGTAGAGAGCTGCGACGAATTCATCTACTACGACGATCTCGTCCGGGCGACGTCGGCGCCGCGAGGAGCGCGGGGCAAGACGAGCCCCAACAAGAAGTCGCCCCGGGACGCCCCTCGACAGGAGGAGTCGCCTCGACAAGAAGCCCTCGAGCTCGTCGTCGACACGGTAGAGGCGCTGTTCCGAGAACGGGACGACCAACTTTGGGGTTCTTTGGTCAAGCAGACGATCAAACGCAAACGGCCGCACTTCTCCGAGACGTTTCACGGCTACCGTAGCTTCAATGCCCTGCTGGAAGATGCACAAGAACGAGGCCTACTCGAGCTTCAGAAGGATGAACGCTCCGGTGGCTACGTCGTGCTGGCGCTCGGCCCCGAGGCCTGAAAGCAAACGCGAACGATCAGTGGGTTTCGCGTTCTATTGGCTCGAATCCGACTCCGATGCTTCTGTTCCGCGAAGACAATTCGACGATGCAAGTGTTGGCAGTGGTCGGGCAACCGCCTCCACGTCGGCCTGACGAGCGGAGGTCGAGCTCGTGGCGGAAAAGGCCGCGCAGCTCTCGAAAAGCGACCTGACCACTTTTGACTGAGCTAAGCTCGACGCATGCGGGGCGGCGTTCGAACGATTGTGCCCGTCGTGCTGGCGCTCACTTGCACGGCGCTCGAGAGTCAGGCCGAATCGTGGGCGCGCGTCGAAGCGTCGCCGACCTGCGATGTGCGCGAGGATGAGCTGACCTCGCGCGTGTCTCGAGCGCTCGTAGGACCGCGCGCCGCGGATCTTCGAGCCGACGTCACCATCGTGGAGCAGGCTTCGGACTACGAAGCGTCGATCGAAATCACTCGCCGCGAGCTCGTCGTCGGCACAAAGACCGTGAGCGCACCGAGCTGCGTCGAAGCCATTGACGCCATCGTCGTCGTGCTCGCGCTGGCCCTGACCGAGACGGCGCCCGACGGCGAAGAGGCCCGTGCCCCCTCGCTCGAGGTCGACATGTTGCCGAAGGTGCCGTCGTCCTGGTCCGGGTCTGCGCCTGACGACGCGGCGGCTTCCGGCGAGCCGACATCGCTTCGCTGGTTGGCCCAAGAGAATGACCCGATGGCCGAGCAGCGAGCGCCGACCAACGTCGAGTTCGAACGCCGACGGTGGTCGCGGGCACTGCTGCTGACCGGGGGCGACACGGCGGTGCTGGCTCAACCGTCGGCGTTCGTCGCCGCCGGTTTCTCCAAGAGCCTCGGACGCATCGAGCTACGAGGCATGGCGCGCTACGCCCTGCCTCGGATCGACGAAACCCGCTCGGCCGTCGGAAGCGAGCGCGCCGAGTACAGCTACGCCGAATACAGTTACGCCGCGCTCGATTTCGGCGCGTGCTACCCGATGGGCTCGACATGGACGCTCTCCGCGTGCGCGGGCGCCGAGCTCGGCTTCGTTCGCACGCAGCGTGCGCTCCGAGACCCGAAGATCGAATCGACGAGCGATGAAACCGAGCCGTTGGCAGGGGGGGTGCTGCAGGCGGTCCTCGCTTACCGGGGCCGACGGGTTCAGCCGCTGCTCTTGCTCGCGGCCAACGCGAACGCGGTCGGGCCGCACGCCTCAGAGCAGCGTTTGGGGCTCCGGGCCGCTTTCGGCGCCGCATTGCAGTTTTGATCACGGATTCGGGTCCTTGGCACCATGGAACCGCCGATGGCCCTGTCTCTGACAGAACCGGGCTTACTCGCCGCTGGCGAGGCGGCGACGCCGGTGGCGTTCGAGACGGTCTATTCGGCGAATTTTCGTCGGGTTTGGCGAACCCTGCGACGACTCGGCGTCGCCGACGCCCAGCTCGACGACGCTGCTCAAGACGTGTTTGTCGTCGTACATCGCAAGCTCCAGAGCTTCGATGGTCGCTCGCTCGGTGGGTGGCTCTACGCCATCACGGTGCGGGTCGCGAGCGACTACCGGCGGGGAGCGAGCCGGCGAGCAACCTCGCCCTTGAGCGACTCGATCGCTGATGCGGCCCCCAGTCCGGCGCGCTTGAGCGAAATGCACGAGTCCGTCCGGCTCCTGCACACCCTGCTCGAGAAGCTGGACGAAAAGAAGCGCACCGCGTTCGTGCTGAGCGAGCTCGAGCAGCTGAGCGTGCCGGAGATCAGCGAAGTCTTGGGCGTGAACCAGAACACGGTCTACTCGCGTGTGCGCGCCGCTCGCTCTCAGTTCGACGCGGCGCTCCGACGCCACCGGCAGCACACCAACCCTCGGGGGACCAAGCACCGATGACTCCCGAAACCCGAGCTTTCCTCGAGCAAGTTCGCGACGCCGAGGATCCGACGCCCGAAGACGAACGACGGGTGTTGGCCGCGGTGCGTGCGACCGTTGCCGTCGGCGCCGCAGCAGGCACCGGGGTGACCGTGGCCAAAGTGAGCCAGTGGTTGGCATCGCTGGGCGGTTGGAAAGTCGGAGCGCTGGCCGCCTGCGTCGCCGTGGGGGCCGCCGCTGTCGGTGCGACGGTCACCGAGCCTTCCAACGAGAGCCTGCCACCCGCCAAAGCAGCCGCTGTCGCGCCGCCGCCGCAGCGCCGCCCGGCGCCGCCGCTCGTCGTGCCGCGCCCTACGGCTGAAACCCCCGAGGCACCGGCGCCTCGGCAAGAGGATCCGGCGCGGAGGCACCCACCGCCGAGTAAGAAACTCGTCACGTCTCAGAGTTTGCGCGACGAGCTCACCCTGCTCGAAACGGTGCAGCTCGATCTCAAGCGCGGCGACGGTGCGCAAGCAGTCGAACGACTCGAAAGCCACAAGACCGACGACACCCAGCTTCTCGCCGAACGGCGCGCCGCGATGGTTCTGGCGCTGTGCGCGGCGGGACGACCGGAACTGGCGCGGGAGGCCGCTTCGGAGTTTTTGAGCCAGCACCCGACGTCGGCTCAGCGCTCGGCGGTCGAACGGTCGTGCGGTGCCGCCGAAAAGCGACTCGGCGACTGATTTTTTTTCACGGAAGTCGGGTCGGCTAGCCATCTTGCCATTCAGCGGTTGGGCGTCGATGCCGACGACAAGAAGTCTGATTCTCGTGATGGCATCCGCCATCGCCGTTTTCGTCGCTGAGCAGGCGGCGGCGCAGCCGGACGTACAACCGCGGCCGGACACGGAACCGCAGCCCGACGCGGAGCCGCGACCCGACAAAGACCCGCGGCCCGATAGGGCGCCCGCGGGCGCGTTGGTACCGCCTCGGGTCCGTTCGGACACGAGCGTGCGGTACCCCCCCGAGGCCAGCGGCGACGCTACGGTGATTCTCGAGCTGACCATCGCCCCGGATGGCACTGTGCAAGTTGCCCGAGCGACGAGTGGCCGCGAGCCCTTCGGCTCCGTCGCCGCGGCCGCGGCTCGCGGTTGGCGATTCTCACCGGCGACGCGGGATGGCGCACCCGTCGCCGCACGCATTCGGTTCGAGCTGACGTTCAGAGCACCGGCCGTCGCACCGGAGGCCGAGCCAGAGACGCTTCCGGACGCTGCGAAACGACCCACCTCCGAGGAAACCGACGCCGCGTCGCCACCGGGAAAACCTGCTCCGCCAAAAGCCCCGTCCACCGCACTCGAGGTCACCGTCACCGCGGACCGACCAGCGCCCGGGCGCCAAGTGCTCACCCGTGCCGAAGCTCGTCAGCTGCCTGGTGCGTTCGGCGATCCCTTGCGAGCAGTGGAGGTGCTGCCTGGTGTGACACCGATCGTCTCCGGGCTGCCGTACTTCTTCATCCGCGGCGCGCCGCCGGGCAACGTCGGGTACTTCCTGGATGGGGTTCGTGTCCCGGCGCTCTACCACCTCGGCGCGGGCCCGTCGGTGCTCAACCCTGGCCTGATCGAACGGGTCGATCTCTACTCCGGCGGATACCCCGCCCAGTACGGTCGCTACGCCGGCGGCATCGTGGCCGCCGAAACGACCCGACCACGCGCCGATCTCCACGGCGAGGCCAACGTCCGACTCATCGACGCTGGGGGTTTCGTCGAAACAGGGTTTGCCGAGGGGCGAGGAACCGCGCTCGTCGGCGGACGCTACTCCTACACCGGTCTCGTGCTGTCGCTCGTCGCGCCGGACGTGGATCTCGAGTATTGGGATTACCAGTCGAGAATCACCTACGACGTCGGCAAGCGAACGACGCTCGGTGTCTTTGCTTTCGGGGGATTCGACTTTCTGGGCGAGACGGTCGACGGAGAGAAACAAACCGCCTTTTCGACGGAGTTTCACCGCCTCGACTTGCGGCTCTCCCACGAGGCGTCACGGCACACTCGACTCGACGTCGCCGCGACCTTCGGGATCGACCGCGGGGACCTCGGTTCCGAAGACGTCAGGAGCGTCGACCGGATCGTCGGAACGCGTGGCCGCGTCCGACATCGGGTAAACGACAACGCCGAGCTGCGCCTCGGCTACGACGTCACCCTCGACTTCTTCGAGCTCGAACGAGACCTCAGCGCTGACGACGGCGTCGACAACGGCGAGCTTTTCCCCTCGCGACGGGATCAGGCGTTCGGCATTTGGCTCGCCTATCCGGTGGATGTGCACCAACGGGTGAGCCTCACGCCCGGCATTCGAGCCGATTTGTTCACGTCCGAGGGCGCAGCCGCCATCGGCGTCGACCCGCGTCTCTCCGCGCTCTTCAAAGTGAAACGAAACTTGCGCCTGATCCACACTCTGGGCCTCGCGCACCAACCACCCAGCTACACGATTCCGCTTCCCGGTCTCGTGCCGAGTGGACTCGAAGACGGACTCCAACAGAGCGTGCAATCGAGCTCCGGCGTCGAGTGGGATCTACCAAAGCTCTACACCCTGACCGCCACGGCGTTCCAAACAGCGTTTTTCAATACCACCGACAACCTCGACCCTGCCGACTTCAACGTCTCCGAAGAGGTGACTATCGACGAAAACGGGAACGAAGTCATCGACAACGGTGGTAACGAAGGGCCCACCACCGAGAAGCTCAAACAGCGAAGCCTCGGCTCCGCGGTGGGTGTGGAGCTCGGCCTGCGACGGCCCATCACCCAACGACTCGGCGGCTTCGTGTCGTACACCTTGTCCCGTTCGCTTCGAAGCTTTCGCCGATCGAAAGCCCCGGCCAACTTCGACCGCACCCACGTGTTCAACTTCGCCGCTGGCTACGATCTCGGCAAGCGCTGGCGAGCCGGCAGCCGCGTCGTGCTCTACAGCGGTCTTCCTTCGAGCCGCAGAAACCCGGACGGCACCCGGATCCGGCACCCCGACCGAGTGGCCCCGTTTTTCCGACTCGACGTGCGTCTCGAAAAGCGGTGGAGCCTCGGCAAGCGGGGATACTGGGCGTTCGTCTTCGAAGTCCTCAACGCCACAGCCACCCGGGAGGCGATCAGCGACGCGTGTGACGACGAAGGATGTCGAGTCGAGCGAATCGGGCCGCTGACGTTTCCGAACGTGGGGGTAGAAGCGTTCTTTTGAAACTGCCCAGGCGGGCTCGAACGGCCCACGCCCGCCGCCTGAGGCTCAGCGATCGTACTTGAACGGGTCCTTCTCGACGCGACTCTTGACCGCGCTCTTGCTTTTCTTCGTATCGAAAGCGTCACCCAGCCCCGAGCGAAGCGGCGCAAACACCGTGGCGAAGCTCACCGCGGAAACTGCCAACCAAATCGCCACGCGAGCGCGCGACGGGATCTTCGACCCGGTCGGGCTGTGTTTGAGGATCTTTCGAGCCGCCGGGGCCGCGCACAAGGCGCCGAAAGCCCAGAGCCAGAACGCGGCTCGGTCGTCGTCGATCGCCAGCCCCGCCGTCAGTGCGACGAACCCCACGAGCAGAACGCCCCCGAGCAAGATCCCGCTGATGATCGAGCCAGCTGTGTTGATCCCCCTCGCTTTTGGTGCGTGCCGCTGACAGAAGACCTGCCCGATGACGACCGCGGCCAACGGGAAGACGAGCAGGCCCATTTCGAGGTCACGCCGCGAGATGGTGCGAGCTTCCCGAAGGGCGAACAGGATCCCCGCCGTCCACAACACGACGCCCGCGCACAAGGCGGCGTGAGCAAAGGCGCGGCCGAGCCCGGTTTGCGGCAGCGGAGCAGCGTCGCCGGCAGCATCGGAAGATAGAAGCGATTCGGGGGCGGCGCCGGCACCCACCGGCCCTGCGACGGGTGAGGGCCCTACGACGGGTGCGGGCCCTGCGACGGGTGGCGGCGCCGGCATGTCGAGAGCGCGACCGTCGAAATCCGTCCCCGTGGAACCGACGCGGCAGGAAGCGATGATGCGATCGCTCGCCGGGTCGAGACTGTCGGGTAGCGCTTGCACTGGAAAAAACGCCCAAGCGCCGTCTTCTGGCGCTTGCGGCACCTCCGCAACAATCGCGCTGAGAGCGAGAAATACTCGACGTGCGGAATCTTCGACGCACGCAATCGTCTGTAGCGAGGTGCTCTCGACTGGTCCGGCCCCGAGTTCGGTCGACACCCGCTCCGCAGCGGCACAGAGCGTTTCGCCCGACTGAAGCGAGGTCATCGGAACCGAGTGTGCCGTGTCCTCCGCGCCAGGGGCGTTCCTGCCGAGCAGCACCGTGGCCTCATGAGTGATGAGCACAGCGACGACGAGCTCCGTCGGGTCCTGCGCGCTCATTGCCCGCCCTCTTCGCTCCAGCGGACTTCCACGTCCTTGCCGTCCGCCGGCAGCTTCACGGTTTTCTGGGAGATCTTCCGGAACCGACGCTGCTCGTCGAGCTCGAGCAAGTCGAGCTTCAGCGACACGGGAAGCGTCGGTCCGATCTCGGGCTCGCGTCGGAGCACGACACGCAGCTCTCCGTCTCCGCGCTCGACCCGTTGCGCGAATAAACCCATCGTCGGAGCCGCGAGATCCGGAGGGGCTTCCAGCGGATCCGCGCCTGGACGCGCGCGGAGCACGCGGATCTGAACCGGGCTTCGGAGCGCGGGTGAGCGGACGAGCACGACGGCGGCAGCGTCGGGCATCGGCGTCTCGGCAATTCTTCGGCTGAGCTGTAGAGCTTTCTTCCCTTTGGCTTGGCCGCGTGCTTCGGCGAGCAGCGCGACGGACACCATCGACGCCAGTTGGCCGAGCTCGAGATCCCCGGTGCGTCCACCAGTTTGCGCGACCCGGGCGAGAGTGCGTGTCGCCAGGTCGAGGCGACCCGCTCCGGCGTGCGCCAGTCCGAGCCTCATCGCCGCCGCCGGATCTTCCGGCAGCATCTCGACCAGCACCTGATACGCGGTCGTCGCTTCATCGAAGAGGCCTTCGTCGCGCAGGCGATCGCCCGCGGTGGCCCGAGCATACGGGTCTCGTGGAGCGCGTTCGACGAGCTCGCCGAACGCGCGTAGCCCCTCGTCGTTTTTGCCGACTCGACGGAGCCACGAGGCCCCGTCCGCCAATATCGCGGCGTCCGCAAACGGGTCCTGACGAACGTCGTAGATGGCCTGGAGCAAGAGCTCCTTCTCCCCCAGGGCGTGCAACAGCCCGAAGTTCGCCCGCCGGAGGCTCGGATCGTGTGGAGAGAGCTGGAGGAACCGCCGCACCACGGCCAGACGCGCCTGGTCGTCTTTGGCGCCATCGAATTGCTTGGCAAACGCCTTACCAGGCTCAGGCTCGCTCCTCACCAGCGCCGCACGCACCTCCGCGAGCTGCTGCGGTGTGCGAGCACCTCGAACCACCATGCGTCGCACGTAGGCGGCGGCGTCCGCGTGCGAGTCTTTTTCGAGCTCTTTGGCCAGCTCCAAGCGAGCGGAAACCTCGGCGCGTTTCTCCAGCAGGAGATCGAGCAGTGCCCGCTGCACGCTCCAGCGCGGAACTTCACAGCTGCGCTTGGCTTGCCCGTACATGCGCGCTGGATCTTGGTCCACGAGCCGCTCTCGCCATACGGCAACCCGCAAGGCCACCGGCATCCTCGACGTGCTCGAGCACTTGCGTGCTCGAAGATCCGGCGCCGGCGGAAGCTCGAGCTCGTGCTCGACGGTCACGCGAGTCGTCGTACCGCTATCGAAGAACTTCAGGCTGGAGACGAGAGAGGCGACGCAGCGGTTGAGCACCGGGTCGTCGTCGACTGGGCGACTCGCGCGAACCGCGGCCTTGGAGACGCGACCCGATCCGCTGAGCTCGATGCGAACGACCAGCGGGCCCTCGATGTCGGGTCGTGCCGCGGCGCGGGCGGCCCGACATCGGCGCACGCCGGGCATGGCGCGGTCGAGTGTTCGCCGAGCCGCGGCGGCGATCAGAGCTTCGAACGTCTCCTTGTCGTCGTGGTGAACCGGCCGAGGTTCGAGCAACGCCCCCGCGTTGAGGCTCCAGCCCACTTCTTCGGCCGTGTCGCGACCTAAGAGCGCGATGGCTTCGGGATCGCGCGCTCGTTCGAGTAGCGGTCTGGCGGGTCCGGTGGTCGCGCCTTCACTCCCGACGAAAAACCCCGTCCAAGGCGACAGCAGACGTGCCCGACGAGCGATGTCGGCAGCGATCTCGACCGATTCGCCACGCGAGACGATGTCGCGCACCCGTTCACTCGCCCAGCGGCGGCGGATGTCGCCCTTTTGCACGGCCGGGCGAAGTACGAGCCGGCGAGTCTCTTCGACGACTTCCTCAGCGCGCCGGTAGCGTAGAAGTAGGCTCGTAGGTCGCTTGCCGCGCACCCGACCGACCACGGTCACCGTCCCCCCGGCGGGCACGACCTGCGGCCCGCGCGGATAGACGCGATCGACGGCGGGGCCAAGCTCGACCTCGACGCCCGAGACGACGGGCACGAGCGCCGTCGTCAACAAAGCAACCGCAACCTCCGGCGCCTCTGAGCGATCCGCGAGCCCGAGCACTGGTCCTGCGCCGCGGACCAAAACATTGAAACCGAACCTGTTCGCCGACGGACCGACCGCAACGGCGCCGAGACGGGGGATACCGGCCGGGCGACGAGCGAGCCGGGCGCGCACCGCCTCGAAGTCCACATCGCCCATCGTCGGTCGGCCGTCGCCTACGTAGATCACCATGCCGTCCGCGGCGTCCGTGCCCAGCGCATCCGCCGCTCGCTCGAGCGCGGAGCCGATGTCGCTAGCGCCCCCAGGGCGTAGGCTCGCGAGTTGCTCCCGGAGCTTTTTCCGTCGCTCCGCGTCGACCGGGGACAAACCGGGCTCGCTGAGGGGCCCAGACGTTTGGTCGGCCGTAAAGATGGCGACCTGGTCCTTTGCGCCGAGCCCTTCGAGGATCGACTCGACGAGGGCGCGCGAAGTCTCGAGCATGGATGGGACGATGCTGCGCGAGGTGTCGACGACTATGGCCAACTTGACGCCCTCGCTGTCGGCTCGGCGCGGCAAATCGGCGCGCACGAGAAAGTACGGGTCGGCTGCTTCGTCGTCTTCGTCCGCACTAGCCACGTGTGCGCGGGCGGTGCCCGCCGGCTGCTTGGCCACCCCCAGCTCGACGACGAAGTCCGCCTCTGGCCTCAGATCGGCTTGCCTAAACTCGACTTTCTGGTTCTTTACCTGGACGCCGGGCCCAACGGCGATGCTCGTCGGACGAACGCGACTCGCATCGACGCGCATGCGAAGCTCACCGATGAGCGGTGGCTCCTCGTCGGACACCATCGGGTAGCGGTACACCATGCGTTTGTCGCGGACATCGAGCCACTCGACGTAGTCGAGAACCACCATGACCGTCTCTCCCGAGGGTATCGAAGGCACCTGGCCACGGGTCCAACCCGGGCCCGCCCACTCGAGCTTCGCCACCGATCGGTTCGATTCTCCGCCGACTAGAACCACGCCGTCTTCGAGCTGATTCGCGCGCTGCACGGCGAACCGCGACACGATCGCCCCCGGCGGCACCGCAATGCTGAAGTCGCCCGTGACGGTGGTACTGCCGCCGTTGAAATAGGTGGTTTCGATGTGCGTGACCGCGACCTCGCCCTCGAGGCGCACCTGGACATCGTGCAGCCGCACCGCGAGCGGGGAGCCGCCGTCACCGGTGGAGCTTCGGCCCCAAAGCTCGCCGATCGCGGGTCGCGGACGGCCGGTGGCGCTCCAGGGCGTCGCCATGCCTCCCGTCCAATCGTTGAACGCTTTCTCCGGCGCCACCTTCACGCTCGCGGCGTCGACCACCGCGGTTTCGCCGCTTCTCACCCGAGCCGGGTCGCCGCGGCCGCTGACGATGGCTTCGCCGTCGGCACAATAGATGCGGATGTCTTCTCCGAACCGCTCGAACGCCAAGGCATTAGCCGACGCTATGGTCGTCACGCCGCCCGCGCCCACCACCGACCGCGCGGCGCGCCCCCCCTTGACGAAAATTCGCCCGCGAACGAGCTCGAGCCCCTCGTCCATCGCCTCGATCTCGGTTTCCCGATCGACGACGACGGTCGTTCCGTCATCCAACCGCACGCGGGCGCGACCATCGGCGCTCGTCGTGAGGGCGTCCCCGGCAGAGAAGCGGGCCACGCCTCGAACGTCTTTGCCGGCGGCAGTGACCTTCGCGTGGACGGCCTGGATGTCCCCGAGCGTGACGACGACCGCCGCTACTTCTTTCTGTCCGCGCAGGCGGGGCCCGAAAGCCACGGAGAACGCGACAGCGACAAGAGCGGCCACCGCGAGCAGCACTTGCTTGTTCAGACCCTTCACCGGGGCTCCTTCCAAACGATTTTGCCGGCCAGCACCCGAAACCCGCGCGCGGTCATGGGCTCCCCGCCGGCGGTGGCCAGCTTCGTCACGGCCGTATCGATGCGTTCCTTCCTGGTGCCTTCGCCGCTCACGACGGTGACGACGACCTCGGCGCCGAGGCGCGCGGCGCGCTCGGCGTCTTCGGGTGCCAGGCGTAGCTCGAACTCGATGCCACCGGGCACGGGGATCATGACCTGCGAGATGCCGAGGGACGGATCTCCATCCATCGCCGGAGAAATCGCCCCGGGCGGCCCGGACCAAAGCTCCGGTCGAAGCTCCGGATGGGCCCAGGTCAACGAGACGCGCACCGACGATTCACTCGGCGCGTCGAGCGCCGTGAGGCGGCGAGCTCGTTCGAGGAGGCGGCCTGCCTCCTCCTTGCGCCCGGCTTCGCGCGCGTCGCTACGAGCCCACGACAAGAACACGCTGGCGAAGGATCGCGCGACTTTCGCGAGCTGGCTCGCGGGATCGGGGGAGCCGGCTTCGGCGGCTTTTTCGGTCCAGCGAACCGCTTCTTCGGTCCGCCCCATGCCCTGCGCCGTCGCGGCTCTGAGTATCGGCACGGTCGCGTCGTCCGGCACGAGCTCAGCCAGCGTTTCGTACTGCCGGAGCGCTTCTTCGTACCAACCGTGAGCGCGCAGCAGATCCCCCAAGAGGCGACGTGCTAGCGGGTCCTCCGGAGCGAACTCGACGATCTCCCCGAAGGTGCGGCGCGCTTCGATACGATCGCGCTCGGCGACCGCGCCTTTACCGCGCGACGCCAGCCGTAGATAGAACTCACCCACCGCGGTGCGAACGCTCGTGCTGGCGTCGCTCCGCCGCCGGAGCGAGCGTGCGAGCGCGCGGCCGCCAGAGTCGTCCGCGGCGTCTTCGAACGCGTGCAGCAAGCGAACGGAAAGATCGAGATCGTCGGGCCACGTCGCGACCAGACTCTGCAAGATCCCGACGCGCTCTCCAGGAGTCTTGGCCCGGGCGAGCGCCTTTCGGAGCACGCCGTCGTCGATGTGCTTCAAACCGAGCGCCTCGTGGAGCTCGCGAATGTGCTTGGCGGTGCGTACTCGGGTGAGGATCGCGCGATAGATGACGTCCGCCGCCGCCGGCGTGCGAACGAAACGTCGCCAGAGCAATACGCGCTGCCGAATGTCCACGAGCGCGTTGACGCACATGACGAGCAGCTGGGTCCGCTCGCGCCAGCTCGGCGCCTCGCAACCACTGAGAGCACGGTAGTACACGTTCGCCGCGACCTCGGCGGAGCCACCGCTCGTTCGCAGGCGCTCAGTCCACAGAATGCGCCGCTCTTCGAACGGCAATCCGGCGGACGCCGCGCACGGCATGCGGAAATGCCCGATGAGTCCCAGAGGTTTGCCCGCGGTCGGGCTCGTCACCGCAACCGGGACGGCGACGGGTTCGGGCTTCGGCGCGGGTTTCGACACCGAGCCGGTCTCTGGGGAAAACGAGATCGGATACGTCACCGTCACGATGCCCCCCTCGGGCTGCGGAAAGCTGAGCCCAGGGAACGCCGCCACGACGCAGGAAACGACACCGCCATCGGGAAGGTCGGAACCAGCGTTGGCGACGTTCGACACCGAGCCATCTCTCCCGATGACGAAGCGCACGCTGACGCGACCTTCGAGGTTCGGGTTGTTGGCCAAACCTCTCTCGTAGCATCCACGAAAGCGCCCGAAATTCTGCCGCACGATGCGCTGGATGACCTCTGGGGGCAGCTGCCCGCTCACCGTGGTAGCGCCCATGCGCACCTTCGGCGTGGGCCTTCGGTGAGAGCCCCCCAACCGACCGTGGCCGCTGCCAAAGCCTTGTCCGGTTCCACTGCCAGCGCCGTGGCCGATGGTACCGATGTCGCCGAGACCGATGTCTTTTCCTTTGCCGCCACCACCTTCGCCGGTCCCTGAGAGTCCGAGGCCGCCCGCCCCGGAGTTCAAGAGCCCGATCATGCCGAACTCACTCCCGTCCGTGGGCTCGTTCGATGCCTTCGCTTCTTCCAGCGGCGCGGCGCGCTGCAGCTTGGGATTGTTCTTGGGCCCGGCGACGGCGTACCGCTTGTTGGTACTGCGACTCGTGGGGCTCCCCATTGCGCCCTCTTCGCCCTTGGCGCGAGTACCCGTGCCGCCTTCCTTGTTGTCGGCTTCGGCTTCGGCGACGGCGTACTCTTCGTCTTCATCCTCGTAGCCTTTGGACCACAGCCACTTCCACCACGGCGGCCCATCGCTCGCGATTTCGTCGGCGCGTGCGACTTCCCGCTCGGCCTCCGCGGCGGTAGGCACATAAAGAGACGTGAACGGCGTGATGATGCCCGACCGCGTGCCGATCTCCACGACCGCGGCACTGCCGGCACCCTCGTCCAAGAGCTGGGAGAGCCGCCCCTCGGCCCACCGCCGTCGAAGATCGCCGCGGTCCGCGATCTTCCGAATCGTCACCGGCTGTTCGAGCTTGCCGCCGCTTCCCTCGACGACGATCTGAGTCGGCGGCTTGCCGACGATGCGTCCGATGACGATCGCGGACTCGCCGGCCACTAGCGCGCCGGGCTCTCGGGGAAACACACGATCCACCCCGGGCCCGAGGTCGACGCTCGCCCCGAGCCACACCGGTCGTTCGGCGGTTTCGAGCAGGCGGAGCGCGGCGAGCGCTGCCGACGATGCGTCCCCGACCCGCACGGAAAAACCGCCACGCGCAATGCGGTCGAGCAAAGCCAAGTCCGCGCGATCACCAACACCAATACCGAACAGCCGCACCGGCCGTGGCAGCCGCCGGAGGCGCTCTCGGAGCTTCAGCACGCCGCTCTCACCGACAGTCGGACGTCCGTCGCCAACGTACACGACCGCGTGACGTCGGTCCGGGTCGAGCTTCGACGCCGCTTCGGCGACGATCGCGCCGAGATCGGTCGCTCCGCCTCGTTCGAGCTGGGCGAGCGACGTCGCCAGCGCCTCTCGCGCCTTCGGATCGAGCTTGCGAAACTTATCGCTGTCCTTCGCGATGGGTCGCAACGTCGCGTCCCCCGCCCAGATCGCCACGCGGTCGTCGGGGCCGAGATGGGCGAGCAGCGCTCGGCTGAACGCCCGCGCGATCGCGAGCGAGCCCGGATCGGTCGCGGCGGACGTGTCCACGATGATCGCCAAGTCCAAACCGCCCTCGGGTTCGTTGACCTTGCTCGGGCGGACCGGCACGAGCAGGTAAGGCGCCTCGGCCTTCGCTCGCTCCTCGGCCTCGACCAGCTTGTCTTTTGCGGTGGTCTTCCGGTCGACCGTGTGGTCAGCGCGGTACGCAGTCGCCGTCGTCACTCCGCCGTCGTACAGCTCGACCGCGAAGTCCGCCCGTGGCGTGAAATCGTAAGCCTGCACGGTGATGGTCGACCCCTGGCGCTTGCCCTTCATGCCGACACGCACGTCGTCGGCTCGGGCGTGCTCGAGATCGAGCGTGATGCGCATCTCCTCGATGCGCGGCAACGTCCCCTCCGCGCCCTCCGCCGCCATCGGGTACACGTACAGGCGTCGCTCGCCGTCGGGCCCCTGCCGGCCGAGCCACTCGGCGTACCGGGTGATCACTCGGCGCGTTTCTCGCGTCTCGATCGGATAGAGGCGCGCTTTGTAGACGCCTGGGGAGTCCCACACCAAGAGCGCGGGATCCTCCCGCGAGCCCTCGTAGACGTTGGCCTGGTACTGGGCGGCAGCCGCCTCGCGCTCCTTGACGCGACCCCACACCATCTTGCCTTTTCGATCGACGCCGAAAAGCGCCAAGGTCGCTCCCACGGGGGTGCGAAAGGAATAGAGCCCCTCGACCCTGTCGGAGCTCGGGTTGGCAAACACTTGCTCGACCTCGGTAATGGCGAGGTCGCCATCGATGCTCACGCGCACATCCAGCCGCTGAATCGCCATGGCGAACCGCGGTTTGCCGCGGTCGCCCGGCTTTCGTGCTCCAACCGTGCCCACGCCAAACGGCGCAGGTTGCGGCGAGCGATCCGTCGTCGCCAGTCCGCCGGTCCAATCGTCCCACGCCGACACGGCCCTGATGCTCGCTTTGCCGTCGGCGCCGACGGTGAGCTGCTCGCCGGGCCCGGCGGAAGTCTCGGAGTCGTGCCGGATGGCGCCGGCGAGCACGTAGGCCTCGAGCGCCCCAGCTTCGCTCACAAGAACGCTCGCTCGAACCGCGGACAGCTGGAGAACCCCGCGGGCCGTCGTCAGCTTGCCGATGACGCCCACTGGAGTGTCCACGAACACCTTGCCGTGCTCGAGCGACAACCCGTCGGCGCGAAGCTTCAACGCCGCTGGCCCCGCCACGAGAAACTTCACGCCCCCATCGCGACGGATCCACGCGAGACCTCCGGCCGCGAGCCGTACCTCGTGTCCGTCGACGAGTCGCTCCACCGCGTAGGGCTTTCGAGCCGACTCGCCCGGCTCGGTCACAGTCACACCGCGCTTGATGGTGCGTAGCTCGGCGAAGGTCTGACTCTTGGCGACGAGGGGCTCACCCTCGGAGCGGCACCCCAGAACGCCGAACAAGACGAACGGCACCACTATCAGCCACAGACGCCAGAGCCTCGACACCTCGCGTGGGAGCCTATCCCGGCTCGCTGACGGACACACCCCGCCTGGTAAAGCGGCAGTTCCACCGGCGTCGATCGCCCGCGCCGAGCGGCTCATCCAAGAACCGTTCGCTTTTTTTGACCCCGCCGCGGAAACGGGCGCGGTTCCTCGAAGCGGGCGGCGCGAGCGCAGACGAGACGTGGCCGCGCCTCCCCTCGGCACCGCGCATGGGCGAAGTGGAAACGATGGCTCGCCGCAGATTCGATGGAACACGACGTCAGCTTCGCAGGGGTGACACCCGGTCGGTTGTCGATGGACGCGGGCATCGTCTCGAAAAGCGGCCAGGGACGCGTGGGCACGCGCGTCTGACACCGACCCGGCG
>JAJDAH010000357.1 GCA_029261965.1 Polyangiaceae bacterium
AATCGCCATCGCCATCGGCAACCCACTCGGTTACCAACACACCGTCACGACCGGCGTAGTGAGTGCATTGGGGCGGTCCTTGCGCACGCGGACCGGGCGACTCGTCGACGAGGTCCTCCAGACCGATGCCGCGTTGAATCCCGGTAACTCCGGCGGTCCGCTCGTGGATTCCGACGGGCGGGTGATCGGGGTGAACACCGCGATGATCCGTCCAGCTCAGGGGATTTGTTTCGCGATCGGGATCAACTTGGCCAAGGTCGTTCTCGAGCAGATGCTGCGACACGGGCGAGTCCGACGGAGCCAGATCGGCGTCGCGGGGCAAAACGTACCGGTGCACCGCAAACTCCTCCGGCACTTCGGCATCGAGGGTCAGAGCGGCGTGCGCGTCGCTTCGTTCAGCGACGCGAGCCCGGCGCGCGATGCGGGGCTGCGCGGTGGCGACATCGTCATCGGGCTCGACGACGATCGTGTGGAAGGAGTCGACGATCTCCATCGTCTGCTGACGCATTCCCGAGTGGGTGTGCCCACCCGTGTGGTCGCTCTCCGCGGCAGCGAGCGTGTACAGGTGGAGGTGGTGCCGCACGAGCGGAGCGCCGGGGCGAGCTGATTTCGTAGGTCAGCCGAGTGTCGCGCCGATGGCCTTGGCGATCTCCTCGCGAACGGACGCCGCGGTGACCAGGTCTTGCCGCACCTCGATCTCGATGGCGCGCCGACCGTGGGTCCGGCCGTGGCGATCGGCCGCATGGATCATCCCGGCCCGACCCGAGTACGGCTCGTTCAGCCTCGCGCGAAGTCCCGTTCGCTCGATCGCAGCGTTCAGCCGGCCCGCCAGCTCGACCTCTTCGTCGAACAGCACACCGACTTCGACGTCGCGCTGCCGACCTTCGTAGGTTGGGGTGAACGTGTGCACCGACAGCACGACCTGCGCCTCGCTCCGAGCAAGCTCGCGGTCGATGGCGGCGTGGTAGGGCCGGTACAGTCTGTCGAGACGACGACGTCGTTCATCGTCGTCGATCGCCTCGTTCAACCGGACGACGCGACCTTCGGCGTGACGACGAAACAAATCGACGTGTTGCTCGTCGCGATTGGGGTCGGCGAGCAGTCGAGTGAATCGCGACAGGACAGCAACACTCCCCATGGCTCCGGCGAGATCTGCAGTGAGATCGCGAGCTCCAATGTCGTGGGCCCAATGGGTATCCACGATCCAACGATCATCTTTTTTCCATTCCCACGGCTCCGGCAACCGGGCGGAAGCGTGCTCGCAGGTGAGAAACGCCGGACCGGTACCGGAGCCAGCCCTGATGATCTCGTAGGCTTCTTCGATTTCTACCTTCACGAACACGGGCCGCTGCAAAACGAGCTCAAACACGTCGCGAGCGTTGACGCCTGCGTCGTTCCGCTGCCGGAGAGCTGCGTGACGCAGACGAGTCCCCGCCCGTTCGCGATGCATCCGCCGAAGATCGTCAGCGCTGTCGCGCACATCACGTCGGATTGACAGGCGCGCAGCTCTGCGCAGCAACTCGTCGCTGCACAGTTTTCGCAAGCGTTCGCACGCGGGGCGCAGCTCGGTGCCCCACCGACGCCGCCACCGCCCGCGACTCCGCCTGAGCCAGGGCTACCGCTCGAGCCCGCCGCTCCTGCGGCCCCGCTCGCTCCAGCGCTTCCTCCTTGGCCGCCGCCGCCGCTGACTCCGGCGATTCCGGCCGCGCCAGCGCTCGCGCCGGCTCCGGCTGTCGCCCCTGATCCCGAGGCGCCTGCGGTGCCTCCGGTCGCGGCGGTGCCTCCGGTCGCGGCGGTGCCTCCGGTCGCTGCGGTGCCTCCGGTCGCCGCGGTGCCTCCGGTCGCCGCGGTGCCGCCAGTCCCGGCCGTGCCACCGCTCGCGCTCGTGCCACCGCTACCGCCGCCGTCCGCGACCCCACCACCAACTCCGGCGCCGCCGCCGCTACCGAGAAACCCATCGTCCTCGGCCGTGCCTGCACACGCGACAGCGACGAGGGAGCACGACACCGATATTAGTCGCCTCACGCGCACTCCTTGGCTGTCACAAACAAGCAGGGCACTGCGCGCGAGCGCACGCAACGAGCTGCGCCCCTCCAGGTGTGAAGGGAGCACCGAGGCACATGTTCAAGCAACCCGCCCCCGAAGCCCCACACGCCATGAAACAATCGTAGCCGGCGCTGCACGCCGGGTTCTGAAGGCAGAAGTCGAGCTCGAAACAACAGTTCTGCGCCATACAGTTGCTGCAGTCGGTCGGCCCGGACGGGCAAACGATGGGCGGTGGGGGCGGCTGCGGATCACCACAGAATCCCCCAGCGCAGATCCCGGAACAGCAAATTCCATCAGAATTGCAGGGCTGGCCGTTGCCCACGCACATCTGCCCCATCGAGCATCGCCCGCCCACGCACGCGAGCCCGCCGCAGCAAGGCATCTCGGGACTGCAAACCGAGCCTGGATCCCCGCACTGGCAGAAATTGCGAACGCAGCTGAAGTCGAGGCAGCACGGCAGATCGCGAGAGCATGGTTGGCGGTCACGACCACAGAACGGAAACTCGTCGCACGCGCCATCGACACACACGAGGTTGCCGCAACACTGTTCGTCCCCGCCGCATCCCCCACCGAAGTCCTGACACGACACGCACGCACCGTTCGGGCTGCAGAGCCCGGAGCAACACGGCAGTCCCAAGTCCGTTCCACACATCGACCCGAGATCGACGCAGCCGCCCCCCACGCCGCCCGTACCCCCGGTCCCGGTCCCGCCGGAGCCGCCTGTGCTAGTGCCGCCCGTGCCGACGCCCCCGGTTCCGTTACCACCGGTTCCGTTACCACCGGTGCCGTTGCCACCGGTGCCGGCCCCTCCCGAGCCCCCGCTGCCCATGCCGGTCCCGCCGGTGCTCGCACCCCCGGCGCCAGCATCGGCCGACCCCCCAGTGCCGGACCCGGGAAAGAAGTCACTGGTACGCCCGCCACAACCGACGAGTAAAACGAGCGCGAAGAGAAGCCCCAGCCTCACGATCATCGCGGGAGCATAGCAGACGCCTCGGGACCTTCGAGCCACGTGAGGCCTTGGAGTAAATAAGCCGCGTGGTCTCGTTCAGCTGGCCGCCTTGAGCGCCAGCGCTTCGTCAGCCATTTCCGCGAAGCTCATCCGAGATGCGCGCCGCCGTTCCGACTCGCTGACGAGACGCTCCAGCATGTCACCATCGACTCCGGCTACGCGCTCGATCACCCGTCCGAACAGCACGCGGATCACAGGGTGATCGTTGTAGAGGCTCTGCATGGCCGTCATGAACCGAGCAAACGGGGACGCGGCTACTTGGGGCTTGGCGCCGAGCATCTGGATTCGCTTGAACGCCTCTTTCATTCGCTTGCCCGACGGATCGAGCATTTCCATTGGTTGAAAAAACACGCTCTTGAAGAACGGGGCGGCGTAGTAGCCGGTGTTTAGGAGGGCCCAGACCGCGCGCGCTCGATGCGAGAGCGGGCGTGGAGGCCGGGCCCGGACCCTCCGCGCGTGCTCGGTCGAGCAGTAGTACTCGACCATGTGAAAGTCGATCGCGATGTGGCGTGATTCATCGCGATTGATGAGATCCATCGCCTGCTGACTCATGTCGTCGCCGACGTAGTCGTTGAGCGATCGAAGTAGCGCGATGTCCAGGATGAGCTCGCCGCCGGTGATATAGGCGTTGGCGAGCTCCGGGGCGAGGTACTTGATCAGGTCGACGAAGTGAGGCGTGAACTTTCTGAGCGCGGGGTTGAGCTCGTAGACGCGATAGTGATTCACGTCGTAGTAGTCAGCGAGCATTTGCGCTGCGTGCGAGTGCCTCACCTCGTCCTTGACGAAGGTTCGGAAGATCTCGCGAAGTACGGGGTCGTCGACCTTCCGCCGCTGCTCCTCGAAAAGGGCCCCCGCGAGCCTTTCGATGCCGGCCATGTCGGTGAAGTACTGGACGATGGTCGTTTCGTCAGCCTCGCTCATGTCGCGAGGCCTTTGACTCCAGTCCAAATCGCCGACACGCCACTGCTCGCGACGGCACTTTTCCAACATCCGGTCGAGATTCTGCATGCGGGAGCGAACCTTTTGCTTCACTTTACCACGCAGTTCGAGAAATGCGCTTGAATGACCCGACCCGAGGGCGCAACGAATGCGCGAAGGCTCGCGCATGGCGCTGACGAAGGACGACCGTGTTTTTACGGGCGCATTGGTGCTCGCCGTGGCTCTGCATGCGGCGGGATTCGCTGCGGCAGTGCTCGCCCCACGAGAACACCGGCTTTGCATGGCTCCGGCAAGGTCGTCCGACGACCTCCGCGTGTGGATCGAGTACGAGCCATTCGCCGAGAACATCGACCGCCACACGCCGGAGAGCGACCGTGCGGTCGACGCCCCGGACAAGCACATCGCTTTCCGGCGCGATGCCCGCTCCGAGCGGCCGAGCCTGGGATCCACCCAGCTTCGCGCGTCGGTCGAGGCCGTCGAGTCTGCCGAGGCCATCGAGTCGGGGCCTCACGAAGGATCTTCGTCGCCCACGAAACCCGGTTTGACGCTCGAACAGCTCGGCATCGCCGGCCGCAGTCGCGTGGGACTCTGGGGTGCAGACCAGCTCGGGACGAAGAAAAGGCGACCCGCTGTCGAGGAGTCGATGCGACGAGAGCTCGGGCGTCGTCGAGCCGAGGTCGGTCTCGGCGCTGGCGGTCCAGTCGTCACCGCCCTCGAGCTCGCCGCGCGTTCGACGAATACCCCCCACAGCGGAAACGCCACGTTCCTTGCCCGCGTTGGCCCTGCGGGCAAGGTGCTCGGAATCGACGTCTTGAGTGTGACCCGCGACTATCAAGCGTGGGCCCGGGCAGCGCGCCATGCCGTGGCCGCTTTGGCCGGCCGCGCGATGAGAGTCCCGGGCGACTCGAAAGGCGTCGACGTCGTGGTGGAAATCCGGTCGCGAGTTCAACTGCCGAGCGGCGCCGATCCCGGCGTCGCTGTCGACCTCTTCGGGTTGCCGGTCAAGTTGGGTCGCGGCAAGCACTCCACCAAGGTTTCGATCCTGACGCCCGTGCTTCGGCTCGAACCCATGGATCTCGGCGTGCCGGGCGGGGATTCGAAGCTTCCCGCCATCGTTTTCGGAATCGAAATGGGAGTGTTCGGGGATCCGGCGGACATCGGCGCGGCTGAACAGCGCGTCGTGAGCGGTCGCGTGCTCAGAGAAGAACCGCTCTAGCAGGCGTGTTAAGAAACACCCTGCTCCAGAAGAACCGTGCCCGCGAGAAACATTCTCGCCTCGGTGGAACCCGCGCTCGCACGGGACCCGAAAACACGACTGCAGCGCTCCTGCAGTTCTCGGATGCGGCTTTGCTGCCCCTGCCGATTCCACTCGGCGGTATTACGAAGTGGTCGTGACGAACACACCCGAGTGGTTTCAGAAGGCGATCGGGACCAGATTCGACGAACACGTCGTCGAGGTCGACGGCTGCCCCGTTCACTACGTGCGGTGGGGTGACACCGCCAACCCCGGAATCGTCTTGGTGCACGGTGGCGCTGCGCACGCCCACTGGTGGTCTTTCCTCGCGCCACTCTTGACCGATCGCTTCAGCGTCGTTGCCATCGACATGAGTGGCCACGGCGAAAGCGGTCGTCGCGAGGACTACCCTCGCCGAACCTGGGCGAAAGAGGTCATCCGGGTGAGTGAGCACGCGAGCTTCGTCGGGCCGCCGATTCTCGTGGGTCACAGCCTAGGCGGGCTCGTCGGGATCGTCGCCGCCGCCCTGTACGGAGACCATCTCGCCGGGGCGATCATCGTCGACGCGCCGGTCAGGAAACCGGACCCGGAAACTCAGGAAGGTCGCCGCGGCGGCGGAATGTTCCGCAACCCGAAAATCTATCCGACGCTCGACGAGGCATTAGAACACTTTCACCTCGTACCGCCCCAGCCCTGCGAGAACCAGTTCGTGCTCGACCACATCGGCCGACACTCACTGAAAGAAACCAAGGATGGTTTCACCTGGAAGTTCGACCCGAGGATCTTTTCCCTCGCTCACCCTGAGGCCATGCACGAGCACCTGGCCAATGTGAAGTGCCGAGTCGCGCTCATGCGCGGGCAGAAGAGCATCGTCGTACCACCGGAAACGGGCGAATACATGTACGAGCTACTCCGCCGCAACGCACCGGTAGTCGAAATTCCCGAGGCGTATCACCACCTGATCCTCGACCAGCCTCTCGCGTTCATCGCGGCTCTCCGAGCGCTGCTCGCCGACTGGGAGCATTCAGTCCCCCGGACGGCACCCAGTCCCCCGGACGGCACTGCGTCCTCGGACGGCACTGCGTCCTCGGACGGACCGCGCTCCCCCGACCGACCGCGCTCCCCCGACCGACCGCACTCCTCGGACCCCGAGCCCGGCGACCCGCGCCTCGTGAAAGCGTCTCAGGTAGCGACGCAGTAGAGTCGATACACGTGCACGTCGCGGTTGAGGTAACCGCCAGTGATGCCGGCGAGAAAAATCTGCCAGGCGCGAAAAGTCGCCTTGCCGAGATTTTTTGTCATGAGCTCTTCACTCGCCATCATGCGCTCGTACCAAGCCGTCGTCGTCTTGGCGTAGTGGAACGTCAGGTTGACCAGTTTGTCGACTTGGAAGCCGTTCTTCTCCAGCGCGCGAACGTGCTCGCCGACGGTGAACCAGTGAAAACCCGGCCAGACGTACTTCTTGTTGAAACTGATGCCGACGCTGAATTCGATCGGGAGCGGCTTGTACACGGTCATCAGCGCGTGGTGGAGATAGCGACCGCCGGGTTTGATTCGTTTCCGAACGTTCTTCACGTAGGGAACCAGACCGCGCGGCCCGACGTGGCTGACCATCCCTGTCGACGTGATGTGATCGTAGACTCGTTTGTCCAGGCGGTAGTCGCCCTCGTTGAGCTCCCACTTCTTTTTGTCGTGGTCCTCCAGCAGGCGGCGACCCTCGGTCGCTTGGTTGCGTGAATGCGTCCACCCCACGACCTTGCCGAGGTCGTAGTTTTCGAGCGCCACCTCGAGCTGGCCGCCGTAACCGCAACCGACATCGAGCATCGTCTCGCCGGGCTTGGGATTGATGTAGTCGACCGCATCCTTGAACTTTCGCCATTGAGCTTTTTCGAGCGAATCCCAGTCGTCTTCTCGACCCTTGCCGACACGCAATAGCGACTCGATGTCGAGGTTGTCCGGATCCTCGAACATGCCGCACGAATAGGACATGTAGCGCCGGTCCAGGTATTCGTTGAGCGCTTCTTGAGGAATGTCGTAGTGACTCTTGACGCTGACGCTCGCGCGACTCGTGTCCTGAAACGCCGTGAAATCGAGCAACCGGCCAGCGAAGTGCCAGGGCATCATCTTGAAGCGACCGTGCTTGCGTATCGACGGGAGCGCGTAGAGGTTGCCCGTGAAATCGACTTCGCCTTCGAGGAAGCGCTCGAGGAAGCGCATGCCGTCGAGACGAAGCAAGTCGCGCCCCGCGGCTTCGGTGCGGATGTTCACGTAGAGTGGTTTTCCACTGAAATGCGGTTCCCGTCCGCCCACCGAGTAGGTGTCACCGCGCCAGTCGGTGATGACGACCTGCCAGGGGAAAACACCAAAACCGTACTCGGCGAAGCTCTTGAGCTCATCGGCGAGCGACGAGCCGGTGCCCTGGAACGCTTGGCTGATTCGGCTTCGGATTGATTCCATCGGTGCTCCCTCCGGTCGGGGATGGACGCAGTACCTCGCCCAAACGGCGGGCGAAAGTGGCCTTACACACCGGGGCTCCGCAAGGCACCTCACGCGGCGCGTTAACACTTCTTCACCGAGCCCCCCGACCGGGCTTCACACACGGGCCACAAGTTCAGGGGGCGGCGGGTTCTGCCGCCCCCGAAAAGGAGAAAAGATGCTGGGATTTTTGTTCGGTTCCGCGTGTTTAGTCGGGCTTTTTGTGGTGCTCCGGCGAGGCCACTGGGGCCGCGGCGGCTTTGGAGGCGGGCGGAGGTTCTTCCTCCGGCGCGTATTCGAACGGCTCGACACCACGCCGGGCCAGGAGAAGGTGATTCGCGACGCCGTGGACGAATTCGTCGACAGCGCCGGCGCCCTCAAGAGCGAAGCCAAGCGGTCGCGCGAAGACGTCGCCAATGCCATGCGCGGCGCATCGATCGACGAGACAGTCTTTGGGGAGCTGTTCTCACGCCAGGACGACGGAATTCAGATCGTCCGCAAGGAGCTGTTCGGAATGCTCGCCCGAGTGCATGACGCGCTGGACGAGAAACAACGTCGGCTACTCGCCGACATGATCGAGTCGGGGCCGTCATGGTCCTGGCGCCGCCACGGCCCATCGAATCGGTGGGCCTGAATAACCTCGTCGAACCAGAAGGGAGAACCCATCGTGAAACGAAAAGCACTGATCGCCTTGCTCGCTGCGGGAGCCATCGGCGGCTTCGCCGCGGGCTGCGCCAAGATGTCCCACCACCGCCACCATCATCACCGCGCCGCCTTCGAGAGTCGCATCGCGGACGTCTGCGTGAGCGCCGCTCACCGAGTCATGTCGCGTTCATCGAGCAGCGAGATCCGATAGCAGGGTCTTGAAACACCCTGCTCCAGAAAAAATCCGTGCTGCTAGACTGCCCGCGGCGCGAATGGCGATACGACTTCTCATCATCGACGACGACGAGCGTCTCTTCGAGTTGCTCGACTCGTATCTGTCGGAAAATGGTGTCGTCGCCACTCGTGCCGCGGACGGTAGACAGGGCTTCACGGCGCTCGAGCGAGACTCCTACGACGCAGTCTTGCTCGACATCATGATGCCGGGCATCGATGGTCTCGAAGTACTCCGTCGCATTCGCGAGTCGAGCTCGATCCCGGTACTCATGCTCACCGCCAAGGGCGACGAAACCGACCGCGTGGTGGGCCTCGAGCTCGGCGCCGACGACTACGTCGCCAAGCCGTTCAGCCCGCGCGAGCTCCTCGCTCGCGTCAAAGCCGTGCTCCGAAGAGCCCAGCCCGACGCGGAAAAGGAACGCCTTGCAGCCGGCGGACTCGTGGTGGAGGTCCCAACCCGGGAAGTTCGAGTCGATGGTGACCGCATCGACCTCACGGGCCTCGAGTTCGACCTGTTGGTCGCCCTGATGAGGCGAGCGGGTCGAGTCGTGCCGCGCGCTCGGCTCTTGTCCGAAGCAGGGCGCGACGAAGTGGTCAGCGAGAGAACCGTCGACGTTCACATCTCCCATCTGCGGAGAAAGATTGGCGACGACCGGCGCGGCGCGCGACTCATCCAAACGGTGCGCGGCGTCGGTTACGTGCTCGCCCGGGACGCATGAGGCACCCAGGGCGCTGGGTCCGAGCGCGGCTCCATCGGCGGCTTTTTTTTTGGTTCGGCGCGGCGATAATCCTGACAGGAATCGTCACGGGGATCGTCGGAAGCATCGTCACTGCTGGCTCGGTATCGGATGTCGAGCGACTGCGCGCGTTCGCCAGCGACCAATTCGCCGAGGTCTGGGACGACCTCCCCAAACGCGAAGCGCTCGTCGAGAGGGTCCACCACGGATTCGAGGTGCGCGTCATCCTCGAGTCCCGAGCAGGAGAGGTGCTCGAACGCCGGGGAGAGAGTTGCCACAGCAAGGAGTACACGGTCGACATCGAGCGAGACGGCGTCGCGCTCGGAACATTGAAAATTTGCCGTGAACGCGAAACCGGTCGGCGCGGGGGATTTTTGGTCGTTCTATTCGCCGCCGGCGGCACCCTCTGGTTCATCGCCGCCGTGGTCGCGCACCGCGTCGTGCGGCCGCTTCGCGATCTGGTCCGGGTAACGAACGAAATCGGCGCCGGAAAGCTGTCGAGCCGAGTGCGCCTCGGTCGCCACCACTCCGGCGAAGTGGGCGAGCTCGCCGAATCGGTCAACCTGATGGCAGAGCGCATCGAACGCCAGATCGAAGACCAACGCGAGTTGCTTGCCGGCGTGTCGCACGAGATCCGAACCCCGCTCACTCGTCTTCGGGTGCTCGTCGAGCTCGCGAGGGAACGCGGCGCGGAGGAAAAGACCCTCGACGGCCTCGAACGCGAGGTGCGCGAGCTCGACGACCTCGTTGGGCAACTCTTGGCGAGCTCCCGGCTCGAGTTCTCCGCCATGAACAAACGCGAGCTCCGCGCCAAGGACGTCGCTTCGCGGGCAATCGACCGGGCCGGGCTCGACCCCAGCGTCTTTTTCGACGACGCGCCGGACGCGAACATCGTCGGCGACGCGACGCTTCTGGGCCGAGCTCTCGCCAACCTGCTGGACAACGCGAGCCGGCACGGCGGCCGCGTGGTCGCCATGCGGCTACGCCGAGAGGAGGGCCAAGTCGTATTCGAGGTGGCCGACGATGGCGACGGCTTCCCCCCGGAATTTCTGCCGCGCGCGTTCGAAGCGTTCACCCGGAGCCCGACGCGGCCAGACGACCCGCGCGGCGGCTCCTCGCTGGGGCTGGGGCTCGCCCTGGTCAAGCGCATCGTCGCAGCGCACGGTGGCGTCCCGCACGCAGCGAACCGAACCGAAAAAGGCGCGCGCGTCGGCTTCCGATTACCCGAAAAACATGCATGATCCTGTCGGTTTAGCCGCCACCGTGCCCCTCCGGCGACCTGCCCCCTGCCCTCGGGCAAACGTTGGCGCGTGCGGCGTGAGTCAGTGTATGTAGAATTTGTTCGCCTGGAGGTCCCTCATGCGCGCCCACCTCGTCGCTTTGTCCGCCGCTTGTCTGTCCGCTGCGTTCTTTCTCGCCACTGGCTGCGGGTCGAGCAACGACGACTTCACGAACAGCGGGACCGCTGGCGGCGCCGCGTGCGTGGCCAACGAGGACTGCAGCGGCTGCGGCGACTGCTTGGAGCGCTGCATCTGCACGACCGGCCAAGCCGACACCTGCGCCGTGGCTTGTGGCGGCGGCGCCGGCGGCGCGACGGGCACGGGCGGCACGCCCGGCACGGGGGGAGGAGCCGTGGGCGGCAGTCCAGGCACGGGGGGAGGAGCCATGGGCGGCAGTCCAGGCACGGGCGGCATCGGCATGGGAGGAACGCCGGGGACCGGCGGCGCCACAGGCACTGGCGGCGGACCGACCGGCGGCACCGTCAAGCTGATCGCCATCGGCGACACCGGCGAAGGCAACGCGGACCAGAATTTGATCGCCGATCAGATGGACATCAAGTGCGCTGCCGTCGGCGGCTGCACCGCGGTGATCATGAACGGAGACAACTTCTACAACGACGGCGTTCAGAACGTGGACGACCCCCAATGGGGCCCCAAGTTCGAGCAAGCCTACGACCGGCCCAACCTCAATGGCCTCAAGTTCTACGCCACCCTCGGCAACCACGATCACGGGTTCACGAGCTCGGGCGTCGGGCAAGCGCAGATCGACTATTCGACCGCGCCGGTGGGAACGGGCCCTGGAACCCGCGCGAGCGACAAGTGGGTGATGCACGACTTTTGGTACGATGTCTCTTTCGGGGACGTGCACTTGTTCTCGATGGACACTCAAAACGGTGATCGACCGCAGATCGATGACATGACGGCGCGGGTCGCCGCGTCCCCCTCGACCTGGAAAATCGTCTTTGGCCACCACCCCCGCTTCACGTCCGGCGATCACAACAAGGACAACTGGCTGGTCAACGGGGTTAACAATTACTACGCCGCGGCGGAGGCGATCTATTGCGGCGCCGACTTCTTTTTGACGGGCCACGACCACAACGTGGAGTGGATCGACGCCGGCCGCGATCCGAATTGCCCAGGCACGCACTTCGTCATCAGTGGCGCTGGCGCCAAGACGCGTAGCGGCGAGGTCCTGTTCGCCGCCGACGGACCAGCGGACAAGCAGCTCTACTACAACGACAGCATCGAGGCCTTCGCGTACTTCGAGTTCTCGGGCCGCACGCTGCACTTCGAGTTCATCGACAAGAACGGGCAGATCCTGTTCATGCGCGATCTCCAGAAATAGCTCGCGTCAGTCACGCACCAGCTCGCTGCAACCGCGTCAAAGGTATCTGTCTGGCTCCGCGCAAGCTTCGTTGTCGCGAACTGCGCGGGCCGTCATGGACGCGGGTCGCTCACCGTCGGGCAGTCATCGAGGTCGACGCACGGACCCCAGCACTGCCCGACGACCGCAGCCACCTGTCCGTCGGGGCAATCAGGCTCCGCGGCACGACAGGTCACCACCGATCGGTCGCAGTTGATGTCCAAAATGCAGCGCCCTCGCTCACAGAGCGGCGCGACGCGATCACCGATGCGCTGGCACGCCGGGATCGCGCAATCCGCAGGGCACAAGAGCAACGTTTCCTCGACGGGCACAGACTGACACCTACAGCAGTCGTCGCCGAGCTTGCAGTCCGCCGGTGAGGAACACTCCGCACCGCCATTCCCGCCACCGCCGGTCGCACTGCCGCCGGCGCCGTCGCCCCCGGTACCGCCGGCCGAAGAGCCACCACCCGAAGTCGACGCGGTTCCACCCGACGACGTGGTAGATCCCCCGGTCCCACCGCCGTCGTCGGTCGTTCCGCCGCACGCCACCGCCATTGCGCCCCACGAGACCGCCATTTTGAGTCTCCAGATCGCCCAACCACGCATGTTTGCCTCCGCGGTCACCATAGCCGGCGGCCCGCCTGATGCCAGCTCCGTTCGACACGAGCGAGTCTGGCCATCCCCGGTGCGGGGCCAGGCGGCATCGTGACGCCGTCGATGGATCACCTCTCGCCCACTGCCCAGCAAATCGGCCCATGGGTGGCGCTACTGCTCGGGTGGCTGCTACCGGGGGCGCCTCAGCTCGTGATGGGACAAAGGAGCAAAGGCGCGTTCTTGTTCTTCGTTTGCATTTTCACGTGCTGGGGCTTCGGTTTAGGCGCCCTCGTCGTCGGAATCGACGCCTTCCGAATCGCTCGGAGACTCGCTCGCGACGAGGCTCTCGAAGAATGGCAGTTTTTCTGATGAGCTCAGAGAAGATCGCGCTGTTCGAGTCGCTGGCCAGTGCGGCGCCGCCCCGTTCGATGGTGCCATATCGACCGTTGGCGACGTCAGTGCACCGCGTTTGCGCCATGATTTCGGCCGGCCTCCTGTTGACGTTCCCCGGTGGTTTCGGAATCGTCAGCCTAGCCATCGGCGTTTGGAAGAACGACACGAATCTCGTCGTCTCCGGCGCTGGTCTGTTGGTCATGTGGCTCGTGGTCACCCTTTTACTGTGGCTCGTGTTGTGGACGGAGCAGCTTCGGCTGGAACGGGTGCTACGCCACGGCTCGCCATGTTCAGCGACGCTCTTTTTCTCCGGGGCATCCTACTTGGTGAGCTTTCGCGACTCCCGCGGACAGGAGCGAGTCGGCGTCTTGGGCATGGGCGAGAAGGCCCCCGAGTATTGGGGAGCCGGAGCCGTGACGATTCTGCACAGCACGGAGCACCCCGACGAGCTCGCGCTGGTCGCACGGAAGAAGCACCAGCTCGTGTCAGTGAAAATTCGGCCGCCGCGACCTTGAAAACGAGCGACAGCTGCTCGAACGCCGCGGTGCACCAGCAGCTTCTCGCGTTGAAGACCGTCGAGAACGCGGATCACGCCCGAATAGGCGTCGTTGAATTCTTCGATTCAGCAGCAGCCTTTCGCCTCGGTGCGTTCGTCCCCGCAACACACTAGGTCATAGGCGAAAGCTCCGAGGGCGGCACCGACGAGGGGACCCGCGAAGTACACCCAGAGGTGCGCGACTTCTCCGGAAGCGAGCGCGGGCCCGAGAGTGCGCGCCGGATTCATGGAGGCGCCCGAAATCGGTCCTCCGAACACCGCGGCGAGCGCCACCGTTCCTCCGATCGCGACCGCAGCCATCCCGCCGCTCGCCCGTGCGTCCGTAGCCACCGCGGTGATGACGAACATCAGAAAAAATGTGAGCACGGTCTCGAGCGCCAGCGACTGGTTGGCCGACGCGATGGGCACCGTGGCTCCGACTCCTCCGACCTGACCCAGAATGAGCACGAGCAGCGTGGCTGCGAGCCACGCCGCTGCGAATTGGCCGATCAAATAGGGCAGTACTTGCCGCCAGGGGAAACGCCCCGTCGCCGCAAAGGCAATGGTGACCGCCGGGTTGAAGTGCGCACCGGAGACGTGGCCGGTGGCAAAAATCATGACCATGATGACCAAGCCAAAAGCTGCCGAGACACCGACGTGGGTGACCCCACCGTTCGTCATTTCGTTGACCATGACCGCGCCGCAACCCACGAACACGAGCCCGAACGTGCCAATCATTTCGGCGCCGACTTTGCGCGCCAGTAACCCCGGGGACAACTCCGACGAGCATAACTCCGGCGCGCGACTCATGACTTGTTCCTCTTTTTGGTTGCCGGCTTGCACGAGACGTCGCGGCAGACGCGACGAGCGCGCTGGATGTCGCTTCGCGCCCGCGAGTCCGAGCGAAGCGCCGACTGAACGGCTACCGTGAGTGCGCCCGCCGCGCTCTGTTGCTCGCTACTCAGCCGGTAGTAGATCCAGGTCGCATCGCGCTCGTCCTCGACGATGCCTACGTGCTTGAGGTGGCCGAGATGCCGCGACGCTTTGGACTGCGAAATTCGGAGCGTTTGCTCGATGTCGCAAACACAAAGCTGCCCGTAGTGACCGAGCAGATTGACGATGCGAAGCCGGGTCTCGTCACCGAGCGCCTTGTGTACCCGGGCGAGCTGGCCCATATATTCGTTTACCCGCATGTACGGATGTATCCCTCGGCCGGCCCCGAGAACGCAAGCGCACCGTTGTTCCGCCGCTATGGCCAAAGGCCCGGGCGAATCCGAGCGACGGCCCATCGCTGACTCATTGGAGCTCGGAAATCCTGCCGTCGTTTCCGATGAGATAGCTACCTCGAGCGGGTGGGCCGTACGCGACGTCGACTCGAAACAGCTCGAACAGCACCTGGTGGCTCCGATTCCATGTCCCCAGCGGCATGATCTCGATCGGCATGAACCCATCGACGAAGGTGCGGCGCGCTGGCGGCTGGGCTTCGAGTAGCCGCAGATCCGTCTCGAGATTGGCGAAGTACCTCCGCGCCACGGCTGACGCCGGGAAACGACTGTCGACCAGGCTCGCGAACTGCTCGTAAGACGACGCAGCCACGCCGAGAACGAGGACCGCGGCGAGCACGCGAGGGGCAAATTCGGGAGGCCGCCAGATGGCCGTCAATCGTGGAATCGTGGCCTGCACAGCCATCGCCAGGAACAAGACCAGGAGAAACAGCAACTCGAAATAGTACCGATACGCGAAGGCGACGAAGTGACCGTATGCGGCCGCGCGATCCGAAAGGCCGAGGACTGCGATGTTCGTGCTGATGGTAACCAGCGCCGCAAGCCAAACAATCGCGTTCCTCGGCCTGAGAGCCACGGTCAGGGCGACGATAGCCGCCCAACAGAGCCAGAGGCCCAAGGAGATCCCTTGCACGGTCCCGAGCACGCGGCCCATCGTGCTTTCGATCAGCACGGACCAGCTCAGGCGCTGGAACTCGAGCTGAAACGCCAAGCTCAGATGCACGCGTGTCGCGTACTCGCCGGCGTGATGTCCGACCGCCGCCGTGTAGGCCAAACTCACGAGCCCACCGACCACAAGCAACCAGGCGCCGCGGGGCCGCAAGCGGTATCCAGGCGACGCTAGACTCACCGTCACCGCCGCCAGGTATAGGGGGATGAGCATCGCCTTCGGGTAGAAGCCAAAAGCAGCGACGAAACACGCAGCCACGCCATAGAGCGACTGCCGCTGGCCGAGCTTCAAGTGTCGGACCCAGTAGTAGATCGCCATGATCGAGAGCGCGATGTAGGGCAACCGGTGCAAGCCGGACGACCACCACATGAGGAGCACGCCGACGTAGACGTGAGTCGCGTAGGCGGCGACGAAGACGAGGTTGACCCAGGAGCGTTGGAGCAACTGGAGCGTTCGGTGCAGATAGACGACACCTAGGGCGTGGAACAGCAACAAGCACAGAACGGCGATCGGAAACTTCATCGGGGCGACGCCGTCGACGACGAAAGACGCCAGTCGATGGAGCGGAACGACATGCACGTTGATCGGGTTGAATAGATACGCACCCATCGATTGCTTCCGCGCGTACCAGAACCCGAGCAAATCGTCGCCGACGTAGTGGCCGTGGGTCAGCACCAGCCAGGCGACCAAAAAGAGTTGCACGCTGGCGGTCAGCCCGACGAGAGCGCCAACGGCACGCCGTCGGGTAGAGGTTCCCCATGAAGTTGAGCGCAAAGATCGACTCCTCGGTGGAGGCGCCGGATCTCCGGGGTGGGCCTCGAGACCACCGCATAAGAAAGAACCGTGCCGACTCGCGTGTGGCTTCTCCGTCGGCGAACGGACGGTCAATAGCGGTCGTCGGCCGCATGGCAGCTCGCGCGGCGCCAGAGTGTTTGGGCATCACAGGACAGGTGCCCGAGACAGTGGAGCAGCTGGCCGCAACAAGACTTGGCTGTCCCGCAGCCGAACCGCCGTCGTCGCAGCCGGAATCCTCCCCGCGCGCGGACACCTGCCGTCCTTGGTAGGCTCGGAACGCACGCCCTGATGCCCCAGCAAACAACGGTCGAGCCGCTCACCGATCCCCAACCGCCCCGAGCCGGCGAGACGCGCGAGCTCGTCGTGGTGTTCAGCGCCGACGAAACGTGCGTTGGCCGGCGCCAGCAGCTCGACGAGCGCTCGGTGCTGCCGATTGGCCGCGAAGTATCTGGCGGGCTCGAGATTGTGGACGCCGCAATGAGCCGACTTCATGCCCAGCTGACGTGGGACCCCCGCTACAAGACCCATCGCATTGGTGACGCGAACAGCGCTAACGGCTGCTTTGTCAACGCCAAGCGCGTGCGCACATCCCCGCTCGACGCTGGAGACGTGATTCGCCTCGGCGATACGCTGCTCGTGTACCGGGACGACGAGCTCATGCCGCGCATTCGTGAACGCGCGGACTCGATCGCCGAATCGGACCTCAACGTGCTCGTGCTCGGCCCGACCGGCAGCGGCAAGGAGGTGCTCGCCCGACGAATCCACGATCGATCGAGACGAAGCGGGGAAATCACCGCCGTCAATTGTGGAGCCATCCCCCGAGAGCTCGTGGGGTCGGAGCTGTTCGGCCACGCCAAGGGGGCGTTCTCCGGCGCCGTCAGCGACCGCGAGGGATTGTTCCTGACGGCGGGAAAGGGAACGGTGTTTCTCGACGAGGTCGCCGAGCTCAAACCCGACATTCAAGCGGCGCTCCTGCGTGTGCTTCAGGAACGCACCGTGCGCCCGGTGGGTTCCGACCGAGAGGAAAAGTTCACGGGTAGAGTCATCAGCGCGACCAACGTGGATCTCGAAGCGGCGACTCGCGACGGCAAGTTTCGGGCGGACCTTTTTGCGCGGCTGTCGGAGGTCAGGCTGACTCTTCCGTCGCTAGCGGACCGCAAACACGAGGTACTCGCACTGATGCGGGAGTTTCTCGAACGCGAACGCGCCGCGGCGACGTTGACCCCCGACGCTGCAGAGGCCCTGCTGGTGTACGACTGGCCCTACAACGTGCGCGAGCTCGAATCGTTGGCAAGCGAATGCGCCACGGACAAGCGGTCACCCAGGCTCGATTTGTCGCGGCTCGACGAAATGAAACCCGAAGCCGTCGACCCGTTCAACCAGGCGCGAACCGAGGTGAACGAGGACGAGGGACCGCAGCCGTCAAACATCGATCGCGACAAGCTCAAGGAGTCGTTGAAGAAGCACTCGGGGAACGTGGCAGCGGCAGCACGCGAGCTCGGCAAGCCGAGGAGCTTCGTGTACCGCTGGATGAAAGCACTCGGTGTTTCGCCGCGCGACTTTCGCTGACGAGGGCGGCGCGCGAGCGCGTGCTACTCTCGTCTACTCATGGGTGACGCGGCTCGTCGTTCCGCAGATGCACGCCTCGGGCGCACGCTCGGCGACCGTTGGACACTCGAACGACTCATCGGCGTCGGCGGGACCGCAGCCGTGTACGCGGCTCGCCACCGCAACGGAAAGCGTGTCGCGGTCAAAGTGCTGCATCCGGATCTGTCGAGCAATGCGGAACGGGTGCGCCGATTCCTTCGAGAGGGCTACGCCGCAAACGCCGTCGGACATCCCAACATCGTCAAGATCGATGACGACGGCGTCGACACCGGAAGCGCGTTTCTCGTCATGGAACTCCTCGAGGGGGAATCGCTCGAAGCCAAGCTCGAACGTGACGGCCCGCTCGACGCGGAGGAGGCGGCGGCACACGCCGACCGACTTCTCGACGCGCTCGCCAGTGTCCACGATCGCGGCATCGTTCACCGCGATATCAAACCCGAGAACCTGTTTGTCACGATCGACGGCGATCTCAAGGTGCTCGACTTCGGAATCGCACGACTTCGCGACGGGTCAGAGTCGAGCACCGAGACGCGAGATGGCGCCATCATGGGCACGCCGGCCTACATGGCACCCGAACAGGCACGCGGCCGCTGGGACGAAGTGGACACTCGCACGGATCTCTGGGCGGTCGGAGCCACGCTCTTTACTCTGCTGACGGGTGAGCACGTGCACGAAGCCGAGACCCCGAACGAGCAACTCGGCCTCGCCATGACCGCGCCGGCGCGCTCGCTCCGCAGGCTAGCGCCGCAATTGCCGGGGGGCTTGCTCGACGTGGTCGAGAACGCACTGGCCTACGATCGAGAGG
This sequence comes from Polyangiaceae bacterium, assembly GCA_029261965.1. Classification (GTDB taxonomy): domain Bacteria; phylum Myxococcota_A; class Polyangia; order Polyangiales; family Polyangiaceae; genus JAJDAH01. The sequence goes on from JAJDAH010000357.1 coordinate 18,648, forward strand.
ATCGCCCGGAAAGCGCGTTGGCCATGCAGCAGTCGCTTCGCGCGGCAGTTGCGGGCAGCGGAGCACCTCCCAAAAAGACCGTGAGCAGGGTGCGCAAGAGACCGCTAGCGCCGGCGATAGGGCGCGCGAAACAAACCATCGGCGCGGAACGAGATCTCGACGCGACACAGCCCGGCAGGGCGCCGTTGGTGTTCGTCGCCGGAGCCGCGGCCGTCGTCCTGGGCGGGGTAGCCATCGTCGCCCTCGCACCGGGCCACGCGCCGCGAAGCGAGCTAAGAACGCCATCGAGCACCGCTTCGACCACCACGACGGAGCGCGCCGACGACGAAGCCACTGAAGCCGTCGACCCCGACCACGGCGCAACAGCCACCGCCAAGCGCGGCGAGCACGCCGACGACGAAGAGCACTCGCCGAAGCCGGCGCCGACGCGATCGACGCCGCCGGCGAGCGCGGACGCGCCCGCGGGATCGCCCGGCCAGACCACGCTTCCTGCCGCAGACGAGCGTGCACGGGAGCCGCGCTCGAATGAGCGATTACGACCCCAAACCGAGGCCAGCTCCCGCACCGATCCGCGGCGTCCGCTGGACCGTCGACGCTGAGACAGCGCACCCGAACCCTGTATCATGCGCGCGTGCACGCGCGGGCGCTCTGTCTGGCAGTGATGCTGAGCTCGACGGCCGCGCTCGCACAACCGAAAGACCCGGTCACCGCCGAGGCCCTCTTCAAAGCGGGCCGCAGCGCCGCCGACCTCGGTGAGCATGCCGAAGCCTGTGAAAAATTTCAGGAGAGCCATCGACTCGATCCAGCGCTGGGCACTCTGCTCAACATCGGCATTTGTGAGGAAGGCCTCGGTAATCTCGCCGGCGCATGGCAGCACTACCAAGAAGTGATCCACGGACTCGATGCCCGAGACGGCCGCCTACCGGTCGCCCAAGCCCGAGCCGCGGCCCTCGATCCGCGCCTTCCGCGACTCGTCATTCGCCGCGCGCCGAACGCGCCCGAGGCCATGCGTGTTCGGCGTGAAGGGATCGAGCTCACGGAGGCCAGCTTCGACGTGGCGCTGCCCATCAACCCAGGGCGCCATTCGCTCGTCGTCACGGCCACCGGCTACGACGAGCAGCGCTTCTGGGTGCAACTCGACGAGGGCCAAACGCGGGAACTCGTGGTTCACACAGGTCCGAAGACCGCCCCACCCCGCTCACCCCCGCCCGCCACCAAGGAGCAACGCGCAGCGTTGGTCCCGCGAGCGCGACCTGTGATGCGACCGCCTATGCCACCAGACGAGTCTTCGGTTGCGCGGCCAACCGGTTTCGCGATCCTGGGCGTGGGCGCGGCGTCTCTCGGGGTCGGTGCCGTGGCGGGCGCGCTGGTGCTCGACCGAAAAAACACCGTCGACGCCGAGTGTGAGGTCGAGCTATGCACGAGCCGCGGACTCCGAGCAGCAGACGACGGCAGGCGATTCACGCGGCTCAGCACCGCTACGTTCGCCATTGGGATCGCCGGGGTCGGCGCTGGCCTGTACCTGGTTCTGAAAAGACCGCGCCGTACAGCGATCACGGCAACCGTCAGCCCCGAACGTTCGAGCATCTGGCTCGTGCAACCGTTCTGAAGCTCACTCGAGAGCGCCACTGGCGCCGTCGATCCTGAGGATCAGGCCATCGGTGGCGCCGCCGCCGCTGAAGGCTGCACCTTGATAGCGAGCGGTCGACGTGAAGGAGCCTCCAATGAACAGTGATCCGTCTTGACCGAGAGCGATCGAGCTCGCGTCGTCACGAAACGGACCACCCAGGCTCGTTGCCCAGCGCAGCTCGCCGTCAGCAGTCCAGCTCGCCACGAGGACGTCGCGACCACCGCGGCTCGAAAGCACGCTACCCGCGACCTCGATCTGGCCCATGAACGGCGCGACGACAAAAACATTCCCATCGACGTCCACCGCGGTCTGCGCATCGGTCGGATCCCCGGTGGGGACTCCGGTGCGAATGCGCTCCACCCACGAGAAACGCGTCGAAGCGCTCGAAGTGAGATCGTCGATGCTTACTCTCCCAATGACCGAGCTAGACGGCGAAACGTCGATTGCCCCGAGCACGTACAAGTCTTGCTGGTCGTTGGACCTCGCATTGCCCACCGCGGTGGCGAAGCCTGGTTTCGACATCGCCAGACTGGTCAAGCAGTCGAAGTCCGCCTCCCCGACGACCGCCACCGTTTGCGCTGTCGAAGCGTCGTCGAAGCAAACCAAGAACGAGTCAGGTCCTGTCCCAACCGAGTCGAGCATCTTGCCGCCGAGAGTGACTGCGCCTTCGAAGCAACCGCCCACGCAGAACTCCCCCGCGGCGGCGGCTACGCCGAGGGCGAAACCCGAACCCGATTCGAGAAAATCCCCGTCCGCTGGCACTTGATCGCCTGTCGAAAGGTCGTGCCGAGAAACGAAGAGCTGCGCTCGGAGAGCATCTTGTCGCGCTGTCAGTCCTCCGACGACCAGGTGGTTGCCCACCACGGCTATGGCTCGCCCTTCGTCCCAACCTCCGCCTCGAATCGCGTGGGCCCAGCGAAAAGTGCTGAGTCCGCTGTAGCTGACGACAAACGCGTCGAACAGGCCCTCGGTCACGAGCGGACCGCCGCCGAAGTCGGCAAACGGAGTGCCAAAAGCGCCGGTGACATAGACGTTGCTTTCATCGTCCACCGCGAGGGCCGTCGACACATCACCGATGAATGCGAAGCCGACTTCGCCACCAAAACGCTGAACCCACTGAAATTCTCCGGTAGCGGAATAGCGCGCAACGAAACCGTCGAACTCGCTCGCCGTGAGCGAAACCCCGGGCGCGAAATCTATGCGTTGGGAAAAGTGCCCCGCGATATAGACGCTTCCTTCCGCATCGAGAGCGATGGCCGTGACCGCATCGAAACCGTCCCCGCCGACGACGCGCGGCCAAAACGCCGAGGGCGGCGGCCGCGGCGGCGGCGATCCGGCGTCCACCGGGGCGAGGGCGTAGCCTCGAAAGTCCTCTCCGACGAGATCGGCGCACGCGCTAGCGCACACGGCCGCCGCTCCGACCAAGCCGGCGACGCGACAGGAGAACAGCTCGTGCACGTCATGAGCATAGCTCAGCCGCGCTCGAGCACGCGCGGCCTCAACGCTGAAACGGGTTCGCTCGGGCGAAGTTGCCGCGAACGACGACTTTGCCGGACCTCGTCTTCGCTTTGCTCGGCCCGCCGACTTCGGCGCACAGCGGATCGGTGCAGCTGCCCGGCGCGCGAGGCCGTGGACTCGGTTTCGGCGCTGGCACCGCCTCGAGCTCGTCGGCGGCACGAGCTATCGCTACGGCTTGCCCTTCGAAGTCGAGATCGACACTCGAGGCTCGCGAAATGGGCACAGCGCTCGCCGCCGCGACAGCCCTCGTTCGAAGACTCCGGAGCTTCGCGCGGAGCTTCTGTTGCGCCGCCCGCTCTTTTCCGGCCTTGAAGAGCTCGTTCGCTTCCTGGATCACCGCCGCCGTCTCAGCGCGCCCGAGCCGCGCCGAGACGAGGCCATCGAGCGGTGAAGATTTTTCGTCACGCGACGCTCGCGCGACTTCGAGATGGCCATCGACGCGTACGGGCCGCCCGGAGCTTTCGCCATATTCCAAACGCACAGAAGCGAGCGACTGGACCGAGGTCGGGGAATCGGACACGCGTACGCGCAACAAAACCGTCTTCTGTCGGCAGCGGCGAGATCGCCGAGCGGAACTTCGACGGTTCGACCGTTGCGACGAAATGCGCGATCGTAGACTTCGGCGAGTTCGATGCCCGCCGGCAGATCGATCGCGAGAGATGCGCCAGTCGCCACGGTGCTCGCCAATGCCGTGAGCTCGCGGTCGAAAGTGGCGGGCAAGTCGGCCGAGTCCTCCACGAAGTGGTGCCGTCCGTTCGACTCGCGGGCCAACACGCCCAGTACTCGCTCGTTGTAGTCGACGTCGACGCCGATCGAGCTGATGGCCACACCCCCAGCCCGCACTCGCTCGGCGAGACCACGAAACCCGTCGAGGGAGCGCACGCCAGAATTAGCCTCGCCGTCGCTCAGCAAGAGCACGTGGTTGACCATGTCTTTTCGATCGCCGAGGGCGCCGAGCGCGGCCTCGACGCCACACGAAACGCATGTGTCGCCGCTCGCGCTGATCCGGCCGAGCGCAGCGACCGCGCGCTCGCGCGAATCGTCGTCGATGCGAGTGGCGGGCAGGTCAACGCTCGTCGTCGTGTTGTAGCTGACGACATTGACGAAGTCGCCAACTCGCAAACGACGAATCATCCCGCGCGCGGCATCGAGCGCGTTTCGCAAGCGTTTGCCCTTCATCGAGCCGGAGCGGTCGATGGCGATCGACAGGTTGACTGGCGGCGAGCGGTCGACGGCGCCCGCGGGAGCCGTGACGTCGACGAACACGAAGGTCTCTCGGCTGCCCCTCTCGAGCTGGGCATGGCCGGCGCGTGCTTCGACGTTCAGCGTGCCGCTCGACAAGAACTCGGTTTTCGCCCGAGGCTCGGGAGGCATTTCGACCGACGCGAAGCGGAGCCTCGAAGCCGGCTCGGTAACGGACCAAACCGTCACGCTCGTGAGCACCATGCTCGCCGCTGCCAAAAACCCCGCAATTTTCACATTCATCGCCAGCCTCCTCGTAGACCCCCGGGTTCCCGCTCAGCTTGAACCCTGAAACACACAGCGGGGAGCCGCATTGGGATTCTTTCGCAGGTCTCGAGGCGCCCAAACCATGGCAGCCGCCGGTGGTAACCTCCCGCCGATGCAGCCTCCGACCCGTGGACCGTCGATTCTGAAGCGGATTTTCTTGCTGGCCGCCCTCACCAGCCCGTTTGCGGCCTGCGGCGCAAGCCAGCCGCCCAGCGCACTTCCGCCGGCACCGAGCGCTCCCGATGCGGCAACCTCCGAAAACCCGGGCAAAGATGCGGGAGGCGAAGCCCCGGCAAGAACCCAAGCGCCGACCTCGCCGCGGCGGCCGGAGTGCCAGGGGTGTCTTCCGAAAGTCGAAGGAGGGTGCTCGAAAACCGCCACCGCGGCATGCGGCACGCCCGCCGAGGCTCGCTCTTGCACGCGAGACATCCCTTGCGAGCAAAGCTGTTGCGATGACGCGTGCCAGGCGGACGCCGAATGCCACCTGGGCGACTTGATGCCGTGCTGCACGAGCTGCGTTTGTCCGGCGCCACCGACAGCCGTCAGCAAGGCCGCTTTCGAACGCCAGACCGCGTGGTGCGCACAAGTCGACTGCGCCGCCGAAGACGTCGAGTGCCCGCCCTGCGATACGGCCGCGAGGTACCCGCCGATGCGCGCAGCGTGCGTCAAAGGGCACTGTCGAGCACTGCCAGAATGAAATAGCGACGGCCGCGACGCCTTGGGGAGGGCACCGCGACCGTCCGGGTGGTCACGCGACGAAGACTCGAACGACTTCGATCTCGCCGACGATGGCGTCGTTGAAGGCGTCGAGATCCACCGCCGGGATCCAGTACTCTTCGTGGATGTGCGACCCGACTCGATGCACCGAGTAGCGCGCGAGGAACTCGGAGAGAACGCGGAAGCGCGTGACGAATCCGACGCCGGCGTGCTTCGCGTTCCAGTCCTCGGCGATCTGCGCAGCGTAGTGCTCGTGGCAGACCGGGTAGAAGAACTCCTGCTGGCGCAAGCGCGGCGGGAACCGACGATACTTGGCGAGGGCGATCTCCCGGAGCTCGAGATCGCCGACCGGCCGGTAGAGCCGACGGGTCTCGAGCGCCTCGACTCCGTGCGGGAACAGGAGTCGAGCGGGCGCGCTCGGAGGCTGGTTGTGGATCTTGGTCTTCATGACGGACCTCCCGCGTCGGGAGGAAAAAAACTCGCAGGTTCGACGACTCGTGCAGGGTGGATCTTGGGTCCGGGAATGGAATGCAGCTCCGGGCCGTTTAGTAGGTTGGAGGAAGCTGGAGGTCTCGATCCCCAAACGGCGTGAGCCGCTCGCATCGGCTAGCAACCGAGCTCGCTCCCGTGAGCGATTCAGCTTCCGGAGAGAAGCAGGCAGAGGAAGGTGACGGAGTCGAACCGCTGCCACGACTGTGACCACTGGTTTTCGAGACCAGCCTGAGCACCAGCGCTCAGCTCACCTTCCGAAAGAAGTTGCCCTCGCCTCGTTTTTTTCGAGTCGTGACGCCCGGGCCAGGCGGCGGAGTTTTTCGTCCTCCGATTCGACGGGGCTCAGACGATGCCTGCCGACGCTTGCGGTCGACAGAAGTCACGCCACTCGTTCGGAACGCGGTTGACGTCCATGAACGGCGGCGTGAGCGGCAGCGTCTTCGGCTGAAACGGCGCTCGAGCGAGCCGCATGCTCGCCTCGGCCGGCGTACGGTTCGCCTTCTTCGAGTTGCAGCCGTAGCACGAGGTCACGATGTTCTCCCACGTCGTCCGGCCACCCCGAGCCCGCGGGGTGACGTGGTCGTACGTGAGCTTGCGCGCCGGAAGCTGCGTGTTGCAGTAGCAGCACGTGAAGCGGTCACGGGTGTAGACGTTGATCCGCGAAAACTTCACGCCCCGCTTGGTGCGACTCAACTTCTTCTTGAGGCGCATCACTGCCGGCATCTTGATCGTCGTGGACGGCGAGCTGATCTCTTCGGCGTACTCGACGACGACGTCGGCCTTGCCGAGGAAATGCAGCGTCACCGCGTCCTGCCAGGACACGATCTTGTGCGGGAAGTACCAATGCGTGAGCAGCAGCGTTTGTTGCGGATTCATGACTCCTACCTCCGTTTTCGTTTCATTTTCTCTTCACGTCTCCGAAAGAAGCTCCCGAAGGAGCGACAGAAAAAGTCGAGCTCGGGGGCGCGGACTCACCCGCGGCGAGGAGCCCGCAAGACCCCCGAGCTCTGTGTGTTCGCACCTCGGTCACTCAGACGTGACCGTTGTTGCCGCGCGGACCGAGCAAGTCGGCCGGCAGCAACGACTTGAGGCCGTCGGCGCCGACGACGATCCGGACTTCTCCGATTTGCGAAGCAATGTCCTTCATCGCGTCGAGCTCCTTGAGCCGAAGCAGGACCGGCTGGTCCGCCATGACCCGCGCCGTGTTGGCCAGCGACCGCGTCGCCGCCGTCTCCTCGCGACGGAGAATGACGTTGGCTGCGGCCTCCTTCTCGGCCTCGATGACGCGATTGAGCAGCGTCTTCATCTCGCCGGGCAACACGACGTCCTTGACGCCGACCCGTTCGACGCGAACGCCGAACTTGGCTGCCTTGCCGATGACCTGCTGCTCGAGCGCGTTGGTCATCGCGTCGCGACCTTCGAGAAGCTCGTCGAGGGTCGCGGCCGAGACGTAGTCCCGAGCCGCGAGCTGCACGACCGTGTAGATCGTGTCTCGCAGGTTCGTGACCGCGTGGGCGGCGAGCGCCGGGTCTTCGATCGCGTACTCGACCGTCAGCGACAGGCGAAGCGTGACCTTGTCACGCGTCATCAAGTCCTGACCGACGATGGCGAGCTGGTCGCTACGCATGTCGATGACGCCCACGTGGACTTCCTTTTCCGGGTGCGTCCAGAACGTGTGCCGACCCGGCTCGAGCAAACGCTCGAGGCGACCCTGCACGTACAGAAGGCCACGCTGGTACGCGAGGACCGTCGCTTCGACGATCTCACGCGCCGGCACGACGAGCTTGAGCTCGTCCGTGAGCTCCGGCAGCGGCTCGTCGACGTCGAAGACGTCGAGCTTCACCGACGGGTCGACCGTCCAGAAACGGTGCGTGCCCGGCCGGAGGAACTTGCGCGGCTTGCCGTCGGCGTAGAGCACCGCACGCTGACGCTTGCCGAGGGTGATCTCCTGGAACCACTCGGCCGGCAGCGCGGCGCGCACCTCGGGCAGCGCGTCGAAGAGCAGCTGGTCCGTCTTGAACCGCTGCTCGGTCAGGCGCAGTCCCCAAAGAACGTGGCGACCCGGACCGCATGCACGGATCGGGAGGCCGTTCTTGAAGATGACCGCGCGTTCGTTCAACTTGACGCGAATCGTCTTGTACATTTTCGATGCCTCCACGTGAGGTTTGGGGTGAGGTGCCGGGTGCTCACCATCGAGCACGTCGGCGTGGCTCCGCATTGGCGGAGCCGAAGTAGGGGGATCGGGGCACGGCCGCAGTTGCGATGAGTTGCGAGGGGGGAGGAGCGGCCATGCCCCGTCCGAAGTAGTGGTCCAGAGAGCCGCGGAGACCCCAAACGCTCGAGGGTCGCTCGTGTTGCCGGCTGCAGACGTGCGGCAGCCGGTTCGACGTGGCGACGCTCGAACGCTCGCGGACCCTCGGAGGCGCGGAATGGGCGGACCGCTGTTCGGGAGCGATGGTGGTCGCCGCAACGATGACCACCGCCCGTGAAAAGCGGCGCGCATGACCCCGGGCCTACCGTGGGCTCGTCGCCTACGAGTGCTTCCGAGGAAGCACCCGCGGCAACGCTGGGGCTCGGACTCTTTGGACCGATAGGAAGACGTTGTTGTTACGTCGTGGGAGTTGCAGTCCCATTTTCCAACTGAGCTACATCCGTTTCATGGATGACGGGAGTCGAACCCGCGACCGTCAGATTCCAAGTCTGATGCTCTTACCGAGGGGGTGGTCCCGACTTACGAGGTCGGGTGTCGATAGCGAGATTCATTCGCGGGACCCGATGTCCGGACGTGCACACGGAGACTCGTTTTGCAGAGTCCGCGCGACGCGGCAGCGCGCCGTTGGTCGAAGTTGTCTCGATATCACCGTGCGGTCGGCAGGGGTCGAACCTGCACGCCTCGTAACGAAGCACAGTCTCTCAAACTGTTGCGTATGCCATTCCGCCACGACCGCGATAGGCCCCGCCGCGCGCACGCTCTTCATTCGAGCGCACGTACGGCCGGGCGGTGCTCAGGGAGAGGGTCGAACTCTCATTGCCCACGAAGGGCCCAGGGTCTGAGTCTGGTGCGTATGCCTGTTCCGCCACCTGAGCATGAAACGTGTTCGTGGAGGTCCTGGGAATCGAACCCAGCGATGCCTGCGTGTCGCACAGGCGGCTTCGCCAGCTGCCTCGACCTCCGTTGGCAGCACCGTCTGTCCCACCTGTGGCGGGCGACCGTGCTGTGGTCCTGCCGCATGGAGTCGAACCAAGTCAGGATGCTTATCAGGCGTCCCAGGTGAACCGCACACTCCGGCAGGATCTTCTTCGTGCTTTTTTCTGAGACGCGCGACGGAATCGAACCGTCCCTCACCGGTGTTGCAAACCGAACCGCTCGTGCCAGAGCTGCGCGTCGTGTGACGACCTGCTGGTGGAACCGTGGGGAGTCGCACCCCAACGCGCATACTTGCAAGGTACGGCGCCGAACCTCTCGGACGATCCCTTTGGGGGAAAATGGCTGAGAGAGCAGCGGGCCTGGCAGGAATCGAACCTGCGCGACGCGGTTTTGGAGACCGCTCGGCTCCCAGAGCTCAAACCCAAAGCTGACGGGCAAGCGACGCGCTTCATGCGCGCCGCCCACCCTTGGGGCCAGCAGAAACTTCCGTGTTCCGCGCCACAAAAACTGCACACCAGAAAAAGAAAAGATCGAAGCCCACACGAGCCGCCTGAGAGCGATTCGCCCGGCCCTCCCCCAAGCGGGGGCCGGGGGAAGCGCGGAGCGTCGTATGGGGCTGAGATCGATGCGAACGGAAGGAGTCGAACCTGCACTGTGCCGGGTTTGAACCGGTTGCCTCTGCCGATTGGGCTACGTTCGCTTGCTGCTCTCCAACGCTCGGTGCGCGGGAGCTGTGCGAGGCGCGAGAATCGAACTCACCTTGCGCTGTTTGTGGGACAGCTGTCGTCGCCAGACGACACGCCTCGCTCTTCGATTGTCTGTCGGGGAGGCAGGATTCGAACCTGCGGTCTCTCGGTCCCGAACCGAGCGCTCTTGCCAGACTAAGCCACACCCCGGGAAACTTCGTTGGAACGGGGACCAGGGTTCGAACCTGGATTGCGAGGGTCAAAGCCTCGAGTCCTGCCATTGGACGATCCCCGTGAGTTTCACATCTCGCGCCGCATGGCAGTCGGGGCGAGAGTCGCGACGCGTGGAGTCGAACCACGTCGGCCGGGTTTATGGGACCCGCCTCCCGCCGAGGGTCGTCGCGAAGAGTGGTTGCAGGGGCCGGAATTGAACCGGCTCGGCCGAGGGCATCGGATAATGAGTCCGACGAGCGTTCGTTGCTCCATCCCTGCGGTGTCCTCGGCACGATTCGAACGTGCACTCCTCGGCTTCGGAGGCCGATGCTCTATCCGTTGAGCCACGAGGACATGGTGCGGTCGCGAAGACCGCGGCTCCCCCGGAAGGATTCGAACCTCCATTACTGGTTTCGTAGACCAGAGCCCTGTCCATTGGACGACGAGGGAATGGGCGTGCGGGCGTCCCGTACAGGAGTCGAACCTGCATGACGAGGTTGAGGGCCTCGGATCCTGAGCCGTTAGATGAACGGGACGAAATCTCGCGCGGCGCGCCGAAGCTCCGTCGCCGGATCCGACCGCGGCACCCCCGGTAAGATTCGAACTCACACTGGCACCGGGTAGAAGCCGGCCGCTCTTTCCGTTGAGCTACGGGGGCGGAAGGTGGGCGTGGAAAAGCCGCGCTCGTAGACTCGGAGAGGGTCGAACTCTCGCCTCACCGGTTAAAAGCCGGGTGCGCTGCCATTACGCCACGAGTCTCCAATGGTGGAGCGCCTGGGAATCGAACCCAGCAAGTCCGATGCGGACGACCGGTTTACAGCCGGCCTTGCATTCCATTGCAGCACTCCGTCGATGAAGCGGTTGGAGCGATCGGCGGGAATCGAACCCGCATATCGAGGCTGGCGCCCTCGGGTACTACCTTTGTACGACGATCGCGTTGGTCGGAGCCGGAGCGGGCGGAGGGAGTTGCACCCCCATGGCCTGGGTGGAAACCAGGAGTTCTGCTCTTGAAGTACGCCCGCGTTCGTTGGCGCCTCGTATGGGAATCGAACCCATCAACATCTGATCGACAATCAGACAGCCTACCCAGCAGCTTCACGAGGCAACTTGCTTCGGGGTGAGCGACGGGAATCGAACCCGCCTCGACTGGGACACAACCAGTCCTCGTCGCCAGACGAGTACGCTCACCATGCTCTCTCTCTTCGAGTGCGCCCCCTCCGAATCGAACGGAGTTCTCCGATGCTTCAAACCGGTGCAATCACCAGACTTGCTCGAGACGCGGACCCTTTGGTCGAGACCCCCTCGGTGACCCGCGGGGGAATCGAACCCCCATCGCGAGGGTGAAAACCTCGCATCCTTTCCGCTTAGACGAACGGGCCGTAGAGACGCCGTCGCTCGCGACTCGAAGCCGTGGGGACGACAGGGAGCCCCCACTCAGAATCGAACTGAGACCTACTCGTTACGACGGAGTTGCTCTCCCATAGAGCTGCAGGGGCTGGAGATGGCTCACTTCGCGGCGAAACTGGAGGACGGGCGAGAGCCGGCTGCGAGGGCAGGATTCGAACCTGCGATAGACCGGTTAACAGCCGGCTGCCTTTCCGCTTGGCTACCTCGCAAAAGTCGGGCGGCGGCACCCGGGCACTCGTGGCCCGAGGACCGCCGCCGGAAAAAAGTTGCACGAGTTGTCAAACATCGAGGCGCCGAGCGGAGCTCGAGCGCTTTCGTTGGATCCGGGGCGAGGGTTCGAACCTCGATTTCTGCGTTCAGAGCGCAGTGTCCTGCCATTGGACGATCCCGGAATGGGCGGAGTGAGGCACCAGGGATTCGAACCCCGATCGACCGGGTAAGAGCCGGCTGCTCTCGCCATTGAGCTAGTGCCCCATTTCATGGGTGTTGCTTCGTGTTCACGTTTCGAGATGCACAAAAGAAAAAGCCACCTTCCTCATTCGGTAGGCGGCTTCACCACGTTCGGTCGTCGATGAAGCCGTCTACACGGTGCCCTCTTCGTTCGCGGCCGGGCACACACACGCCTTGAGAGAATCGTTCTCTTCGTGCATGCATGCCCCGCGACTTGGGCGCGCGGTCATGGTTTTCGGAAACTCTTGATTCATGGTTCGCTGGGGTTAGACGCTCCTACTTTCGATTTGGTTCCGAAGAATCTCAAATTTTTTCGTTCTTCGGTTTGGACGCGCAGGGAATGGTGTCCGCGGTCGGCGGACGCAACGCCGCTGTCGGCGCACGAGGACTCGAGCGCGCTCGGAGACGGGGTGCGCCGCAGAATGGAGAGCGACGCGCGACACCAGACCCTTGAAAAATCTAAACTTCAGTCACTTCCGGCGGGCCTCCTCCTCGACGAAAAGCCCGGGTTTTCAGCCAAATGAGCGTTCTTCTGGCGACACAAAAGCAAAAAAGGCCGCCGGGATTCCCGGGCGGCCTTCGCTTCGAACGTGAAACGTCAGCCGCCGCTAGACACCTTTCTCCACATCACAGTCGATGCTCGAACGCATACCGACCGTGACGACAGATGGATTCCTGCGAGCGAGCCACAAGCTCGTTGCCGGATGTTGCTGGGCGTTTATCGGGGACACAGTGAGTCTTTAGATACGCGTCGCGTTCCGATTTGTCAAATCGAAAGCCAAAAAAAAGTTCGTGCGACGCGTCGGCGCGCGCCCTTCAAGCCCATCAGAACGCGTCGTCATCGAACACGTGATCGAGAGAGACGTCGTCGCGATCGGTTCGAGAAGCAGCGCTCAATTCGTGAAACGACAATCCGTGTAGGAGCACTGCTGCGGATCGCCGGTGCCGATGTTCCCGAACGTGCCCCCGGTGCAGAAGCGGCCACCGCTCGACCCCAGCGAAGAAATTTCGGTCGTCTGTCCAGGACTGAAGTTCTTGCACGCCCCGCGGTCGAGCGAGAGTGTGCAGCGAAAGCGCCGTCGGTCAGCTTGGTTCTCGAACTCGGCGTTGCCATTGGCGTCTATCGACAGGTAGGCGAGCCGATCTCCGAAGTCGGGGCATCGCGCTTGGCACGTCGCGCTCTGACACGCGCCGCCGCAGTCGAACTCCAGCGGCACGACCATGCCTGTCTGCACGTCGTTGCAGCTCGGGTTCGGACCAGGCCCGCATTCGGAGGTGGTTTCGCAGAGATATTCGACGAGGTCGCCATCGGACGTGCACTCGTCTTGGAACGTTCCGTTCGTTCCAGTCGCAGCGCCGCGGACTTCCGGATCCTCGGCATGGGTTGCGGGAGCGTCCGCTTCGCAGGCCGTCGCCGCTCCGACGCCACCCATGCCCCCGCCAGCGTCCGCTCCACCACCCTGCCCCGCAACGCCAGCCGCACCACCGGCTCCGTCTTCGGCGCCTTTGCCGCTGCTGCCACAACCCGCGGCCAGAAAGCAAATGACCAGGAAGCCCGCCGTGATCCGAGTTCGCATGTCGCCCAGTCTATCGACCAGAGAGCCGGCGACAACGAGCAAACATCGCGTCGCTCAGCCGCAGCAGTGCTTCTCTACGACTTCGACAATCGCCGAGGTGACTTGCCGCAGATCTGCCGGCTCGATGACAAACGGAGGCATCGTGTAGACCAGCTTGCCAAACGGTCGGAGCCACACCCCACGGTCCACGAAGGCCGGCTGCGTGACCAGCATGTCGACCGGCTGGCTTAGCTCGACGACACCGATGGCGCCGAGAGTTCTGACGTCCTCGACACCATCGGCCCCGACGAGAGGCGACAGCTCATCCTTCAGTTGCGACTCGATGGCGTGCACTCGCTTTTTCCACGGCGACAAGAGCAAGGCGTCGATGCTCGCTAGGGCCACGGCGCACGCGAGCGGATTGGCCATGAAGGTCGGGCCATGCATGAAAGCGTTTGGCTCGTTCGAAGAGATCGTTTCGCTCACCCGGGTAGTGGCGAGGGTGGCGGCGAGGGTCATGTAGCCGCCGGTCAACGCTTTGCCCAAGCAAAGGATGTCAGGCCAAACCTCCGCGTGGACTGCGGCGAATAACTCACCAGAGCGACCGAAACCTGTGGCGATTTCGTCGAAAATCAAGAGCACGTCTTGCTCGTCGCACAGGCGGCGCAACTGTCGGAGATACTCTGGCGCATAGAACCGCATTCCCCCAGCGCCTTGAACCACTGGCTCGAGAATCACGGCGGCGATCTCCGAGCTCCGACGCTCGACGCACTCACGCATCTCGGTAAAGTGCTCGTCGTTCCACGGCGCTCCGAACGACGGCTCGGGCCGCGCGACAAAAATTTGCTCGGGCACGACACCAGAGAAGAGCCCGTGCATGCCAGTCACGGGATCACAGACGCTCATCGCTGCGAGCGTGTCGCCGTGGTAGCCGCCGCGGACGGTCAAGAGCTTGTTCTTGGCGCCCTTTCCGAGGCAGCTCCAATACTGGACCGCCATCTTGATGGCGACCTCGACGCTCACGGAACCCGAGTCACACAGAAACACCTTATCGAGATCCGCACCAGTCAGCGCCACTAGCCGCTCGGCCAGGTCTGCTGCCGGCTGGTGGGTCAGGCCGCCGAACATGACATGCGCCATCCGCTCGAGCTGGCGAGTGATCGCGCCGTTGAGGTCCGGATGGTTGTAACCATGGATCGCAGCCCACCAAGAGCTCATGCCATCGACGAGTTCCTGGCCGTCGGTCAGCGTGAGCCGAACGCCCTCGGCTCGGTCCACAGGAAAAACCGGCAACGCATTCGGCATGCCGGCGTAGGGGTGCCAGAGATAGCGGGCGTCGGCAGCGAGCAGATCGTCGGTCAACTCGCGGCGCAGCATACACCGCTCGGGAAAATGCCACTCAGCCTAGAAAAACCGGCGCAGCTCGATAGCATCGCAGCCCACACGATCCAGAAAGCTCGTCCACGAAGACACGCATCGATTCCTCCTGACGCATTGACGTGTATCGAGCGAGCACCGCGGGGTAGAATGACACCACATTCACTCGGGCGCTGGAGGTCGACGTGGCATCATTTTCTTCGGGCACCAACACGAGGCTCCCCTGGCTACTGGCGGCGATGCTGCTGGCTCAAGGGTGCTCGTCTGACGGCGATTCGAGAGCCGACGGCTTCGGCGGCGCGTCGGCGTCGAGCGGCGCTGGCGGCGTCGGGGGTAGCTCGAACGTGGACGGGAGCGCGAGTGGAGGAACAGGCAACGTGCTGATTTCCGATGCCGGAAACGGCTCAGTCATGAGTCTCGCGGTCGATCCACCGATGGCGACGATGGAAGTCGTGAACTTGATGGCCGGCTCCCAACAGTTCCAAGCCATCGCGACTTACCAAGACGGATCGACCGGACCGGTGACGGCCAACTGGGTGTTCGATCGACCCGAGCTCGGACGAGTCAACGCCACCGGTGGGCTTTTCACTCAGCAAGGCTTCCGGGGCGGCGTTGGTACGGTCAGCGCCGACAGCGAAGGCGTCACGGCCACGGCACAGGTGACGGTGGTGCTGAAATTCGAGGACGACACCGGAGCACCGACACAACCCGAGAAGGACGCCTTCAACCCGCCAGGAACGACCCCGAGCGGCACTTTCGTCTACCCTTATGACCAGACCGTCTTCCCGCGAGGCCTGCTGCCTCCGGAGTTGATGTGGGACGGCGGCGGCGCCGGCGACAAGTACAAGGTGACAATTCGCGACGCGTTCGTGGAGCTCACCGCGTACATCAGCGCCGATCCGCCGAGCCGTTGGTCCATGGCGGACAACTGGTGGCGTTCGCTCACAGAAAGCAGCGACGGCACCACCCCGGTATCCGTCGAGGTGCAGCGCCTCGATTTGACAGGACAGGCGCACCAAGCGATGAGCCAAAGCTGGGTGATCGCTCCCGGCAGCTTGCGGGGAACGATCTACTACTGGGCGGTGTCCCAGGGCGCGATCATGAAGATCAATCCTGGCGCCGCGGCGCCAGTGCCCGCCTTCGACCCCCAGCCGTCCGGAATGATCGGGGCGCCAGCGCCAATCGCTGGTTACGACAACCGAATGCCGCCGTGGGACGCGAACCCGCAAGGAGACCGCTGCGTTGCCTGTCACACGGTGTCTCGCGACGGCACGAGACTCTCTGCAGCGTTCAGCGCAACTTGCGACGGCAGCGGGGAATGCAACCGTCCGTGGGGAATCGTCGACAATGCAACCCAAACCATCGAGTTGGTGTCGACATACCGGCCGGCGAACTCGAACTTCCAGGCGCTGAGTCCCGACGGATCGCGCATCGTGTTCGACTTGACCGACTTCACGATGCGTTTGGCCGATCCTTCGACCGGGGCAGTGCAACCGAGCGCATTGGATTCGATGACCGGTGTCGCGCATCCGCAGTTCAACCACGACGGCAGCATGCTCGCCTACGTTTCGAGCGCCGCGGGACCCGGTGGCCCGATCGAAATGAACCAGAGCAACCTGAACGTCATCGACTTCAATGGTGTGGATTTCGCCAATGGCCGCACGATCCAGCTCGCCGCCACCGAGGCACCACCTTCGGGCGAAGGCTCCGTCATCGCGTTCCCGAGCTTCCTGCCGGACGGGCAATGGGTCATCTATCAGCGCGGCACGTACAGCCGCGCGAAGTTCGGGCCGGCTGGGACGGACACGGGATTCAACAACCTCTTTCTGTCTCCCGTCGCCGGCGGAGCGCCGATCAAGCTCGGCCGGATGAGCGGCGCGAACCTGGACACGAAGGACAACCGCCGCAGCTACTCGCCTCGCCCACTCCCGGTGGCGGCCGGTGGCTATTTCTGGGTCGCGTTCACCAGTCCGCGCACCTACGGAAACCGCATGGTGTCGACCACCGACGCGACCATAGACAACCGAAAGCAGCTGTGGGTCGCGGCGATCGACCTCAGTCCGTCCGCGGGCGCGGACCCGAGCCACCCGGCCTTTCTTCTGCCGGGACAGGACCTCACGACGATCAACATGGATCCCTATTGGGCGCTCGAACCGTGCCACAGCAACGGCGAGTCGTGCGACGAGGGGTTCGAGTGTTGCTCGGGATTCTGCCGTGAACTCAGCGGAACGTTCCAGTGCGTTCCGCCGGTCAACGACTGCAGTCGGGTCGGCGACCGATGTGCCACGAGCGGAGACTGCTGCGAACCAAACCTTCAGTGCATCGCCGGCGTCTGTTCGCTACCGACGCCACCGAGATAGACCCGCGACGGTAAAACTCGACGCGGACGCGCCGTTTCGGCTCGACGCGCCGCTCGAAAGGGCCCGTGCTCGAGCTGCGCACCGCCCCGGATAGCGGTTCAATCAGCGGCCAAGTCGGCGTAGGGTTCGCTCGTGGCGGAGCACAGGCTCACGATGTCGGACACCCTCACCGACAAGATCAACATCGAGCAGCGAGCCATCCAGATCCCTTCGTCGTATCTGGTCAAGGGCATGTTCTTCTCGCGCCTGGTCGACATGCTGGGGGACGATTGGCAGCGTGTCCAACGCGAAGTCGACAAGCCACCGCGTCTCGGTCGCTACATCGCGTTCAAGGACTACCCTCAGGCGGACTACTTGAGGGTCACCGGGGCGCTCGCTCAAAAGCTCTATCCGCGGAGCGCGGCTTCCGAGGGCCTTCGCCGAGTTGCCCGCGACGACTTTGCTTTGTTCGCGAGCTCGACCTTCGGCAAGGTCGTTCTCGCGGTGGTCGGGGACGCGAAGAGCGCACTTCTGAAAATGCCGACCATCTACGAAAAAATGGCCCCGGGAGATTGGACGGTCACCGCCAGTGAAATCGACGAGCGCGTCGTGCGCCTCGAATTCAAACCGAACTACGGCACTTGGCACTACCAGGTTGGCCAAATAGAAGGCCTGATCTGCCACTTCGGACAGACACCGACCATCACGGTGTCAGAGCCGGAGAAACACCACTTCAGGTACGACATTCAGCACGGTAGCTGACGTCGAGGGCACTGTCCCTCACCCACCGCTAGCTCGTCGACGCCGTGCGCATGTTGCCCTTGAGCGACATCAGTGTTTGCGGCGTGTAGAAGTAGGGATAGCGCGGGTTCGGCGCTTTCAGATTTGGCATCGGCTGACCGTCCTTGTCGAGAAAGACGATCCGAGGAATGTAGTTGCCGAGGTTCCCGAGCTTTTGGGCGAGTCCCGAGGGCGCGTTGTCTTGGTCCAAGAGAACCATGACGAGCGAGTCAGCTAGCTTCGCGACCTCGGGGTCCATGAACACCGGTGCGAGGTTGCGACACTTTGGACACCAGTCCGCGTAGACGAGCAGGAAGATGTTCTTGCCGCTCGTCTTGGCCTCGGCGAGGCCCGCGTCCCAGGTGCGCCAAACGAACGGCGCTTTCCACTCGATGGCACCGCCCTTCTTTTTGGAGGGAGCACGCGCGGTCGGCACGACGGCGGCAGGAGCGGGATTTCGAACAGCGGCTACCGGTTCCGCCCTCGGCGTTTCCTTTTTGGCGATGGGCCCTGGCTCACACCCCAACGAGACGCCGAGAAGCAACGCGGCCGCCCAGCCGCGGCGACGGGAGTCGAACATGATGGCGGATTCATAACACGTGCCGACCGGAAAGCTCACGACAAGTCCGCCAGAACCATCGCTCCAGCAACGCACTGGTACCGCCGTAGCGAGACCCCGTCACCGGTTGGCACCAGGACGAGTAATGCAGACCCGGTCCAAACAGCGCGAGACGCACCGGGCGCCATCTTCTCCGGCAGGACGCCCGCGAGCCGGGGCGCCGGTTTGCTCAATCGATACGACAGCGCGGGATCGTGAGGCCACTCAAGCCGGGGTCGATCCCCATCGCAGGAGAGCTCGGCACCGGAAAAGTCGTGGCTCACCGACGGGGCTCCGCCCCCGACGATCCGAACCGCTCGACGTCCGCGGGCACAGTCCGCAGAGACGAAGGTGACGTCGCCCAAGACCACCGACCCACGCGGTCCACATCCGGGAAGCACGTCGTTCGCCTGAGCGTACTCTGGATCCGTCTGAATGCTGAAAACGGTCGTCGTACGCTTGCCGGCTTTCCGCGTGCACACGCCGTAGTGCCGTCGGCCGGGCGTCGACGAGAAAGCCGCGATGCCGACGTCGCACGGCTCGGGCACCGCTAGCGGCAGACCGCGCTTCGCGGCCCCTTCGGGGCGGAGCCGGAAAAAATCGAACCCCGTGCACGGTTGGTCGCTTTGCTCGGTGCACGGAACGACGCTCCCGCGCCGCAGAACGACGAGCTCCCCATCGGAAGACGCATCCACCGCCACGTGACCCCTCTTGCCGACGCGACCGAGTTCGGTCGGCCCGAGGTCCATCGCCTCTTGGCGAAACACCATGGTGTCGAGATCTCCCAGAGTAGCGAAACTTCGTACCCGCGATCGGTCGCGCTCGAGCCACCCGATCCCGAGCATCGGTCCAGCGGTGGCAACCGAGATCTCGACGGAATGTGCCGCGATTTGCTGCTTGTCGCGCGGGGGCCGATGAACGATGAGCTCGTTGCCTTCCGGAGCCCCGACGTGCGTGAGCTTTTGCACGCGAATGCTCCCGCCACTCCGTCCGGGATCTCCCCAGACGAGCACCGCACCGTGCGGAGCGAGGGCAATGTCGAAGGCGGTCGGCGTGGCAACTCGCCGACTGGTCTTGGTCGGTGGTGCGGGCGTCGTGCTCGCACTCGGCGCCGGACCTGGTGAAATTTCTTTGACCTCGTCACATGCACCGAGGAGCAGCGACAACAGGAGAGGAGAACCGGTTTTCACAAGCACAAAAAAATGTCGCCCCGCTGAGGAGGCGGGGCGACGTCTGAGGTGTCAGCTCAGTCTGACTAAAATTTCGCGTGAATGCTCGAAGTACCTCCACCGGCGACGTTCACCGAACGCACTTTGCGGCCCGAAGGTCCCGCGAATACGATGGTGTGGGCGCCGGCGCTGACGCGCACCGACTTCGGCGTCATGCCGAGAGGACGGCCGTCGACGATGATGTTTGCCGGAGGATCCGCGCTGATGTTGATGATGCCCTTGCCCGCCTTCTGCGGCTTTTGGGCAATCGCCGGTGAGCCACCGCTGGACGCGGCGAGCTTCTTCATGAGCGCCGAAGCCGGCGCCGGAGGTGCGCTCGCACGAGTCGCTGCCGTCAGCTTCGAGCCGTAGCTCTCTCCTGCGGACTCGTCGTCCGCTTCTTGGGGCGCAGCCGCGAACAGGTCGTCCGCGCTCGCGATCCCATCGCCTTCCTTTTTGGCCTTGGCTGTCTTCTCGTCGAGCGTCAGCTCGAGGTTGAGAACCGCGTCGGAGCTACCGGTCACCGAAATCGCGCGATCCGCCATGGGCTGAAAACCCTTGGCTTCGGCTTTCACGAAGTGGGTGCCTGGCTCGACGTTTTCTACGCGGCACGGCGAGGTGTCACACTTCTTGGTTCCGTCGACGTAAATCTCGACACCGCTGACCGTGGCATTGCCCGGTCCTGCGACGGTGACGACGAGCGAGCCGTCGCCGGACGCCGCCGCGCTCTTCGCGCCCACGACACCAATCACGCCAAGCGCTCCAATGACGACCGCGGCAGCGATCGCGAACGGCGCGACGCGCGAGGTCCAGCTACTCGACGCCGGTGGCGGCAGAGTCGCCGCCATCGGCGCGATGCTGGTGCGGTGGTAGCCGACGGGAGTTTCGACGGGCGAGGGAATCGACGGAGGCGGGGGCAAAGGTGCTACCGCATGCGCATTCGCCGAAGCCGGGGGCAGCGACGTCGTCGACACCCGCGAAGGCACCGGCGTCATCGAACGCACCGGTCGGGTCGACGGCAGCGGTGGAAGATGCGCGGCTGCCGTCGGCATCGAAGCGATTGCAGACGCCGGTGGCGCCGCGACAGGCGGGGCGGCAGCGACGGGCACACGGGGCGCCGGGGGCAGCGGCGACGGCAACGCACGCGTCGGCGTCTCTTCCGCGTCCGCAACGGGCTCCGGAGGTACCGGCCGCTCGAGCGACTGCGGGAACGCGGCAAGATTGCCACCGAACACGACGGTGGGTTCTTCCTCGTCGTCGTCGATGTCGTCGAGTGGCTCGGCTATGTCCTCGATGGGAGCCGAAGCCAAGGCGGGTGGCGCCACGGAGCTCGGCGCAGGCGGCGGCGTGGCCGGACGCATGCTGGGTGGCGGCGGCGCCGAAGCACGCGCGGTCGCGACCGGCGCGGGCACCATGCTGGGCGGCGGAGCGGAAGCGCTCGTCACGGCAGCCGCGGTCAGCTGTGCGACCGAGGACGCCGATACCGAAGAGCGCGCGCTCGGCGGCGCCGGAATCGGACTCTTCGTGGACGAGCCTCCACCCACGAGGCTCGCTAGCGCGTTCGAATCGAGCGAACGGCCAGTGGGTGGTGGTGGTACCGACGAACCGGCGCGAGGCGCCTTCTTCGTCAGAGAGGCAAAAACATCGAGATCACCGCTCGACGCCTCACGCTCCGTGTCCGGGGCGACTTCGGCTGTCTCGGGCGCGTCCCAATCGAGCTCCGCTTCATCAACATCAGCTTCCAGATCCTCTTTAGTCATGACCAGCTCCTCAACTAGCGATTGACACCTACGACACTCATGTTCGGGGACAGTCGGCCCGTGAGCCAGCCGAAAGTACCTGAAAACGTTGGGGATTCCGTTATTGGAGAAGAATTCCAACGTCCATGCACCGATCGGTGCAGTCCCGGTGGATCCTGCCCGCCAGGGCGGACTCGACGTGTGTCGTCGACGCGCGCCAGAGTGATGAAGCCTGCAGTTTAGTGCGTGTTTGGTAGAGCCGGTGTGCAGTCGCGCCGCCGATCAGCGGTAAGGCCCCCCGCGCCCTCGAAGCTCCATGCCGAGACCGATCAAGCGGTCGAGCCACGGCAGAGCGACTGCGGGATCTTTCATCGGTGCGGGCAAGACAATCTCGAGCGAATGCGATTCGATCCGCAAGCCGAGTGTCTCCGCCCGAATGTCGGCAACGATTGCCGCAGCTCTCGGTGAAAACGGCGAGGCAGAGCCGACCTCGTTTCCAGCATCGCGGCTGACGTGTCGTCGATACTTCTTGGCGATCGCCTTCGGCACCCAAACCGTTACGTGGGTCGCCTCGGGACGCGCATCGGCATCCCACCAGATCGTTGCGACGCTCACTTGAAAGCCATCGAGCTCACCGGTGACGACCATGCGCGCCGTCTCGAGCTCGCCATGCAGGTGCCCCGCGAGCGCACGCCAAGCTTTCTCGAATGGCTGTAGCATGGCGGGTGGCGGTATTCGCGCCCGACCTTGCTCGACGCGCTGGGCGATTTGGATCACCGACCACGCGAACGCCGCTAGCCGCTTTGGATCCTGGCCAGAACCCCGCCGCACGATCCGGATGTTCTCGTCGTCCATGTCCGCGAGAGTGAAAAGAAGACCGCGTCGGTGCATGGGCGCGATGAACGCCTTCACTTGCGCGAGCTCTCTGCCCGTCGCGTAGTGGTTTTTACCGATGGGGAACTCGCGCCTCCCCTCGACGTATCGGCGAAATCCACGACGTGGGCCGCCGTCCAGACCAAGATGCAACGACGGGAACGCGAGCTCGCCGACGAGGTGGGCCGTGCGACGTCGGTACTCCTTGCGAATCTCGAGCCGCACACGACCAACTTCGCCCACGAGCACACCGCTTTCGAGTGTGAGGTCGAGCTGGTCGGCCACCGAATCCCAAACCGCGTCGACTCTACGCGAGCCGACTGCCGGGGGCGCTTGCCCCTCGCCGTGGCTCTTCGAGCCGTCGGGCAACACGACTATGGGGCACGCTCCGACGATGTCCGAAGCCAACAGACCTCGCCGGAGCTTCACTTCGAGCTTCCAATCCAGCGACCAGAGCCGCGAGCTCGTTGGGACCGTTGCCGGCAGGTTCGTCGGGGCGCGCATGCGAAACGGAACGCTCCCGCCACCCGCCAGACCCTCGGCTCCAAGAGTGAGCGCGTATCGAAATGCCTCCGTGGGCTGCGAGTGACGCGATTGTTGCGTCCCCACCAACGAAACGACGATGGCCTCGAAGTCGATGCCGGCGGCGTCTCCCACGGCGATTTCGCCGCGCACGGTCTTGTCGGGGCGTATGTGGGTATCCGCTAGGCTCCACTCGACGTACGGCCCCACCCGGCTCGGCGACGCGGTGGTGAAGACACCCGGCGTCGAACGAACGTCCACCGGTGCGGGCGCCGCTAGAAGCGTAAAGTGGCTCCGTCGGTCAGGCCACCACGGAACCTGCACGTGCACGAGCACTCCGTATTCGGTCGTCGCGCCCGCGCCCGAGTAAGTCGCTGGAGCACTTGCCGGGAGCGAGAAGCGACACTGAAACTGCTGGCGACCGCGCTCGAGGCGCCGCGCCTTGGAGAGGGTCGCCCCCTGCCGCAAGGCCACCCGCTTCCAGCTCCGCTTGCCGACCCTCAGCTCGTCGACCACCTTCAAGCTCACCTGCAAGCGATCGATCGCGACCGCACGCTTGGCGTCGAGCACGATCGTGGCGACGAAGCTCGCTCCGGGATGGACGACTTTTGGCGCGAGCAGTTGCACGCTCGGACGTGTCTTGATGATCGCCACGCGGCCATCGTAGCCCGGACAGAGCCGGGGTCACCGTCGAGATCGCCGCCGTCGGCGCACGACGACGAGACTCGCGCAGAGCGCCAGAAGCCCGAGCGGCCCTGCATTGCCGGGCGCCGCAAGCCGGCAGCTGCACCCCGAGCTCGTGTCAGCGTCAGCCGCCGACGAGTTTCCCGATCCCGCGGCGCCAGCCGCTGATGGAACGCCGCCCGTTCCCGACCCGGTGTTCGCCGCGGCGCCCCCTGCCCCACCCGTGCCGGGTGATGCTCCGCCCGACGACACACCGCCGGTAGAAGTGCCACCACCCGTACCCGGCGCAGCTCCGCCAGCACCGACTGGCATGGCGCTACCGTCGTGCCATTCGTAGGCGCCGACATCGACCTGAGTGCCTTGTGGCCGAGGGATCCGATCCGCGTCGAGACTCGGCGCGAGATCCGAGCCCCCGCTGTCGATCGCAGGGGCACTCGGCAAAAGATGCAGATCGTAGCCCGCGGGATCGACGAACATCAGCGCCAGATCGGTCACCACGATGTTGTTGTCCTCGACGATTCCGGGTCCCTCGTTACTCAAGTCCGTCACGATGTTGTTCCGCACCACGCACCCCTCGCT
>JAJDAH010000358.1 GCA_029261965.1 Polyangiaceae bacterium
AGCCGTCGTTCAAATCGGCGCGACAAGCCCTGCGCCCACTCTCGATTCACCGCAAGACGAAGAACCCGCTCCGGCGCCCGCGAAGCTCGTCGACGAGTGGTGGCAGCAAGAAAAACCGTGCCCACCCGGGGCTGACCTCGAAGGCGGTCCGCCGCCGGAGGGGTCCCTCGTTCAATGCGTGACTTCGAACGGGCTAAAACACGGGCGGCTGACGTCGTTTTCCAAGGAGGGGCGCCGCATCGTCGATTCGACGTTCAATCACGACCGTGAGCACGGTGGCGAAACGCTCTGGCACCCGAACGGGCGCAAGGCTGCCGAAGGGGCGTACTTCGAGGGGGAGCGCAACGGAGACTGGACGGGCTGGCACGCGACCGGTGGCTCGGGCTCGGAGGGCCAACCCGCCTGGCGCGGCCTCTACCTCCTCGGTCGCAAGACCGGCGTTTGGACGAGCTGGTATGCGACCGGCGTCATCCGCGAAAGAACCCACCACCGGCACGGCCTGCGGGACGGCTTGTCGACGCACTTTCACACCAACGGCGCGAAGAGGAGCGAGGGCCGGTACTCGAAAGACGAGCCCGAGGGCCGATTCACCTACTTTGGCGATGACGGCGGGGTACTTCGAGTCGTCGACCATCCGGCCGACGTGCTCTGATCTCCGAGCTCCGAGCTCGCGTGTTCGGCGGCGATCGAGGTCGTGCGGGTCGACAATCGCAGTCCGCGCCGTTATGCGCGAAGGCATGGTGGAAATCGTGCTCGACGGTCCCGGGAAAAATTCCATGGGTACGGAAATGATGACCTGGCTGCGCAGCGAGCTCAGTCGCGCAGACGGGGCGCCCGTACTCTTGCGCGGAGTGAATGGCGCGCTGAGCGCTGGACTCGACGTGAAGGAGGTGGCCGGAAAAGACGCGGCCGACATCGCGACGTTCATCCAGCTGCTCGAGGACTTGGTCGACGACTTTTACAACTACCCGGGCCCCACGGTCGCGCAGATCGATGGCCACGCGATCGCCGGCGGATGCGTGCTCGGGCTGTGTTGCGACCATCGTGTCGTCAAGAACGACCCGAAGATCCGAATTGGCCTCAACGAGGTCGCCCTCGGGCTGCAGTTTCCGCTCAAGGTACTGCGCATGGTTCATCACTCCCTAGGCCAACGGCGGGCCGAACATGCGATTCTCGGCGCTGGGCTGCACGCTCCGGAGCAAGCCGTCGCTCTCGGTCTCGCCGATGTCGTCGCTGACAACGCGGGCAAGGTCGCTCGAGACCAGCTCGATGCCCTGGCGAGCCACCCGCCGGAACAGTACCGCATCGCCAAGAAACATCTCCGAAGCGGCGCGCTCGACGTCACCGACGCCGAACGCGATCGATGGAGCACCGAGGAGCTCCCCTCCTGGACGTCACCCGATCTCAAGGCCCGGTTGAAGAAACTTCTCGAAAGGTGACCCATGACTGACCGAAGCGAAAAGCTCACATTCTCAGGCGCGCGAGGTGACACGCTGGCTGCCCGCCTCGATCTTCCCGAGAGCAAACCCACCGCGTTCGCCCTGTTCGCGCACTGCTTCACCTGCAGCAAGGACATCTTCGCGGCGCGACGCATCAGCCGCGGTCTCGCCGATCGCGGCATCGCCGTGCTTCGCTTCGATTTCACCGGCCTCGGCGCGAGCGACGGAGACTTCGCCAACACGAACTTCTCTTCGAACGTGGGGGACCTGCTCGCCGCAGCCCAGCACTTGCGTCAACACTTCGAGGCGCCGCAGATTCTGGTCGGGCACAGCCTGGGCGGAGCCGCGATCCTGTCGGCGGCGCCGGACATCGAGGAGGCCAGAGCCGTGGTCACGATTGGCGCGCCGAGCGAGCCGGCACACGTGGCGCACCTGCTGGCGGACAAAAACGCCGAAATCGAAGCCCGCGGAGAGGCCGAAGTCGTGCTCGCGGGCCGCAAGTTTCGAATCCAGAAGCAGTTCCTCGAGGACATCGCCGAGTCGAAGTTGCGAGCTCGCATCGCCGGCATCGGAAAGGCGCTGCTCGTGTTCCACGCTCCGCTCGACAGCGTCGTCGGAATCGACAATGCGACCAAGATCTTCGTCGCGGCGAAACACCCGAAGAGCTTCGTGTCGCTCGACGGGGCGGATCATCTGTTGAGCCGGCACGCGGACGCCGACTACGTCGCCGACGTTCTCGCCGCGTGGGCGATGCGCTACGTGAAACAAGCAGAAGAGGAAACAGCCGATGCCGAGCCACGGCACGGCGCGGTGATCGTCGCCGAAACACCTCGGGGAAAGTTCACTCAATCGATCATCGCCGGGCGGCACGAACTCGTCGCCGACGAACCGAAATCCGTGGGCGGACTCGACCTCGGCCCCTCCCCCTACGACTTTCTGCTCGCGGCCCTCGGCAGCTGCACGTCGATGACCTTGCGCCTGTACGCCGACCGCAAGGGTTGGCCGCTCGAGAAAGTCACCGTCGAGCTACGCCACGCGCACGTGCACGCGAAGCACTGCGAAGATTGCGAGTCGACGCACGGCAAGGTCGATCTGATTGACCGTGACGTTCACATCGAGGGACCCCTCGACGACGAACAGCGGAGCCGGCTGCTCGAAATCGCCGACAAGTGCCCGGTTCACCGGTCGCTGCACACCGAGACGGTCGTTCGGTCGAGCCTAGTAGAGTAACGCGTCAGACATCCTGCCACTCCGACTGAAACTCGCAGACCGAATCGCCTTTGCAACGGCAATGAATCTCCGCGACACGAACCACCGTGCGCGATCGACGCCTCGATGATCAGCGCGAAGTCGGATCCGGGGCTCCTAGCGCGGCCACGAGTGCCGACGAAGCTCCCGCATGAAATTGCACTACGCCACCTTCACCAAAAGTCTCGCGCACGAACTGTTCGCGCATGCGCAGAATCTCGACGTGAGCTCTGGCCATCCCCCGCCGCATTGTACCCCGCTCCGGAGGTGCGGTCTCTCCGCGCCTTTTTTCACCTACGCCGGCGGTTCCTCGCCCCGGGGGGGCCCGCCGGCGGTTACGATTGTTACTTTCGAGACAGACCACTAGCCTCGCAACGTGAATTTCTTCGGCCACTGTGTCGTCGCACGGCTGAAGTCGGCCGGCCCGGGGTTCATCCTCGGCGCGATGCTGCCGGATTTCGCCACGATGATCTCGGCGCGCCCGCCCCGCTCGAGCCACGACGGGGTCAGCTCGGGCATCGACTTTCACCACGCCACCGACGACGTATTCCACGGCTCGAAGGGCTTTCGCGACTTGCAGAACACGGCTTTCGAGTCCCTGCGCCGCCGCGGCGTGAACCGAGGAGGCGCCCGAGCCGTGGCCCACATCGGCGTCGAACTCTTGATCGACGGGCACCTCGCTCACGACACCGACGCTTGCCGCGCATACACCGACGCGCTCCGAGAAGGCACCCCGAGCGCTCTCGGCATGTTCATTCAGTGGCGCGACGAAGCCGAAGGCAGTCGCTACGCGGAGCTCCGCAACCGTCTCGAGATCTACGGCGTTCGCCCAGGCTCCGACGCCGAGTCGTTATCGGCGCGGCTCGGTCGGATCCTCGCCCCGCGACCGCGCCTCGCCATCGACCAGCACGAGCAGACATTGGTGCGTGACTGGATCGAAGATTCGCGCGAGCAGGTCGTCGCATGCACTGACGAGCTCATGACAGAGGTCCGCCGAGGACTGGACCTCGAGGACTGACCAATGGCCAACCCGACTTACTGGGACTATCTCAAGCTCGATCGACTTCTCGACCTGCAAGGCGGGCTCGAGGGTGACGAGAAGCAGCTCATGTCGGACGAGCTGCACTTCATCATCGTGCACCAGGCGTTCGAGCTCTGGTTCAAGCTCACCCTTCGAGAGCTTCGCTTAGCCCGCGATCATCTCGCCGCCCCCAGCGTGCCCGAAGAAAAAATTCCGTACGTCGTTCATCACCTGCGCCGCGTGAACGAAATCTTGAGGCTGACCGCCGAGCAGTTTCGGGTGATGGAGACACTTACGCCGCAGGATTTTCTCGCTTTTCGCGACAAGTTGATCCCCGCCAGCGGATTCCAGTCGTTTCAAATGCGCGAGCTCGAGACCATTCTCGGACTCGACGATGCCGACCGAGTCACCCTCGGGGGCACCGCACCCATCGACCACATCGAAAAGCTGGCCACTGACAGTCCGGGCGGTAAGCTCGCCGTGGAGCACCTCACACGGGCCCGCGCAGAAACGAGCTTGAGAAGCGCGATGCACGAGTGGCTCTTCCGCACCCCGGTGCAGGGGTCGAGCCCCGGCGACGCCGGCGACGAAGAGACCGTGGACCAATTCCTCTCGGACTACCTCGCAGCGCTCGTGAATCTCAATCGTGGCAAGGCCGAGCAAATGGCCAGCGCCATCCAGTCGAGCCCGGAACAGGTGCGGCAGCAAATGAGCCGGCAGGAGACGATGGCGAAGGATTTCCTGATGGCGTCCGACGTCGCTGAGGCGGACCGCCCTCGGCAGAAACGAGTGCGCGCAGGCGTGCTCTTCATCGAGTCGTACCGCGAGTTGCCGCTGTTGGCCTGGCCGCGAAATCTCATCGACACGATCGTCGAGGTGGAGGAGCTGCTCGTGCTCTTCCGTACTCGGCACGCGCGCATGGTCGAACGAGTGATCGGGCGGCGCATCGGCACCGGTGGGTCGGCCGGTGTCGACTATCTGGACGCCACGACGAAGTACCGAATTTTCACCGAGCTCTGGGCGGTGCGCACCATCCTCTTGCCGAAGGAAGCCCTGCCCGAGCTGTCGAGCGCCGAGAAGTACGGGTTCGCCTGAACCAGAAGGCGTGAAGAGAGATCGTTTTGGGTGGCCAAGCTCGTCCAACGGGTCGAGACTCGGGGTGGGGCGAGTCGCGAGCGTTGACAACTGGTTGAACCAATATTAAATTGGTTCAACCAGTTGGGTACTGCCCCGCTTTTTGACGCTTTTCCCCGCCGGAGACCCGCGAAAATGAGCATCGAAGATTCCGAAGGCCCCGCGCCGCCGAGCACGAACATCGCAGAGACCATCTTCCGCGATCTGCGCGGACTGATCCTGCGCGGCGAGCTGACCAGCGGGGAAAGACTGCCCGGCGAGCGAGAGCTGGCCGCCAAGTACGGAACGAATCGAAACACCCTGCGCGAGGCCGTTCGCAAGCTCGAGCAGCAACGGCTCGTCACAGTCAGGCACGGCCAGGGCGTCACCGTGACCGACTTCCGCAAGACGGGCACCGTCGAGCTGTTACCACCGTTTCTCGAAAGCTCGCCCGACTTCGCGGAAGTCGCTCACATCATCGAGGACATGCTGCCGGCGCGGCTGCAGGTCATCGAGTTTGCCACACGTCGCGCGATACGGCGGGCGGACAAGACCGACATCGAACGGCTCACGGACATCACCGAGCTCCTCATCACCGCGTTTCAGCGAGGCGACCCTGCGCTCATCGGGCGCGGATTCCAACGCTGGCTCGACGCGCTGATCGACGCGGCACACTCGGTGGCGATCCGCTGGGTCGCCAACCCTTACCTCGAAGCGTACCGACACCTCATCGATCGATTTCCGACGTTGTGGGTGCTCGAACCGACGTTCCCAAAGCACCTCGAAGACTTGCTCGAGGCGTTCGCCAACAACGACGAGGAACGAGCGATCGAAGTGACTCGGCAGTACTACGAGCTCGTCGACGGCAAGCTCATGCAGGCGTTGGCTAGCGCAGTGTCCCAAGCGGGCAAGGAAAAATCTGTCGACGAACCGCCGGCGTCATCCAAGCGGCTGAGTGTGACCCGCGAGGGCTGAGGTGACCGAGCAGTCGGAAGAGCAAGTCGAGAGTACGGGCCCGCGCCATCTGCCGGTCGTCGTCAGCCCGAAGCTCGAACGCCATCCCGACGACGACTGGGTCCGTGCGGATCCATACCGGCTCGGTCCGTCGGCGCGGCGGGCCCTTCGAGCGTTGATCGTCGCGGTTCTTCCGGGGCCGCCGGCGCCGCAGCCGCCGAACATCGTCGACCGAGTGGAACGTCACGTGCGATCCCACATGCCGTACATGCATTGGTCCGCATCGCTCGGGATGTGGCTCACGATCCTTTGCCTAGATTGGTCTCCGTTGTTCTTGTTCAAAAGCTTTCGGCGCCTGCATCGATGGGATCGTGGAAAGGCCGCGGAGCATCTGCGCGGGATCATCGTCGGCAAGTCGATGCTGCTCAGAATGATGGTCGTCGGCATTCGAGGTCTTGCGAACAGTGCCTATTTCGATCAGGACGAGGTGCAAGCGGCCATTGGCTACCAGCCCGTGCCTTGGACCAAAGACCGCATCGCGCTTCGGAAAAAGCTGACGGCGCGGGAGAAAGGCGTGGCCGCCCAATGATCTTCGCTCACGCCGACTACGAACGAGAACGAAAGTTCTCCGCCGACGTCGTCGTCATCGGCACGGGCGCTGGTGGGGCAAGCGCAGGCGCGGAGCTCGCCGCCGCCGGCCACGACGTGGTGTTCGTGGAAGAAGGCGGCCACCATCCGACGTCGAGCTTCAATCCGTACATCACCGAGACCATTCCGCGCCTCTATCGCGACGCGAGCGCGACGGTCATTGCGGGCAAGCCACCCATTCCGTTCGTCGAAGGCCGATGCGTCGGCGGCTCGACCGTCATCAACGGAGGCATGGCCTACCGGCCTCCGGATCGCGTGCTCGCCGACTGGGAAAAGATAGCGCCCGAGCTCGGCGCTCGCGCGCTGGAGCCATACTTCGAATCAGTGGAAAACCGCGTGTCCGTCGCCCCGCAACATCCGGACTCGATCGGCGAGGACAGCCGGATGATGCAAGCGGGGGCCAAGCGGATGGGCTGGAGCTTCACGGTCAATCAGCGCAATCAACGCTCCTGCGTCGGGTCGAACAACTGCACCATGGGCTGCCCGACTGGCGCCAAGCAGTCGACTCTCGTCACCTACATCCCGGACGCCCTCGCCGCAGGGGCCCGATGTTTGACCGAGGTTCGTGTCGAACGGCTTCTGATCGAAGGCGGCCGCGCAGTGGGCGTCGTGGGGCGATCCGTAAACCCCCGCACACGCAAGCTCGATCGCCCGGTCGAGGTCCGCGCACGCGCGGTCATCGTGGCTTGCGGCGCCATCCAAACTCCGCTCTTGCTCCTCCGACAGAAACTCGGCCGGCCGGGCCGCCAGCTCGGCAAGAACTTCACGTGCCATCCGAACGCCAAGGTGCTTCCCATCTACCCGAGCGAGCAGTGCATCGAAGGCTGGAAAGGTGTGAGCCAAGCTGCGCAGATTCGCGAGTTCCACGACGAGGGCATTCTCTTCGCCGAGAACTTCGTGCCGCCCGGAGTCATGGCCGCCTACATGCCCTTTCACGGCGACGAGATTTGGGAGGCGATGAGCAACTACAACCAGTCGATCATGAGCGGTGTGCTCGTGGAGGATTCGACCACCGGCCGAGTCAGCCGTCTTCCGTTCGGAGCGCCACTCATCCGCTACGACATCACCAAGCTCGACCACGAGAGATTCCTCCGGGGGATCAAGCTGCTCGCCGAAATGCATTTCGTCATGGGCGCGGACCGCGTGATCTTGCCGTTCTTCAACCAGCACCTCGCGCGCAGCGTCGACGACCTGAAGAAAATCGACGTGCTACAGACCTGCCCGAGCACGCTCGAGCTGTTCACGCCGCACCTGATGGGCACCGCGCGCATGGGGTCGGACGCAAGAGGCTCAGTCGTCGACGTGAACGGTGAGCTCTGGGATCTGCCTGGGTGCTACATCGCGGACGCCAGTCTGTTTCCCACCGCGATCGGTGTGAATCCGCAAATCACGATCATGGCTTTGGCCAAAAGAGTCGCTCAGCACATGTCACTGGCCAAACAGGCGGCTTGAGACGCGCCTCGGGGGCCGCTCAGCGGCGTGCGTCGGCCGGAGCCGATTCCGAGTCGCGCCCGGTGTCGATCGCGCGCTCGATCATGCGTTCGATGAAATAACCCAAGCGGTCGCGCCCCTTCTTTCCCTGCATTCGTCGTTCGGCCCGCACGTACGCCGGGGTGTACCGAAGCCGGGGCGGCAAGAGCTTGTAGTAGCGCTGCACCCTCGCCAGCGACCGAATGAAGCGCCGTTCTTCCGCGGGGCCGTACTCGAGGCCATACCCTCGGCGCAGTCGCTCCGGCAGCATCCCAGTCGTCACGACCTTCGCCCAGGCGAAGAGCGGCCGGCGCGATCGACTCGGTGATGAAAAGAGAAAATGAGCCATCTGGCGAGCCGGCGCACCGACCTCGATGACGTCGGACTCCTCGAGCATGTGCGTCATGTACGAGCAGAATTCGCTCCAATCCGCCGGCATTGCGGCTTCAGGGATGCCGAAAAGCCGAGCGAAGCGCTTCGATTGCACATAGTAGGAATTCTTCTCGTCTTCGCTCAGCGGCCGCACCGTCAAGTCGTACGCGAGGATGGCGCTGTCGATCAGCGTCGCGTGCACCCAGAAGAGCGCGGCCGGATCGTTGGCTTCGTAGGCAGTACCCGCGGAGTACACACCGACATTCTCAGTCACCTCACCGAGGATCTTCTCGTGAACCCGGTGGACTCGCCGCGCAGCACGAATCGCATCGTCGAGATCCCCGAACACGATGGCGAAGACACGATCGAACGTGCGCTGGAATCGGCCGAGCGGATCCTCCCGAGTGAGCGAGTGTTGGTCCACGGCGTGGGCGACGAAGGGGTGGGCCAGCTGCAGCAACACTGCGCGGCCTCCTCCGAGAAAGAGCGCACTCTCTTTGCCGATTTCCCAAGAGATCGACCCCGGGCCGTAGATGCCGCCCTTGGGGTCGGTCACCTCGTCGCGAACCTCGTCGATGAAGCGCTCGAGCTCTTCCCGAGTGACCGTCATGCCCTCTCCGCGGTCAGGGTACGGGCCCACTCGGGCAGCTCAAGACGAACCGGTCCCCGTCAGGTCGGCACATCGTGCACGCAAAATCGGCGTTCACGCAGTTGCACGTCGGGTCGTTTTCGCAAGCCTCGGGTACTGGGTTGCAGTTGGTGACGGTCTCCCCGGTGCCATTGACGGTCTGAACGCACACCCACCGATCCGGGCACAATCCGCAAGACCCCGTCCCCACCGAGAAACCGAAGCACTGTTGGTCGTCGACACACGGGCCATAACAGAGCCCGCTTGGATCCGCAGACACCGTCTGCCCCGGAGCACACGTCGGGGTGACGATCTCGCAAGTTACGCGGCTCGTGTCGCAGTTGACCCGATTTCCCGTGCCGCCGGTCCCACTGCCGCCGGTGCCCGTGCCCCCACTTCCGCCAGTGGCCGCGCCGCCGCTCGCCGCGCCGCCACCGCTGCCGGTTCCGGCGCTACCCCCCATGGCGCCACCGGCGCTACCCCCGCCGCCGCCGTCGGAGAACTCGGCGTCTCCACAACCGACGAGCGCGATGGAAAGGCAAGCAAGCGTGAAAATTCCGGCCCGCATGCCGGACATCATACGCTATTTCGGAACGGCAATCTCCGTCGCACACCCGAGCGGCACGCTGACGCCGGCCACGTCCGGGGCCGTCACGCTCGTGCACGTGTCAGGGCAAGCGATGACCCGAGTCGGCGCCGCGCTGTCGTCGTAGTACCAGCCGTTGGTGAAGCTCGGGCAGACCGCTGGCTGTCGACGTGGCCGAGCGTCTGGCTCTGCTCCATTCGCACGGAAGCGGCGCGGTCTCGGTAATTCATCCACGGGATCGCGTCAGGCAACGTCTTGAAGTTCGAGCAGGACTGAGTCGCGCCGGCCAGGGCGCCGGAGATTGGCGTCCACTCGAAACCGACCATGCTGGCGCACTGGTCGACGAATTTTAGCCGTCTTCCGGACGGCCGGCCGCGAGAGCCGTCGCGAGCGCGAAAGGTGGCGGCCGCCGGCGATGCCACCCCCGCCACCCACCACATGCTCGCTTTCGTCGGCAATACCGAGGGGCCGAGGGCGGCACGGCGACTGCACTGCGCCAGGCCACGATGGTGTTGCGCGGGACGACGACAATCCAAGGCAAGCCTCTCGGCTTGGCGACGGCCCACACGAGCTCGCTCGTCGGGCTCGACCCTCACCCGATTCGCGTCGAGGTGTGTTGCACCCGCGGCCCTTCGTTCTTCCAGATGGTCGGCCTAGCCGAAGCCGCCGTGCGCGAAGCTCAGGTCCGAGTGGCGAGCGCGCTCGCCAGCCTCGGCGTGCTGCTCGACGAATACGCGATCACGATCAACCTGGCGCCGGCGGATCTCAGAAAATCTGGCGCCGCGCTCGACGTCGCGATCGCCGTCGCCGTGCTCGGCGCGATCGACGAGCTGCCCGCCGCCTCCCTCGACGGCGTGCTTCTGCTCGGTGAGCTCAGTCTCGACGGCGCCATCCAACCGGTACGCGGCGTGTTGCCGCAGCTCGACGGCGCTCGTGCCAGAGGCCTCAGCTCGGCGATCGTGCCGAGTCGCGCCGCGCGCGAAGCGGGTTTGGTGGCGGGCCTCGAGGTCTTCGTTGCCTCGACGCTGAAGGAGCTTGTCGCCCATCTCAGCGGGGGGAAACCGCTTCGTCACGCCGCGCGAACGGAGTTCTGTCCCGACTCGTGTCGCACGGACATCGACCTGGCCGAGGTCGCGGGTCAGGGCACGGCGCGCCGCGCACTCGAGGTCACCGCCGCCGGAGCACATAATCTGTTGATGGTCGGGCCACCCGGCGCCGGCAAGACGATGTTGGCGCGACGTCTGCCGACGATTCTGCCACCACTCGGCTTCGCCGAAGCCATCGAGACGACGAAGATTCACAGCGTCGCGGGTCTCGTCGACCCGGAAAAAGGAGTGGTCTCCACCCACCCATTTCGCGCGCCACATCATTCGGTCAGCGAGGCGGGCTTGGTCGGCGGCGGCGATTTACCTCGCCCCGGCGAAGTCAGCCTCGCCCACCACGGCGTGCTGTTCCTCGACGAGCTCGCGGAGTTTCGTCGCGGCGCCCTCGAATCGCTGCGGCAACCACTCGAAGACGGCGTCGTGTGCATCGCCCGCGCCCGTGCACGCGCTTGGTTCCCGGCGCGACCAATCGTCGTCGGAGCGGTCAACCCGTGCCCCTGCGGGTTCCGCGGTCATCCATCGCGGCCTTGCCGCTGTCAGCGGGGTCAGATCCGGCGCTACCAAACGAAGCTCAGCGGTCCTCTGCTCGACCGGCTCGACGTGCACGTCATGCTACCGCCGGTCGACGTCGCATCCCTGGCCGACGGCCGCCGCGGCGAGTCGTCGAGCGCCGTCCGACAACGCGTGATCCGAGCGCGAGAACGGCAATCCGAGCGCCGCCGGAGCGGCGAGGTCAGTGTCGCGACCAATGCGCTGCTGCCACCGCGGGAGCTCGAAAAAATCGCTGCGCTCGACGTCGCGGGCCGGCGCCTCGTCGAACGAGCCGTCGAGCATCTCGGCCTGAGCGCTCGCTCCTACGCGAAGGTGCTTCGCGTCGCTCGAACCATCGCCGACCTCGACGGCGATGAACGCATTCGCGGGCCACACGTGAGTGAAGCCATCCAGGGTCGAATGCTCGACACCCAGCTCTAAGGCTCAGAAACACCTGCAACGAAAGAAAGCCAATGACCAAAACTCGAACCGACAACGAACAATCCAAGACTCGCAAGTCGCTGCTCGCCGAAGCAGAAAAGCGATGGGGGCGCGGAACCCTCATGACCCTCGACGAGGACGCCGCCAGCGAGCCCATTCCCGTCATTCCCACCGGATCGTTCGCGCTCGACCGCGCGCTCGGCGTCGGCGGGTACCCGCTCGGCCGCATCGTGGAGATCTTCGGGCCCGAGTCGAGTGGAAAAACGACACTCACCCTTCACGCGATCGCCGAAGCTCAGCGACGCGGCGGCGTGGCGGCGTTCATCGACGCCGAGCACGCCTTCGACATGCGCTACGCCAAGGCGATCGGCGTGGACCTGCCCGGGCTCTTGATTTCACAACCCGACTACGGCGAGCAAGCGCTGGAGATCACGCAAATGCTCGCCGAGAGCGGTTCGGTGAGCCTCATCGTCATCGATTCAGTCGCCGCGCTGGTTCCGAAAGCGGAAATCGAAGGCAACATGGGCGACCCGCAGATGGGTTTGCAAGCGCGACTCATGAGCCAAGCGATGCGAAAGCTCAAGGGATTCGCGAACAACGCCAAGACCACGCTGATGTTCATCAACCAACTCCGTCAGAAAATCGGTGTCGTGTTCGGCAACCCGGAGACGACGCCGGGCGGTCAAGCGCTCAAGTACTATTCGAGTGTTCGGCTCGACGTCCGTCGCATCGGCAAGGTCAGCGTGGGCGACCAAGTCGTCGGAAACCGAACCCGCGTACGAGTCATCAAGAACAAGGTCGCCATCCCGTTCAACGAAGCTGAATTCGACATCCGCTGGGGCGTCGGCGTCGACGGCAGAACCGACCTGCTCGACACGGCGGTCGAGCTCGGCGTGGTCAAGAAGAACGGCGCGCACTACCTGTTCGACGGAAACAGCTTCGCTCACGGTCGGGAGAAGGCGCGCGAGACACTCATCGCCCAAAAGGAGCTCGAAGCGAAGCTACATCGGGCCACCGTCGAGGCCGCCTGCGCCGTCTTGGAATCGGAGAGCGCCGCTTGAGACGTGGCGCTAATTCACCAGGAACCACTTGACCGCTGGTTTGACCTCTAGGTGCCAGTGGTCGTGGTGGGCCGCGTCGAAGTGTGGCGTCAGCATGTAGTGGAAGATGCGCTGGTCCGCGGCTTCGCAGAGAATCGACCGGAGCTCGCGACCACGGCGGTTCTTGATTTTTCGCATTCCGGCACCGCAAGTGCGAGCACCGATGGCGGCGGGCCAGTGCGAGCCCACCACGAGCCACAGGCCATTCTTTTTCCTCAAGGCGCCGATGTCGACCGCCATGCCGCCGGGATGCCGCGTCTGCGGCTTCTTCGGATCCGACGGATTCGAGGTGGGCGGTCGATACATCGTGTAGTGAACGACTTCGACGACGTCGTGCTGGGCGAGCACCTTGAGGAAATCGTCGAGCGCGAGAGCCAAGCGGGCGTCCAGAATTTCGAAGTAGCTGCTCTTTCGATCGTCCGGGGGCAACACCGAGTGCAGATCGATGCCGCGAACCTTTCCCGTGAACCGGATGGGGGCCTGCACTCCCGGCAACGGTGCCTTCGTTTGCGTGTAGGGCACCCGACGACGGTCGAGCTCGGCGTACGCCTGATCGTTCGTGAGATTCGCGTAGCGGTAGGCGCGCGACGCCTCGGCCTCTTTCTCCGGCGGGATTTCGAGGTACTTGTTGCTCGCGCTCGCGCCGCCCGCGAGCGCGATGACGACCAGCGGGACTAAAACGAGGCAAAAACGACGCAGTTTCGCGCGCACGAGCATGGTGGACCGTTATCCAGCGACACGCCGCTCCGGGCTAAGTTTTCGAGGGCTTGGATAAGCAGCTACTCATCGGTAGCGCGTTCGGTCGGGCGTCGAACGTCGGCGTGCTCGAGGCGAATGCCGGCCTTCTCGGCCTTCTGCCCTTCTCGACGCCTCTTGGTTTCGTACAGCTTTTGGCTCTGCTCGGTGATGGCGCCCACCGCCGGGCCCTGTGGCCGCATCTGCTCGGGAGGGAGGTCGTCCGCCGGGCCGTTTTCCGGCGAATCGGGCCCGCTCGGTCGCTTTTTGATTCGGCCCGCGAGTGTATCGGCGCATCGCTGATCGAAGTCCTTCTGCCAAGACTCGATGGATCGGAATTCGTAGCTCGGGTCGCTCGGATCGCGAATGATGCTCTCGACGACGGTATCGCGGGACACGAACACCGGATGAAGTTCCGCCGGATCGTAGCCGTTGCCGCGATCGAACAGCCCGCCGCAGATCGTCCTGAGCGAGCAGCGGTCGCAGCTCTCGGAGTAGATGTGCTCCCAGTCCGTCTGACGCACCGTCTGCTTGTTGTCGAGGAAGTGCACGATGCGCTCCTCGCCTTTGACGATCTTGCGCGTCTCCGTGCTCGCCCATGCGAAGTCGGTCATGTAGCAAAGCGGGACCTTCTCGACGCGGAACGTCCTCCCGCTGTTGTGCAAAAGCGTCATCGCACGGTGCAGCGACGCCTCGAAGTCCCCGAGCTTCGGGGTGAACTCCCCTTGATTCACTTCCGCGCGACCCATCGACGGGTCGAGGTTGTTCCAGATGAAGTGCCGGATGTAGGGATGATTCTCGATCCAGTACTCGATGTTCTTGTCGAGATGGTTGGCGTTGAGCTTGTTGATGACGCAGTTGATGTTGACTTCGATGCCGAAGCGGTTCGCATTTTTCACCGCCGCGTACGCGCGCTCGAGCGTTCCCGCCGCCCCCCGGAGGCGCTGCTCCACCTCCGGGTCGATCGAATACACCGACACGTGAACGAGCTGCAGCCCCGCCTCGCCGAGAGCCTCGGCGAACCTCTCCTCGGCGAGGCGATGACCGTTCGTGATCATTCGCACGTGCAGTCCTCGCTCCCGGGCGTACGCCGCGATCTTCGGGAGCTCGGGGTGAAGTGTCGGCTCACCACCGGTCAGGATCACGCCGAAATAGCTCCGATCGACGAAATCGTCGACGAGCACCTTCATCGACTCGAAGGTGTGCGCGAAGGGGGTGGTCGGGTTCGAGCAGAAACCGCAAAAGTGGTTGCAGTGCCGAACGA
Source organism: Polyangiaceae bacterium (assembly GCA_029261965.1). Lineage (GTDB taxonomy): Bacteria > Myxococcota_A > Polyangia > Polyangiales > Polyangiaceae > JAJDAH01. The sequence goes on from JAJDAH010000358.1 coordinate 14,654, forward strand.
CCTGAATGTAGCCGATGTTCGCCAACTCGCGCCAAGCTTAGCCTGGATCGCCGAAACCTGCCGGCAGTGCTACTCGTGTCCATCCCGTGAATGCCAGCCAAACGCCGTGGTCGACCGGACTGACGAGCATTTGGGTCTTCGCGGCAGGCTACTTCGCCTGTTACCTGCCCTATAGCGCGCTGACCAAGTCGGTGAGCTCCGGGTGGATCGCCGGGATGGACCGTCCTGTCTCGGGGTTCGAGCTCCTACCGGTGACCACGGCGGCATCGCTCCTCGCCATGCTCGTGTTCTTGACCTCGGTCGGGTGGTGGAAGTTTGCAACCCAGCGAACCGTGTTCGGCCTGAAGCTCCCGTCGCCAACGCGCTGGACGTTCCTCTCGGGCATCTGCACGGCCACCATCATCGCGACGACCACCCTCGCCTACACCTTCAAGGGCGTTTCGATCGTTTTCATGATGCTCCTGATGCGAGGAGGCGTGCTCGTGATCGCCCCCATCGTCGACTTCATTTCGAAACGTCGTGTGCGGTGGTTCTCGTGGTTGGCGCTAGCGTTGAGCCTCGGAGCGCTCGTGTCGGCCACCTTCGCCAAGAAGAGCGGGGCCAACCTGACACTCGTCGCGCTCGTGGACGTCGCGGCCTACCTCACCGGGTACTTCATTCGATTCCGGTTCATGAGCCGGCTAGCCAAGTCGGACGACCCCGCCGTCACGAAGAAGTACTTCGTCGAGGAGCAAATGGTGGCGACGCCGTTCGTGGTCATCACGCTGGTCATCCTCGCGCTCGTCGGCGAAGGGGACCAAATGGAGGCCGTGCGGCGGGGGTTCACGTCGTTCTTCGACTCGGCGGTGGTGCCGCACGCGATCGCCATCGGTCTGTTGTCCCAGGGCACCGGGGTATTCGGCACGCTCGTTTTCCTCGACCGACGCGAAAATTCGTTCTCCGTACCGGTCAACCGCGCCTCGAGCATCCTCGCTGGGGTTGGCGCGACCTACGCGCTCCATCTGTTTCTCGACAAACGGGTACCCAGCGCGCCCGAGCTCGTCGGCGCGGGGCTCGTCATCGGAGCAATCCTCGTCTTGAGTCTGCCGAGCATGTTTCGCGGCGCTGGGCGCGCGGCGTAGTTCGCCCGCCGACCCGATTCACTTCCCTTTGAACTTCGGTTGGCGTTTCTCGAAGAACGCCGTGACCCCTTCGACGGTGTCTTCGGTGGTCACGAGGCGTTCGAGATCAGCGAGCTCGCGGGCTCGCTGCGCTTCGCGTCCATCCGAGCCTCCGCCGATTTGACCGAGCGCAGCGCGCACGGCCAACGGGGGCAGGCCGGCAATTTCTTCAGCGAGCGCGCGAGCTTCTCCGTCCGCATCGTCAGCGACTCGGTGCACGATTCCCCGCGCCAGCGCTTCGTCGGACGACACCCTTCTGCCGGTGAGCAAGAGATCGCCGGCCAAGCCGAGCCCGACGAGCGGAACCAGTCGCTCGATCGCCGCCCAGCTCGGCAGGTAGCCGCGATGGATCTCGGGAATCGCCACGTGAGCGTCCCGCGAAAGCACCCGCAAATGACACGCCAAAGCGAGCTCGAAACCACCACCCACCGCCGGCCGCCGCAGGACGGCGATGATCGGGATCGGAAATCCAGCGATTCGGTCGAGCATGTCGTGAGCGTTCCGAGTCCAATCGGAAAGACCATCCGGCGTCGCCAGCGGGCCCACCGCCCCCATGTCGGCACCAGCACAAAACGCCACGTCACCGGCCCCGCGCAGCAGCAGCACGCGCGCGCCCTCGACTTCCGCCGCTCGTTCGAGCGAAGCACGCAGTGCCTCGATTTGCTCGACGTCGAAGGCGTTGGCTTTCGGCCGATCCAGGGTGATCGACAAGACGGGTGGCTCGAGCTCCTCGTGAACAGCCATGGGTCACGTGTGCCAGAGCGCGTCGAGGGGCACAACGTTCCGGCCCAGCTGGGAACCTGGTAAGCCGGCGCGGCCATGCGATTCGCGAGCCTGATCGGGCCTGAGCTCGAAGCGCTGCTTCGAGAAAGTCAGGAAGTGCCCGCAGATGTGCTGGCGGAAATCCACCCCGAAGACGTCGCCGACATCATCGATCAGCGCGACGACGAAACGGCCGCAGTCATGCTCTTGGCCCTGCCGCAAGAGTACGCCGCCCAGGTCTTCGAGCGGCTCGACGAGGACCGACAAGAGGCGCTGGCCGAACGCATCGGTGTTCGCGAGACCGCCACCATCGCCAAGGAGATGGACACCGACGATCTCGCGGATTTCTTGAGCCACGCGCCTCCAGCCCTCGGCGAAAAACTGCTCGAAAGCCTCGGGCGCGTCGACCCCGAATTCGTCGAGGAGGTTCGAGAGCTCCGGCAGTGGCCCGACACGTCCGCCGGCGGGCTGATGACAAAAGACTTCATCGCGCTTGATCCCGGCGGTCCGGTGTCGGATGCGATCGAAGAAATTCGCCAACTCGCGGAGGACGCCGAGACCGTCGACACGATCTTCGTGACCGAAGGCGACGACGACAAATTGCTCGGGGTGCTCACGTTGCGGCAAATGCTGCTCGCAAAACCTTGGGACACGATCGACGTGGTCATGAGGCAAAACGTCATCTCGGTCCCGCCCGAGCTCGACCAGGAAGACGTGGCGCGCAAGCTCGCCAAATACGATCTCAATACGCTGCCGGTGGTCAGCGACGGCGGCGAGCTCCTCGGCGTCATCACGTCGGACGACATCCTGGATGTGCTCACCGAAGAGCAGAGCGAAGACGTGCAGAAGATGGCCGCCGTCGAGCCGATGCGAGACGGCTACTTCGACACGACGTTGCCGGAGATCATTCGCAAACGAATTACGTGGCTCGTGATCCTCTTCTTCGGCGGCTTCCTCACGACGCTGGCGATGAAAGAGTTCGACGTCATCCTCGCGTCGGTCACCGCCCTCGCTCTCTATCTACCGCTCTTGATCTCCGCGGGGGGCAACTCGGGATCTCAGTCCGCGTCGCTCATCATTCGAGGGCTGGCTGTCGGCGACATCACTTGGGACGATTGGTGGCGCGTCTTGCTGCGCGAGGTGACGCAGGGCGCGGTGCTCGGCTCCACCCTCGGGCTGATCGGGGCCGGATGGGCGCTACTCAACAGCCACGGCCAGATCGTCGCCCTGCTCATCGGCCTCAGCATCGTCGGGCTGGTGCTTTTGGGGTGCGTCATCGGCGGCATGATGCCTCTGATACTGCATCGCCTGGGCATCGACCCGGCCACCAGCTCGACCCCCTTCATCGCGTCTCTCGTCGACGTGTTCGGCATCCTGCTGTATCTGGGCCTAGCCGTGTGGCTGCTGGGCGACGTGATCGTAGCGCCCGAGCCAGAATCGTTGCCCCGTTGACATCCCCTGACCCCACGAAAACACTGTTTTTTCAGCGATGCCGACGCTGAGCTCAGCCATCGTAAAAAACCACGTCGCCACGATGCGCGAGGTGGAGGAGGCACTCGCCCGTCAAGTCGTCTACGGCGGGGACCTCGCGACCAACTTGCTCGAGCTTGCCGCGGTGAGCGAAGCGGCCCTGGTCGAGCTCTTGGCCGAGAGCTACTCGATGGAAGCTGCGCCCGCGGGAGAGCTACCGGTCGCGCCGAAAGAAACTTTCACGCTAGTCCCGGGCGACGTCGCGCTTCGGCACGGCCTTTATCCGCTCGGGCTCGTCGACCGAACACTCACCGCAGCCGTGAGTGAGCCGTTGCCGCCCGAAGTCGAAGCAGACCTGGGGTTTGCTCTCGGCATCGAACTCGACTTGTGCGTGGCGCCGCTCGTGAGAATTCGTCAAGCGATCGCTCGCGACTACGGCTTGCAGCTCGATCGTCGGCTGTTCCGTCTCGTCGCGAAGCTGGAGGGACATCCCGATCCGAGCCCGAGCTCGCACCCGCAACCGATGGGAACCGATCCCCCGGACGTCAGCCATCTTCCTCGGCCACCGACTGTCCCTCCCATCGGCTATCTCTCGCTGGGATCCGAGCCGCCGCCGCCGGAGCTGTCACGGCCGCTCGACCGTCCCCGCGTGGTGGTCGAGCCGAACACGCCCAGCGCTGAAGCCCAAACGAACGAGCCCGCTGCCGCTCCGCCAGCTCCGCCGCCACACGTCGTCGCCGAAGCCAGCAGCACCGAACTCAGCAGCAGCGAGCCCGGCGGTACCGCAGAGGCGCCCGCCATCGAAGCCGCAGCCGGCAACTCGACCGTTCCCGTGGCGAGTCAAATGCCGTCGCTCGGCCAGCTTCGTGGCTGGGCGCGCCGCGCCCGCGCGGGCAAGGGCAAACGGCGCGGTCCTTACACCGCGGCGATGGCGGAGCAGGACATCATGTCCGCGGAGTCGCGGGACGACGTTCTCAGCGCGTTCGTCGACTTCGCTGCTCAGTACTTCGAGTACACCGCCTTGTTCACGGTGCAGAGCGACATCGCCGAAGGCTGGGACGCACGAGGGCCCGGAGCCAATCGCGAGCAGGTCCAGAGCATTGGCGAACCGCTGGATCTGCCGAGCTCGCTTGCCAGCGTGAAAAAGGAAGGCACGTCGCCGCTCGTGCGCCTGGCGAAAGATGGGCTCGATGCCAGGCTCGCCAACGATCTCGCGCGCCCGGGGGGCCGCGTCGTCCTGCTGTTGGCCGTGCGCCTGCGTGGCCGGTGCCTGCTCATTCTGTATGGGGACCACGGCAAAGCCAACGTGCAACTGGAGGACGTCGGCGATCCCATCGCATTCTCCCCTCTGGTGGCGCGGGCGCTCGAGGAAGTCATCCTCAAACGAAAGCTCGCCGCACGCGAAGCCGTGCAGCGAGATCCCGACGCCGCACGCGTGGCGAACGCCCAAAAAGCCGAGCTGCCACCACCGCCGGGTTACCGCAATCCCCGACCGGCCCGGGCGGAGCGTGCCGCGGCGCTGGCGTCGGCGCTCGAATTGCGGGGCAGCGCCGATGGGCTAGACGGACTCGACGGGCTCGACGAAGAAGGCGCGCTCGAAGACGCCCCCGCCGTCGTCGCGGCGGTGGCCCCGGCGCCGCCCGAGCCGACGGCGCCGCCCGAGCCGACGGCGCCGCCCGAGCCGACGGCGCCGCCCGAGCTGAAGAACGCGCCCGAACCGGCCAAGGCGCCCGAACCCGCCTCCACTCTGCCGAAGAAGGTCGCCTCCGTCATCCCGGCACCGACCATCGACGTCGACGCGCCCGCCCCAGCAACAAAAAAATCGGAGCCGCCCCTCGTTCGGCCAGTGATCGGAGTCGGAGCCGGATCCGAGGCCGCGCATCCGGCCGAAAAAAGTCCGACGCCGCCACAGGGCACCCCGATGCGTCACTCGACTCCGCCGCCGCTGGGATTGACGGCCGTGAGCGCCGTGGCCGATTCGGAGCCATCCGAGGACGGTTGGGACGTGCCCAGCCGACCCGCGACCGGCTACGCTGCCGCCGAGTCTTCGACGACGCCAGGTGTGCCCTCCGCATTCGAACGCGCCGCGGCGATTTCTCCCGCCGCGCCCGCGACCGGCGCGCCGATGAGCTCGAAGAGCGGCAAGCGGCTCGAGCTAGTGCCCGAGCCAGACGGCAACGACAACGACGCACCGGCGCCCGCTCCGCCAGGCAGCACGGTACCCCGCCCCGACAGCACGGTACCGCGCCCCGCCCCTCCTGATGCCGCCCCAGCGCCGGTCCCGGCGACGTCGGAACCCGCCGATTCAGCCGCGCCAGAAGACGACGCGCCGGAGATCTCGGTCGGCACGGACGACGCCAGCGAGCTCAGCGCCGAGGAGCTCGCCGCGCTCGAGAGCGACGCGGAGTCCGAAGCGTTGGGCGCGCCGTCACGCCGGGTCGCGTTCGGTCCGCGCGTGCCGAAGCCTCGGCACAGCTCGAAGGAGATGAAGCTCCCGAGCGTCATCGTCAACGTGGACAAGGACTGCGAGGACCTCGTCGCCGAGCTGCTGGATGGCCATTGGTCCGCCGCCGATCGTCTCGTGGAGATCGGCAGCTCCGCGATTTCGTCGCTCGTCGCGAAGTTCCCTGGGCCGGTGACCGCGGAGCCGCGGCGCCGAACCGGAGCGCTCATCCGCGCGTCGGAATGCGGCCCGGTTCTCGCGACCCTCGCACTGCTCGGAACCGAGGCCGCGCCGTTCATCGCGGTCCGCACCAACGACAAGGATCCGCATGTGCGAGGTTGGGCCACTCGCCTGCTCGGCGAGATGGCGAGCACCGAGGCAGCAACGGCCGTTGCTCGGCGCTTTGCGGACGAAGACGAGGACGTTCGACGAGCCGCTCTCGCCGCTGCTCGAATGCTGCACACCGACGAAGACGCCGTGCCGGTGCTGCGAACCGAGCTCGTCCGAATCGCCAATCGGGTGAAGGAGGACGAAGCCGCGGCGCTGTCCGCCATCCAAGCGCTGGCAGATCTCCGGGACGGCGGCGCCATCCCCGACCTCGTCAAGCTGCTCGACCACGATGACCGCGAGATCGGTAGGGCCGCCCAGTGGGCGCTCGTCGAGCTCGCCCGCCAGGACTTCGGCGCAGAGACCGACGGCTGGGTCGAGTGGTGGCAAAAACACGCCAACAAGCATCGAGTCGAATGGCTGATCGATGCGCTGTCGCACGAAGTCTCCGAGGTGCGGCGGGCCGCCGGCGACGAGCTCAAGACCCTGACAAAGGAATACTTCGGCTATTACGACGACTTGCCGAAGAAAGAGCGCTTGCGGGCTCAAAAACGCTATCGCGAATGGTGGGAGAGCAAGGGAAGGTCTCGATTTCAATGAATCTTTCGAGATTTCAGCGAGATCGGGCCCAGCTCAACACGGTCGACACCGCGCCCCGAGCCATGATAATTCGACCGCCGTGTTGAACGACGAGCACGACGATTTCGCCCTCAGGGCAGCGAATCTCGCCGTGACTGGGCGGCAGCGCCGAGAGGCTCACAGCTTCGCCTCGATCGAGCTGCGCCAAGCCGACCCCGACGGCGGCGGCTGGGAAATGGCAGCGGTGGGGATCATCGGCCTCGGCGCGGCACTGTGCGTGCTCGGCGTCTGGTTTCTCTGAGTGAGCGACGCGGAGCCGCGAAAGGACGGCGAGCCGGGACAGCGGGTCGCGGCTTTTCCCGGTGACCTGCCAGTCGACTTCGAGCTCGCCCAGAGTCACAAGCTCTCGCAGAAAGAGTACGACTTCCTGTGCCAGTCGCTCGGCCGAACGCCGAGTTATTCCGAGCTCGGCGTGGCAAGCGTCATGTGGAGTGAGCACTGCTCGTACAAAAGCTCACGCGTGCACCTCAAACGGCTGCCGACCGAGGGCGAGCTGGTCATCCAGGGGCCCGGCGAAAACGCCGGCGTGGTCGACATCGGCGACGGGTTCGCAGCCGTCTTCAAGATGGAATCGCACAACCACCCCTCCTACATCGAGCCGTATCAAGGTGCGGCAACCGGTGTCGGGGGCATCCTGAGGGACGTGTTCACCATGGGCGCGCGCCCGGTGGCTGCGCTCAACTCGTTGAGATTCGGCAGACCGGACCATCCCAAAACCCCGTCGCTCGTTCGCGGCGTCGTCGCCGGGATCGGTGGCTACGGCAATTGCTTCGGCGTGCCGACCGTCGGCGGCGAGGTTCAATTCGACGAGAGCTACGATGGCAACATCCTCGTCAACGCCTTCGTGTGCGGAGTCGCGCGCACCGATCGGATTTTCTACGGCAAGGCCGGCGAAGCCGGTAACCCCATCCTCTACGTCGGAGCCAAGACCGGGCGCGACGGCATCCATGGCGCGACGATGGCGAGCGACGAGTTCACCGAGGAGGGCCCGAGCCAGCGACCCACCGTTCAGGTCGGCGACCCATTTCTCGGCAAGCTCCTGGTCGAAGCGTGCTTGGAGATCTTCGGCGAGGACTTGCTCATCGGCATCCAGGACATGGGCGCCGCCGGCTTGACCTCTTCCAGCGTGGAGATGGCCGGCCGCGGGGACGCGGGCGTGGAGATCGATCTCGACCTCGTGCCGAGGCGGGCCGCGGGGCTGACGCCCTACGAGCTCTTACTCAGCGAGTCACAGGAACGAATGCTGCTCGTCGCGAAACCCGGATGCGAAGCGCGTGTGCTCGAAATCTGCGACAAATGGGACATCGATGCCGCCGTCATCGGCAAGGTGACTGACACCGGTCGATGGGTGATCAAAGCGACGCCCGACTACGACCCGACCGTGGACGACGTCGCGCCTGGTCCGCCAATCACCGTGTGCGACCTCCCGGTCGCGGTGCTGACCGACGAAGCTCCAAAGTACGACCGGCCGCAGGCGACCGACGAGTCTCTGGCGGGCCTACACGCGTTCGACGTGTCGACCCTCGGCGTCCCGACAGATTGGGCGCGCGAGCTCCTCGCACTCTTGGCTTCGCCGAACGTCGGGTCCAGAAGATGGATTTGGCGCCAGTACGACCACATCGTGCGGGGCGGCACGGGAGTCCGACCGGGCTCGGATGCGGGGGTCGTGCGCGTCAAGTGCGAGCGCGACGGCAAAGCGGTCGACAAGCACTTGGCGTTCTCCGTCGACTGCAACGGGCGGTTCGTGCAGCTCGATGCACGAATTGGCGGCGCAATGGCCGTAGCAGAAGTTTGCCGCAACCTCGCGTGCGCCGGCGCCCGCCCGATCGGGGTCACCGACTGCCTGAACTTCGGCAATCCCGAGAACCCGCCGGTCATGCGACAATTCTCCGAAGCGGTCGACGGTATCGCCGACGCTTGTCGCGCGCTCGACGCCCCAATCGTCGGGGGCAACGTCAGCCTCTACAACGAAACCGACGGCCGGGCGATCCTGCCAACGCCGACGGTGGCTGCCGTCGGGCTCATTTCGGACGAGAAGAGCATCGTGCGATCGTTTTTTACCGCCGACGTGACGATCCTCATGCTGGGCGAAGCGGCCGGTGCCGGGCTCGGCGGATCCGAGTGGGTGCACCAGAAGACCGGCAAGGTCGTCGGCCCTGCGCCGCAAATCGACCTCGAAGCCGAGGTGCGGCTGCAGCACCTGCTTGTCGCCCTCGCCGAGCAGGGCGCGGTCACATCGATGCACGATTTGTCCGAAGGCGGGTTGCTCGTCGCGCTCGCCGAGTGCTGCACCGGAGTGGGCGACGAAACGCCTATCGGCGTCACGAGCGGCATGGTCGGGGCAACGGTGGACGTGCCGTCGGCTTCACCCGAGGTGCTCGTTGGCGAAGCGCCAAGTCGGGTGATCGTCGGGACGGCCGACCCGGATCGCGTCGAAGAGCTCGCCCGCGCGGCGGGTGTGCCAGTGCGGCGTTTGGGACGAACCGGCGGCGACGAGCTCGTCGTCCGTGCCGGGGAAAACGAAGTCTGTCGGGTCCCTCTCGTGGAAGCCCAGCGGGCACGCGAGAGCTGCCTCGAGCCGATCGTCGGAGCCTGATCGAGAGCAGGCGCGGCAGCGGTCAGGCGATGGCAGCGGTCAGGCGATGGCAGCGGTCAGGCGATGGCAGCGGTCAGGCGATGGCAGCGGTCAGGCGATGGCAGCGGTCAGGCGATGGCAGTATCAGGCGACGGCAGCGATGGCGCGAGCCTCCGCCTCTCGAACCGTCTGCGGCCATTCGTCCCCCACTGGGGCGAGAATTTCCACGACGTCATCGGGCCCAGCGCCGCTCATCAGCGCTTGGCGGGCTTCGGTCGAACCGGTGAGCAAGTCGAAGGCGGGAATTTCAGTCTCGAACTCGTAGGGCTCGGTTCGGAAGGCGAAATCTTCGGGCGCTTGGGCACGCGCCAGCGCGACCAGGGACAAGTAGGTCCGAACGGGGCGGAAGAGCGCCGGGTCCGTGACGTGCAACATCACGCCACTGCAAATCTGCCCCGCAAACTTTTCAAAGGTCGGCTTGAACGAGACCGGCCGCGCGATGCATCCGGACAAGTCGGTTTCGCGGAGCGCGGTGGCCAATGCCACACCATCGAGAAACGGCGCCCCCACCATCTGGAACGGCGCGGTGGTGCCTCGTCCTTCGGACAGATTGGTGCCTTCGAGCAAACAGCCGCCCGGGTAGACGAGAGCGGTTTCCAAGGTCGGCATGTTCGGTGACGGCATGACAAATGGCCGACCCCAAGCGCCCGCTGTCCGGAGCCGCTCCCAGCCAAGAGTTGGCACGACCGACAGCACGCCATCTCGGCCGAGCGGTTTTTCGTCTCGTGCCATGAAGTACGCAAGAATTTCACCCACCGTCATCGAGTGCCGGATCGGCAAAGGCTCGAGGCCGACGAAAGACAGGAATCCGTCCTTCTGCGGCGCCCCTTCGATCAACCCGGCGTCTCCGGAGATCGGATTGGCGCGATCCAAGACGACGACATGAACTCCAGCTTCAGCAGCGACGCGGGCGACCAACAGCGCCGTCCAAATGTAGGTGTAATAACGGCTGCCGACGTCGGCTAAGTCGATGAACAGGAGCTCGAGCCCGTCGAGATCTTCCGGACGAGGACTGAGCGACTCCTCGTTGTCGCCATACAGGCTGATGACGCGGGGACCGTCGGATTCCGACGCAGCGACAGTGACCGGTTCCTCGGCCTGCGCCACTGCATCGAGTCCGTGCTCGGGGCCGAACACGACTCGGGGAACAGCTCCGAGTGATTCGAGCACTTCGCGCGTGCTGTGGCCGAGGCGGTCGACCGCGGCGGGATGAGTGAGCAGCCCGAATTCCGCACCGCGAATGCGCTTTCGAAGGCTACTGAAGGGGCCCGAAGCCAGCTGGTCTAGTCCGCAAAGCATTGACGGATTCCCTATCAGAATCGGTGGGATACGGATACAGCCGCAAGAAGGCTATGCAAATCATTGCAAGGACCCAACGCTGCGGTTAGCATTTTTTTCATAGTGCGCCGCGTTCTTGTTGTCGACGATGAAGAGAACCTGCGGCTGGTGCTGCGAACCCTGCTCAAGCGCCACAGCTACGAGGTCGAAACGGCTTCGAGCGGTGAAGAAGCGCTCGCGATGGTGGATTCGTTCGGCCCGGACGTCGTCTTGACCGACGTGCGAATGCCGAAGATGGGCGGCCTCGATCTCCTGGCGACCCTCCGGGCGAAGCAAAACGACGCCACAGTCATCGTGATGAGCGCCTACGGGAACATGGACATGGCGATCGAGGCCATGAAAGCCGGTGCTTACGACTACGTGCAGAAGCCCTTCAAGCCTGACGAGGTCGTGCTCGCGCTGAAAAAGGCCGAAGAGCGAGAATCTCTCAAACGCGAGAACCGTGCCCTCCGAGAGGAAATCAGCAAGGAGCACAAGTTCGAAAACATCCTCGCGAAAAGTACGCAGATGCAGGACATCTTCCGAACAATCGCGAAAATCGCCGACTACAAAACGACGGTTCTCGTCACCGGGGAAAGCGGGGTGGGCAAAGAGCTCGTCGCCCGCGCGCTGCATCTGAGGAACGCACGAAAAGGCGGCCCCTTCATCGCCGTGAACTGCGGAGCCATCCCGGAAAACCTCCTGGAAAGTGAGCTCTTCGGCCACAAACGCGGCGCTTTCACCGACGCAACGCAGGATCGGAGAGGCCTGTTCGAAGAGGCCACCGGAGGCACACTCTTTCTCGACGAAATCGGCGAGCTACCGCTCGCGCTCCAGGTCAAGCTGCTCCGGGTTCTCGAAGACGAAAGCATCCGGCGCCTGGGCGACGCGCGGGACATCAAAGTCGACGTGCGCATCGTGGCTGCAACGCACCGGGACCTGTTGAACGAAACCAAGGCAGGAAGGTTCCGTGAGGACCTCTACTATCGTCTGAACGTGCTCCCGATTCACGTTCCGGCGCTCCGGGAGAGACGCGACGATATCCCGCTCCTGATCGACCACTTCATCCAGAGAAACAACGGCCGGCTAGGCACCAGCACTCGGGGCCTCGATACCGAAGCACGGCGCCTTCTCTACGAGTACTCGTGGCCCGGCAACGTCCGTGAGCTCGAAAACACCATCGAAAGGGCGATGGTGCTTTGCGAGAGCGACCAGATCATCGCCTCAGACTTGCCGGAGCGCATCCGCGAGGCCAGGGACCCGGTTCAGTTGCAGCTGTCGAGCGGTGAGCTCAGCGTGAAGAAGACGTCGCGCGTCATCGAAGAAATCCTGATTCGCCGGGCCTTGCAGAAGACCAAGGGCAATCGGACCCGGGCGGCGGAGCTCCTGGAAATCAGCCATCGCGCCCTGCTGTACAAGATCAAGGACTATCACCTGTCGGAGCTCTGATGCCGACGGAAACCCGGGCGTCGCAGTCGCCGGATTGACCGAAGCGAGGACTCGACTAGGATTCGACGCATGCGACGAGCTCATTACGTGTTGCTGGGTGCGGCGCTCGCCCTCAGCGTGGCGTGCAGGGGTGGCCCCAAGGGAGAGAGCCAGGGCGCCAAGACTCCTCAAGACATGCTCGAAGAGCAACTCCGCTTGGCGGAAGAGTCCGAGAAGAGCGCCGCCGCGCGTGGCGACACGACCGAAGAAGTCGAGACCGACCTCGAGAAGAAGCGCAAGTTCGACAAGGTGCAGGCGAAGCGCGAACTGCTCCGCGCAGCGAGAAACGCCGCGCAGTGCCCGAGCGTCGTGGACGAAGAGGGGCCCGGGGGCTCGGCGACCGTCCGGCTGACCTTCGACCCTGCCGGCCACGTCACGGACGCGGAGATCGGGAGCGAGTTCACCGATACGCGGCTCGGCAAATGCATCCTTCGCGCGATGAAGGCGATCATCGTTCCGACGTACGACGGCGGACCCGTCAGCGTCGACCACGAGATCAAGCTCGAGAGCGCCGAAGAAGAAGACGACGACGACGACAAGAAGAAAAAGAAGTAGCTCGTGGATCGAGGGTCGCTTCGGCTCAGCCCCCGCGAGCCTCTCGCATCGTCGCTTCGACATCCCCAGGGTGCTTCGGAATCGAACGGCTCAACACGTCGTTTCCTTCAGCGGTGACGAGCACGTCGTCCTCGATGCGTATTCCACGGACGTCGGAGAACTTGTCGAGCTCATCACGATTCAGGGCATCGACGAACGGCGCCACCCGCTCGCTGTCGTCGAGGATCGCCGGAATGCGGTAAAAACCCGGCTCGACGGTCACCGCCATGCCGGCCTCGAGATCGCGGTCGAGACGCAGAAAGCGATCGGTGGCGCTCGTGCTCCGTTTTCGGCCGGCGGCGTATCCGGCGCGATCCCCGAGGTCTTCCATGTCGTGCACATCGAGGCCGAGTAGATGGCCGACGCCATGGGGAAAAAACAACGCAGCCGCACCGCGCTCGAATAGCTCCTGGGCATCGCCACGAAGAATGCCGAGCTCGACGAGCCCGCTCACCAGGCGCCGGCCCGCAGTGTGGTGCACGTCGCGGTAGCTCGCCCCGGGCTGGACGGCGTCGATGGCGGCGCGCTGCACGTCGAGAACCAGCTCGTAGATGGTGCGCTGGGTACTCGTGTAGTGGCCCGACACGGGCCACGTTCGGGTGATGTCGGCGGCCCAGCCTTCGGGCGTTTCGGCGCCGACGTCCGCGAGCACCAGATCGGCTGGTTCCAACACGCCGTCGTGTCGTTCGTTGTGCAAGACCTCTCCGTGCCCCGTCACGATCGAGCCGTAGGAACAGGTCATTCCGTTCGCGATGATCGCCTGCTCCATCGCTGCGCGAACGACTGCCTCGCGAATCGCTGGCCGCGTTGCCGCCATTCCGCCGCGGTGAGCGAGCTCGGTGACGGCAACCGCCTGTCGAATTTGCGCCGCCGCTGCAGCGTCGTGACGGAGCCGTAGCTCGACCATGACGTCGGCGAGCTTCGCGTCCGCCCCATCGAGGTCGTCTCCGGACCCGCTGTCGACGTCGCGACCGAGTCGCTCGCTGAGCCATTCGGCGGTATCACCGTCTTGCGGCGGCAGGGTGGCGAGCTCGGGGCTAGCGCTCAGCTCGTCGATCGGCCGCACGGCGATCTCGAGCTCTTTTTCGAGGTCGGCAAGCGAAGACTGGGGGCCGGCCCAGAGCACCGCTTCGGCGTCCGGGGGCGGCACGTAGAGCACCGCGTTTCCGCCCCCGGTCGACAGGACCGCGCCTTCGAGCGACCTGCCGACCAAGTACAGAAAATGACTCTCGGCGCGAAACGCATGTTGGTTGGCCGGGAAGTTTCGCGGGCGACAAAAGCCGGCGACGAAAAGCGCGGGCTCCGGGTACCGGTCGAGCAGCCGACGTCGACGCTCGGAAAAAACTCTGGCCGCGCTCGGCGTCGGCCAGAGCGTGGAATCGCTGCCGTTTTGGCTTGCAGTCATGGGTACGGGTGTCCGGTAGGTGGGATCGGGTGAGCCGAATTTGACGCCTGGGGAGTCGCAGCGTCTAGTGTCGCCTCGGCCTTTTTTGGGCTGAAACCGAAAGTGATTTCGGGCGTAAGCTCGAAGTCAGGCCCCGGCCGCGCCGGTTCGTGCGCCCGCCGGCCCATGCAAACCAATCAGGAGAGAAACTAGATGGCATTTTCAGTTGGAAAATCGATGTTGGTCGTGGCTTCGGCCGGACTCATGCTTGGTGCGGCAACGGGATGCGCCGAAGGGGCGCCCGACGCCATGTCCCCCGCCGGCGCCGCCGCCGAGGGTAAAGACTGCTGCAAAGGCATGAACGAGTGCAAAGGCAAGGGCGGCTGCGCGGTCGAAGGTGCCAACGACTGCGGTGGCAAGAACGAGTGCAAAGCCAAAGGCGGCTGCAACGCCCACTGCCCGAAGTAGCTCGTCAAACCGACGAAGAGGGCCCGCGCGCTTTGCCGCGCGGGCCTCTTTTTTTCGCGAACCCTTCGGAGACGCAGCCGGCCGGCCGGCAATCACGCGTGACATACTGCTGCCCACATGACTGAAGCTCGCCTCGGGTGTCCGGATCTCGGTGTTGGCGTGGGCCTCCGAGTGCCGCACTACCGACACATTCTCGACCATCGCCCGGCAGTCGATTTTTTCGAGATCATCAGCGAAAATTTCATGGTCGATGGAGGCAAACCCATCTACCACCTCGAGCGCGTGCTCGAGACCTATCGAGTGATCCAGCACGGCGTGTCGCTCGGAATCGGCGGTCCCGAAGAGCCGGACACGGCCTACCTCGAACGCCTGAAGCGCCTCGTCGACAAGGTCCAACCCGCCTGGCTGAGCGACCATTTCTGCTGGTGTTCCGCAGACGGCGTGAATCTCCACGATCTGCTGCCGCTGCCCTACACCGAAGAGGCGATCGAGATCGTCGTAGAGCGAGCGAAGAAGATCCAAGACTTTCTCGGGGTGAGATTCGCGCTCGAGAACACATCGACCTATCTGAACTACACCTCGAGCGAGATGCCCGAATGGGAGTTCATCGGTCGAATCGCCGAGCAGGCAGACATCGGGCTGATGTTCGACGTCAACAACATCTACGTCTCGGCCTACAACCACGGCTTCGATCCCCTCGAGTTCGTGCGGAACGTTCCCCACGAGCGAATCGTGCAGATCCATCTCGCCGGGCACATGAACGTGGGCACGCACATCATCGACACCCATTCCGGGCACGTGATCGACCCGGTTTACGACATCTATCGCGAAACGATCGCCCAGGCGGGCGCCGTACCAACGCTCATCGAATGGGACGACGACATCCCCGAGTTCTCGCTGCTCGTAGCGGAAGCCGAAAAAGCCCGGGACATTCGGAGCGATGCTCTCGAGCTGAAAGCACGCCGCGCTGCCGGAAAAGCCTCCGCAACGCCTGACTGGCCTTGGGCACGAGCCATAGAGGAACGCGGCCCCGCCGACGCGCAGCTCGAGGGCGAAACCCACGCGGGCACCGTCCAGGGCGGCTGGAAACAGGGCGGTCCTCGCGAGAGCGAATCCACCGCCGCCGAGTAGGAGACGGGTGCATGGGCGAGCTCGCCGATCTCCAACACTGGATGGCCCGCGTCCTGAGGACGCGCCGGGCGCTCGCCAAAGACGAGCACATCACCCGCGAGGCCACAGAGCGGCTCACGGGCAACGACCGTTTGCGACCGGTCGAACAAGCCGAGATCTACCGGGAGCAGTTTTGGCTTCGGCACACGAGCGCGCTGCTCGAAGACTACCCGGGACTCAGCGGAGTGATCGGCCAGGGCGACTGGGAACGCTTGGTCGAGGAATACCTGACGAGCCATGCACCGGACAGTTGGACCTTGCGCGATCTCGGAAACCGGATGACCGAGCACGTGGAGAGCTGCGCTTGGCTGCCGCACCGCCAGCTCTGCATCGACATGGCCCGACTCGAATGGAGCTACACGGAGCTGTTCGACGCGCGGGACGCTCCCCCGCTCGACCCCAACAAGCTCGGCAGCATCCCGGAGGCGGCTTGGGAAACCGCCCTCATCGTCCTCAACCCAGCGCTTCGACTGCTGCGTACGGAATACCCCGTGGCGGAACTCCGACGGCGGCTCCGTGAAGGTGAAGCGTCGGCGCTGATTCCCGACGCGCAATCGCAGAACCTCGTGCTGTTCCGATCGAGAAAACGCAGCCTTCACTACGATGTCGTGGGCGACGGCGCGTTCGCCCTGCTCGAAGCGCTCCGGGACGGTCTACCCTTGGTGCCGGCATGCGAACGGGCGGTGGAGCGAGCGCCGTCCGAGGCCAAGGCCGTGGAGGTCGGCGTCGGCCAGTGGTTCCAAGAGTGGGGACGGCTCGGTTGGATCGTCGACGTCGACGTCAAATGACGTCGAAGGGATAGCCCCGATCGGTGTAAGCGCGCGCGGCGATGCGCTTTCGAAGCTCGTCGTCGTTATGCTCGAGCGCTTGCAAGTTTCTTCGCATGCGGCTCTGAGCCGCCGTGGCAAACATCGTCGTGAGGTCGATCTCGCGCCGAGCGCCTTCTTCCCCGCGGCGTTCGATCGCGCTCGAAGTTCGTGCGATGCACGCGGCGAGGGCGTACAAATCGATGGCGACGTTCGCCACGCGCATTTGTACGTACTGCATCTCGCTGATTTCCTTGCCATGCTCGCGCAGCGCCCGCTCCACACCCTGAGCGAGCTCCTCGGTGGCCGCCTCGAAGATGACTGCCTCACGACTCAACGCCGGATGAGCGCGTGACATTCGCTCGCGACGAAGCGCCTCCTTGACTTTCCTCACCGCGAACTCCCGAAGTAGACCGAACCCCTTGACCGGCTCTCGCATCGAAGCGACGACGCCTTCGAGGCGCTTGCCCGGCCCTTGCATGCCCGCGAGCGCGACAAAGCAGCGGAGAATCTCGTTCGTGCTTTCGATCACGAACATGCTCCTGGCGTCGCGTAGCCTGCGTTCGAACTCGAACGGCTTGGCGTAGCCGCTGCCCGCGGCCACCGAGAGCGACTCGTCGACGATCCGCCATAACGCTTCGGAGCCGGCGACGCGGCAAATGGCGCTTTCGAGCGAGTAGTCCTCGACGCGCTGATCGACGAGCCCGGCGGTCAGGTACGTCATCGAGCTCATCGCGTAGCTGTCGGCCATCATCCGGGCGATCTTGTCTTTGATGATTGGAAACTCAGCGATGGCGCGCCCGAAGCTGCGGCGCGAGCTCACCCGCTCGATGGCGCCGTTGAGCAGAGTTCGCGATTGCCCGACCATCGACGCGCTGAGCCCCAGACGAGCCATGGAAAACACCTCCATGGCGACGCCGAAGCCCTTGCCCGGCTTCGAGACGAGATTCTCGATGGGAACGCGAACGTCCTCGAGCTCGAGGTGCGACACGGGGACGCCCCGGATGCCGAGGGTTTCCACTCGCTCGTCCGTCGAGACGCCCGGCCCGCGCTCGACGAGCAGCGTGGCCATTCGTGGCTTCGAACCGACCTCGGCTCGACTCGTTCGCGCAAACACCGTGATGAGGTCGGCTTCACGACCGTTGGTCACCCACTTCTTCGCGCCGTTGACCACGTAGGTTTTACCGTCTTCGGTCAGCTCGGCGAAAGTGCGCATCATGCCCGAGTCGCTCCCGGAGCCGTCTTCGGCCAGAGCGAACGCGGCGGTCATCTCCCCCGTAGCGAGCCTCGGAAGGTAGCGCTTCTTCTGTTCGTCGTCGCCGAACAGAAGAATGGGGCTGAGGCCGCACTCGTGCGCGGTCAACAGCGCAGCGATCGACGGATCGAAGCTCGCGATGCTTTGCATCACCCGCGCATGTCCGGTCATCGACAATCCCGCGCCGCCGTATTCTTGCGGGATCTTGAGCCCGAACAAACCGAGCTCGGCGAGCCGGCGGACGATCGGCTCGCCGAGCTCGCCCTCCGCGTCGATCTTGATCGAATCGACCTCGTCCTCCAAGAAGCGTTCGACCTTCTCGACGATCGCCCGAGTGGTCTGCCGCTCCCCTTCGGGAACTTCCGGGTAGGGGAAGATCAAGTCTTCGGCGACGACGCCGAAGAACAACGCTTTCATGAAGCTGCCTTCCATCAACGGCAATCTCCTCGGTCGATCATGGTTTTTTCCGGACGCCAGTGGGCTCGGTCACTTCGATCTCCGGGGACGACGCGCGGCCGACGGCATCCGAAGGCACACCGAACTCCTCTGCGCGTTTGGCTTGCCACGGATACTTGATGCGGTGGTGGTGCATGTTCACGAGCGTCGCGGCCATTCGATTGACGAGGATCCTCAAGTCCTCGATGACGAGCCCCGATTCGTCGAGCTGCCCGGCTTTGAGCTTGGTGAAGAGAATCCGCTGAATCATCAGCTCGAACTCCTCGAGATCGGGCTCGTCGACGGTGCGCGACGCGGCTTCTATCGAATCCACCAGCATCAAAATCGCCGTTTCTTTCGTCTGGGGTTTCATGCCCGGGTACCGAAACGCCGATTCGTCGAGCTCCTTCGGGTTGCCCTGCTGTTGGCACTTGTTCCAAAAAAACTCGACGAGCTGTGTTCCGTGATGGGTATAGGCGAACTCCACGACGGGCTCGGGGATACCGCCGTCGCGAAGAATCTTCGCCCCCATCACGACGTGCGCCATGATCGCGTCGGCGCTGACGTCTGGTTCTAGGTCGTCGTGAGGCGAACGCTCGTCGGGTCCGAGGTTCTCGACGAAATACTTGGCTTGAGTCGTCTTACCCAGGTCGTGATAGTAGGCGCCCACGCGCGTCAGGAGCGCATCGGCGCCGATGGCGCTCGACGCCTGCTCCGCCAGGTTGGCCATGGCGCGCGAGTGCTCCCACGAGCCAGGAGCTTCGCGCGACATTTTTTGAAGCAGCGGTTGCTCGAGATCCGTCAGGTCCAGCAATCGCTCCCGCGGCACGCTTCCCAAGAGGCGTGCCGCCGGCGACCGTAGCGCGGCGCCGATCAGCCCCGAGCCCGCGGCGCCCCCGAAGGTCGCCAGCAAGGTCGACGACGCGGCGCTCTGAAGGTCCGCCATGACGTCGAAGCGCCCCTCGACGGTGACCATGATGGCGACGAGGAGCGACGCCGCACTCACTCCGGCCAATAGTCCCGACAAGATCATGTGTCTCGAACGCTTTCGATCCAGGTACAGGAGCGTCGCGGAGAGACCGACGGACAGCATCACCGTCAAGAAAACGAGGTCGAAGCGCAGAAGCGATGCGATGACGAAAGACAGAACGACCGTCACGACAAAAGCCGTGCGTCGATCGAAACTGGCGGCGACCCACAATGGAACCGCAGCGATCGGGATCCAGTAGGCCGGCAGCGCCGTGAACAAGAGCAGGCCCTTGGACAATACCGCGAGCAGCCCGATCGCGATGAACAGCCCAATCTGCACACGGAGTAATCGCAGGCGGTTTTGTCCAAACTTCCGTAAGTAGGACGTCAACGCCATCGAGAGAGTGAAGAAGATCACCCAGAGCCCGAGGAGCCTCGGAAGCGTGTGCCGAGCCGCCTCGAAGCTCACCGCCATCTGGTGAAGGCGGTCTTGCTGGTCGAGGACCGTGCCGCGCGGGACCAGGATGCGCTGGTGCTCGAATCGGACGTCGGCCCGCCCGGTGTCGGGGTTGCGCACGAGGCGCGGGCCGTAGGGCACCCGCAGGGTCGTCGGCGCCGGCTTCGCCCACGCTGGTTTCCACGGCGGCACGTAGCCGTCACCCGCC
Organism: Polyangiaceae bacterium; assembly: GCA_029261965.1. Taxonomy (GTDB): domain Bacteria; phylum Myxococcota_A; class Polyangia; order Polyangiales; family Polyangiaceae; genus JAJDAH01. Next base: position 34,641 of record JAJDAH010000358.1, read on the forward strand.
TGGATGGCGGTGAGCAACAGGGCCGCAACGAGGCTCATTACCAGCCCAGCGATCGGTCCCGCTCTGACGCGAGTGCGCAACATCCTACGCTTTTCGACTCCGGCTCACGGGCGGCTTGGCTCGATCGAGCCGCGTCGTTTGGACGGCTGCTCGGCCCATGAAACACGCACGCTAGCCGTCGAGTTCGACATCGGCAATAACCGCGGACCGAGCGCGGTAGGACGGCTCTCGCGCGGCGCCACGTTGGGGCGTGCTAGCCGAAATGCCGTGGCATCCCGATGGCTTGCGCGGTGCTCCGGGGCCTGCTACCCGGTAGAGGTGAGGCCTCACTGCAACTCCGAGCGTTCGTTTTGCGGGCCGAGGCACCGGCAAACGAAAGGGGACGCCGCGAGCGTGAGTCGTGCAGGTCTTTGAAGCCGTACGCGCGTACCTCGTCGAGCACTCGGCGCTTCACCTGGCGCGAGACGCTTTCGATATTTTTGTCGTCTACTTGGTGCTGTACCTCGCGCTCCGAGTCATCCGTGGGACTCGTGCGATGCAGGTCGGCATCGGCATCGGCGTCGTTTTCGTCGGCTACCTCATCGCCCGGACGCTCCAGCTAGTCACGGTGCTCAGCGTGATGGAAACCCTCTTGGGGTCCATCATCCTAGTGCTCGTCGTCGTTTTCCAAAACGACATCCGGCGAGCCCTGATGCGAGTCGGCAGCCGCGGCCGGGATTGGTTCGGCTCACCACGTCGTACGCGCGAAGCGGAGATGATCGACGAAGTCGTGGAAGCCGTGACCGAGCTCGCGAAGCACCGCACCGGTGCGCTCATCACGTTCGAGCGCGATGCGAACCTCGACGAGTTCATCGGCGCTCACAAGGGTCACGACCTGGACGCCAAGGTCACGTCCGAGCTGCTCGTCGCGCTATTCATCCCCGAAGCCATGAACAAGATGCACGATGGCTCGGTCATCATTCGTGACTACCGGATCGCCAAGGCCGGCGTGTTTTTCCCGATGCCCGAGGGTCGAGTCATGGACGAGGGTTTCGGCTCGCGACACCGCGCCGCGCTGGGAATCACCGAAGAGACCGACGCCGTGGTGGTCGTGGTCAGCGAGGAGCGCGGCACCATCAGCTTTTGCTTCAACGGCAACATCATCCCGGGGCTCGACGGCTCGACCCTGCGCAAGAGTCTCGACGACTTCTTCTCGCCGAAGCTCCGAAAGAAGAAGCTCAAGGCAGCGAAAACCGACCCCTCGACGACCGAGACCGCGGAGGATGCTGCGCCGGTCTCGATGCGCGGCCGAGAGATTGCCGAGGAGATCCTGCCCGACACCGAAGTCACGGTGCCGATCCGCATTTCGCGACCGAACGCCGAGCCCGAATCGCAGGTCGAAACCGAGTCCGAGAAGCCCCCACCGCTGCGCGGGCGAGCCGACAGCGAGTCGCAACCGGCACCGCTGAGGAAGGCGCCGCGGGAAGAGACCCCTTCCCCCTCGGCGCCAACCGGTCTGCAGGTCGTGCCGATGCCGACGGCGCCGGAATCGTCGAGAAGCGGCGCCAAGGGCGGTGACAGCGACAAGGCCGGTTCGGGAAAACCCGATAGCAAGTCATGAGCGCATTACCGAACTTCGTCGTCGCTCTGTTGGCGTTCCTCAAGTCATCGTTTACCGAGAACCTCGGCCTCAAGGCATTGTCGCTGATGTTCGCCGTGGCGTTGTTCGCGTTCCAGCGCGGCCAGGTCACCGACCAAGCGCGAACGATCCCCGTCGGCGTCGTCGTGCGCCTTCCGAGAGAAGCGGCAAAGCGCGAGCTCATCACCACGATCCCGGCGAGCATCCACGTCACCCTGCGGGGGACGACCCGAGCGATCGATCGCCTCATTCAAGATGGGCTCGTCCCGATCGAGCTCGACCTGCGCGACGGGCAGAAAGATCGGATCACTTTTGATGCGTCGATGCTGAGCCTGCCGCCCGACGTCGAAACTCAGATTTTCGACCCGACTTCGATCAAGCTCGAATGGGACGACGTCATCCGACGAGAGATCCCCATCCAAGCATCCATCACTGGCAAGCCCGCCGAGGGTTACGTCGTGGAGGGAGAGCCCGAAGTCGATCCCGAAAAGATCACAGTCGAAGGCCCGCGGCGCCCCGTCGAAACGCTGCAGTTCGCGCGGCTCGCCGCGTTCGACGTCTCGGGTCTCAAACACGGTACCTACAGGCGACAAATCGAGCTCGACGAGCCCAACAATCGCATTCGCTACGTGGGTGCGCCGCTCGCCTCGGTGGTCGTGACCATCGCCACCCCCGTCAACAACCGCGAATTCGAGGAACTACCGGTCGAGGTGATTGGGATCGCCACCGCCCGAACCAAACCGAAATTGGTGCGTGTCAGCGTGTCGGGACCACCGGACGTGGTGAAAGCGCTCCGCAAGGAGGAAGTGCTTCCTCGCGTCGACCTCACCCAAGCCGGGATCGACTTCAAGGAAGAAAAACACGGCTCGACCATGCTCCCCGTGATCGTCGAGCTGACCGACGCCGAAGCCACCGTTCAACCGCCGCGGGTCAAGGTCGAGTGGTGAGCCTCTCGCTTCGCGGTTGAACCCCATTGGTTCGCCGCTCGCTCAGTTCGGGGCTTCGGCGGGCTTGGTGACGGTCAAGGTCTCGACCAGCGCCCCGACGGCGCCGTCCACGCCGAGTATCGTAGTGTCGACGACGTGATCCGCTTGCGAGTACAGCGGCGTACGAGCGCGGAGAAGCCCGCGGAGCTCGACGAGGGCGTTCGCGCTGTTGCGCATCGGTCGCTCGTCGCCTTGGGCGCGCACCCGCTCGAGGTGCTCCTCGGGGCGCGCCTTGAGCCACACGGTGACGGCGTTACGCCGCAAGAGGTCGTAAGTCTCGGGATCCGTCACGATGCTGCCGCCGGTGGCAAAAACCGCGGGTTTACCTTCTCGAAAGAGACGCCTGAGAGTGTCGCGTTCGAGTCGTCGGTAGAAGGTTTCGCCGTGGAGCTCGAAAACCTCGCCGAGGCTCATGCCGGCCGCGCTCTCGATTTCTTCGTCCAGCTCGACGAACGGTAGCTCGAGAGTGCGTGCCACCTGAGGACCGATCGTGCTCTTGCCCGCGCCTCTCATGCCGACGAGGGCGACGAATTCCGGCGAGTCCGAGTGGACTCCTTCGAGAAGCACCGAGGGAGTCGTGCCGAGCGCTTCGGCCACGTCGCAGAGTCGCGCCACGGATATGTTCCCGCGTCCCGATTCGAGCTGAATCAAAAAGCGCTCACTCACATGCGCTCGTTTACTCAACGCAGCCAAAGTGAGATCGCGTGCAAGGCGGCGCGCACGAACTGCGCGCCCCAGGGTGTTCAACGCGGGATGTTGAGTCGGCATGCTCTGCAGTATACTTCAGAATTGAAGCTGGTCAACTGCAATATGCTTCTTGCGTGCGTGTAAATCGGGCGTTATTCTCGCGTGAATGGACCCGATCAGCGTCGAGACTCATCCGTCGACCTACCGGCACTGGAAGCTCAGCTTCGACGGGCCCGTAGCCCGGCTCGAGCTCGACGTCGCCGACGACGGAGGACTCCGGCCAGGCTACGCCCTCAAGCTCAACAGCTACGATCTCGGCGTCGACATCGAGCTGGCCGACGCCGTGCAACGAATTCGCTTCGAGCACCCGGAAGTGTCCGTGGTGACGGTCTCGAGCGGCAAAGAACGCATTTTTTGCTCGGGCGCCAACATCTACATGCTGGGCACGTCGGCGCACCCGTTCAAAGTCAACTTCTGCAAGTTCACGAACGAGACGCGCCTCTATCTCGAGGAGCTCAGCCACGAGAGCGGCATCAAGTCCCTCGCCGCGCTCAACGGCACGGCTTCCGGCGGCGGGTACGAGCTGGCGCTGGCTTGCGACTACATCTTGCTTCAGGATGACGGCAACTCGGCGGTGAGTTTGCCCGAGGTGCCGCTACTCGGCGTGCTCCCCGGCACCGGCGGCCTCACCCGGTTGGTCGACAAGCGCAAGGTGCGACGCGATCGGGCGGACTTCTTTTGCACGACCGCCGAAGGGGTGCGGGGCAAGCGCGCCGTGGAGTGGAACCTCATCGACGAGGCCGCGCCTCGGAGCAAGTTCGACGAGGCCGTGGCCGCG
>JAJDAH010000359.1 GCA_029261965.1 Polyangiaceae bacterium
TTGCGGGCGGTCGCCGCAGCTGGCTCGATGCGTGGCTCGGTCCGGCGCTTCGAGCGGCGGACGTGTCCGTCACCCAAGCTCCCGTCTACTACGACTACCAGTTCATGACCGAAAAGAAGACGTCGAGCTCGAAGCTCAGCCTGCGTTTTTTCGGGTCGAAGGACGGGCTCGAGCTCATCATCCCAGAGCCTGACGTGGAGGACCCTGGTTTCAGCGGCAACCTGCAGTTCGGCGTGCGCTTCTACCAGGGGCAGGTCATCTACGAAGCCGATCTCGCCCGAGACCTCGAGCTGTACACGATGGTCGCGGTCGGCGTGAACGAGATCGACTTTTCCATCGGCAATCTCATCTTCGAGGCGCTCTGGTACCCCATCAATCCGCGGAGCGAGTTCCGGTGGAAGGTCGCCGACGGTGTGCGTTTGAATGTCGGTCTCGACTTTCTTCTGTCCCCGTTCGAGTTTCGTGCGCGTTTACCCGATTTCGAGCGGCCGGGGGAGGCTTCACCTGGCCCCTTCACGATTCGGCCGACGCTCGAGCAGCGCACTGACGGCGTCGAGTTTCAGCCGGCGTGGTACGCCGAGGCGGAGCTCACGCCGGCGCGGCGAGTGCGCATCGTGCCGGGGGCGCGCATCGACTACGCTCGCGAGAGCGGCCATGCGGACTTCAGCCCCCGGCTCAATGCTCGCTACGACGTCGTGGGGCCCTGGGAAACCAACGAGGAGGGAAAGCCGAGGCGCCGCACAGCGGTCAAGGGAGGCGTCGGCATTTTTCATCAGCCCCCGGGTTTCGACGAAACCGACCCAGTTTTGGGCACCCCCGGTGTTCGCTCGAATCGTGCCATCCACTATGGCCTCGGCGTCGAGCAGGGTCTGACGAAGCAGATCGAGCTCAGCGTCGAGGGTTTCTACAAGGATCTGAGCAGCCTCGTGTCTCGCGACATCGAAACGAGCGAGGACCTCGATAACGATGGCACCGGGCACGTCATCGGGCTCGAGAGCCTGCTCAAGTACAAACCGGACAAAGACTTTTTCGGATGGATCGCCTACACGCTCTCGCGGAGCGTGCGAAAGGACTTTGCCGCCGATCAGTCGCGCTTGTTCGAATTCGATCAGACGCACAACTTGGTAGCCCTCGGGAGCTATCGACTCAGTCGAGGTTGGGAGATCGGCGCGCGGTTCCGAATGGTGAGCGGTCCGCTCGAAACACCCGTGGTCCGACAGCCCGCTCTGCCCGCGCTGTTCGCCGCAGATGCTGGCGCCTATGCACCGTTCGAGGGAGAGCCGTTTTCGACCCGGCTCAGGACTTTTCACGCGCTCGACATCCGCGTGGACAAACGCTGGCAGTTTCGGGACTGGCGGTTGAGCGCCTACCTCGACGTGCAAAACGTCTACAACAACCCTTCCGCGGAAGAGACGTTCTACAACTACGACTACACGCTCAGCACGGTCGCGAGCGGACTGCCGCTGCTGCCGAGCCTTGGCGTGCGAGGAGAGTTCTGATGTCGGGTCGAGTCGTGCGGGCGGCCGGTCTCGCCTCATTTTTGATCGCTGGCCTCGGTGGATGCGCGCCGGAGTTCGACCAACCGAGCGTGATCGACAAGCTCCGGGTGCTCGCGGTCCAGAAGGACAAGCCATTCGCGAAGCCCGGGGATGACGTTACCCTGTCCATCTTGTTCGCCGACGGATCGTCGTCGGCACCACGAGGTGTTCAAGTGACCTGGGCTGCCGGCTGCTTCAACCCGCCGGGAGATCTGTTCCAGGGGTGCGTGGACGACGCGGAAGACACCATCGATCAGGTTGGTGAGGGCACGGAGTTCACGTTTACAGTGCCCGAAGACGTCATTTCCGAGAAGGAAGACCAGACGCCGGGAACGACGCCGTTCTCTCTCGGGTTCGTATTCTTTACCGTGTGCGCTGGGGTCATCGGTGACGCGCCGGCGGGTGAGCCCTTCCCGGCGGCGTGTTTCTCCAGCGTCGACGGGCCGCGATTGGGCCCCAACGACTTCGTCGCCGGGTTCTCGCAGATTTTCGTGTACGAAGAGCTGACTAACGCGAATCCGATCGTCACCGGCGTCGAACTCGACGGGAGAGCTGTGACTCCCGAGTGCATCGGCGCCGCTTGCAACGACTCCTTCGACCCCACCGCGCTCGTCACGGACTGCGGTCCGGACAGCATCCCGTGCGTGGAGTCTTGTCCGGGTGACGGCTCGAGCTCGTGCACGCCGATTTCCTTCAAGCCCATCATCGACGAAAACAGCGCCGAGCTAGACGACGTCGGCACCAACCTCGGCAACCGCATGCTCGAGGAGCAGATGTGGGTGAGCTATTTCGCCGATTCCGGCGCTGTCGACGACCCTGCCCGACTGCTGAACGACGCCATCACGGGCTGGAACGAAGACTTCGGAACCGATTTTTTCGCGCCCGCGGCGTCGAGGGTCAGCACTCTCTGGGCGGTCGCTCACGACAACCGCGGTGGTGTGGAGTGGCTCCGACTGCGCGTCTTCGTAAAACCGTGACCGTCGGCGGGTCGTCGCTCACCGAAAGATGGGAAACGGATTCAGACTCTGCGCGGCCATCAGCAACGCCTGGCGTGGGATCTGTCCACTCTCGTCCACCGGGTGATTGTTCTTCTTGACCCTGAACGAGCTCGTTCCGGTCACGTCGACGGCGCCCCTGACTCGATAGGGGATCATGGGTGAGCGTGCCGACTCGGCCAGGACGACGGGAACCATCGGCCAGGGGATGATCATCGGCACCCTCACCAGGCTCGTCGACTTGGAACGCAGCCACTGGTTCGGACTGAACTGAACTGGCGGAAGCCGGTGCCTGCTGGCGATCGTGACGTCGACGCGGACGTTGCGGACCTGGATGTCGAACCGGTTCTTGTTCCGAACCTTCAGATAGACGTCCATGCCGATCCCTGCGGGGGACGCGGTCTGGACGCGAGCGTCGTGTAGCTCCATCGTTGGCTTCGAGACGCAAGCCGGAGTGGCGAGCGCCATCGCCAGCCCGACGAGGATTCGGGCCGTCCAACGGCTGGGGCGCGACGGGGGAGTTCGGGCGGGCATGTCTCGGGCCTCAGGGGATCTTCACGTCCGCGGGCTTGGGCTGGTCCGGGCGACCATCCGGTCCAAGCCTAGCCGCATTCCGCCCGTCCCGCGATGCGCCTCATGCCGGGTGGCGTCGTGGGTTGACGCCGCCGGCCCGGGCCGGTTTCCTGACCCTCTTCGGGAGAAGTCATGGACAAGACAATGCAGTTGACTCCGGAACAGGCGGCGCAGGCGCAAGCAGAGCTGCAGGCCAAGAGCCAGCAGTCCCAAGCACAAATGCAAGATGAGCCGCCTCGAACTCAGAAACCCGAGCACATGGGCCCGGCGCCTTCCGCCGTGCCCCCTCAGGCTCCCGCATCCGCGCCAGCAGCATCGGCGGTGGCTGCTTCGGTCGCGACGCCCGAAGCAGTCGAGGCTTCGGGTGATAGCGAGGCGCTGACTCCGGCGGGTCAGTTGTTGAGCGACGTCGTCGACGAAGGGATCAAGCGCGGACTTCACGAGGCTAGCGCCTTCACCGATCGTTTTCCTCCCGACGGGATCATGCAAGAGCTGGCGGACAGCCCGCACCTTCGCGCGAAGATACTAGTGGCGACGTTGCACCTTCCTCAGCACACGGCGGAAATGTTGACTCCTGACGTCGCGGGGGCCGCCCTGGCGACCGCGGTGAGCGCTGGCGACACCAGCCCGCAGGCTATCGTCGACAATTTCGCTCCAGCGGACCGCGTTCGTCAGCTCCCGTGGGCTGCGCTCTGGGCGTTCGTCAACGAAGGGGACTGGGCTCACAAGAACGACGACGCCGCCCGCGGCTTCATGCTCCTCGTTCTCGAGCGTACTCAGGCGCTCGGTCTGATGGATCCGAGCCAATGGCGAGACGCTATCACCATCCCCAAGTTGAGCGACAAGCTCCCCGAAGCGTTGGTCCGCAAGCTCTTGGCCCGCGCGACCACGCTCGGCGCGACGGGCAAGTCGTTCACCGGCCCGGAGATCTTCGCCATCGTGACGCCAAAGGACTTGGTGGACACTTACGAAACTGGCTACCTCTTCGACCAGATCGTCGTCCCGCTCGCCCGCCGTTGCCACTTCCTGGTGGAAGGCGGAACGATCCCGCCGGCAAAGTCGACGCAGACCGATCTCCAAGCCGCGTCGGTGGCACCGGAGGAGCCCAAGGGTCCGGCGAAGGCATCCGTCGGGGGCGGCTCGAAGGGCAAGCGCGGAAAGAAGTCCACCGGCTGAGCTCACCTTTGCGCGGCGCCACTGCACTCGTCGAGCTGGCGCTGATATGCTGCTCCGCGTGACCGGCGTCGCCGAGATCCGCGCAAGCCAGATGAAGGCCAACCTGGTGAGCCTGTCCGGGCTCGGGCCAGAGGTGGAGCGGGACGTGCGAGCCGCGCTGGCAAGCTCCATCGTCTCTTGCGTGGAAGAGGCCACTCGCGTGGCGTGGATGCCCATCGAGCTGGACATCGAGCTGACGGAAACTGTAGCGAGGTGCGCCGGCACACAGGCGCTTTGCGACTGGAGTAAGGACTCGATGAAGAAGTCTCTCGAGAGTCCGTTTCTGAAACCCGTTCTCGACGCAGCGGTGGCGATCTTCGGCCTGCGGCCGGCCGGGCTGCTCAAGTTCTTTCCGCGGGGCTGGGGCCAAGTCTACCGAAACTGCGGCGAACTATCCTTCTCCACCGACAATCGATCGTGGGTCGAGCTCCACCACATCGGTGCGCCGGCGGAGGTCGCTCGAAGCACCACCTACCAACGAGGAGTCGCGGCTTCCTTTTCGGCGACCTTCGACATCTGTCGTGTCGACGGCGCGTTCGACGTCAGCTTGCCCGAGCCCGATCGGGTCGTATACCGGGCCCGCTGGGGGAAGAGAGCGGCCTGACCAGGCCGGGCCTTGGGCGGCCGTTCGAGTTTCTCGATTGAAATCCGAGCGTGCTATGCTCGGCTTTCAACGCCGGGAGGTACCGAGAGTGCGACGTGTAATTGCTGGATTCCTGCTCGTGACTTCGACATTCCTTTTGACGGCCGCCTGCGGCAGCTCGGACACCGTCTGCGTCTGCACGTGCATCTGCGACGGGGTGACCACCCTGATCGAAGGCGTGTCCGACACGAACCAGTGTGGCGGCATGTGCGATGCCGATTGCGACGGTTCGTGGTCGGCCGACGCGCAGTGCAAAAACTAGCGCTGAAGATTTAGGCCCCCGGGCTGAAATCACCCACCGTTTGTCGAGGCCGCTGATGAGACGCGATCTAATCGGTGCACTGGTTTTCTCGTCGGGCTTGCTAGCGGTAGAGCACGCGGTCGCGCAGTCGGTGACCGCCGGGGAGCTTCGCACGTACTCGACGCCCCAATCCGTTGGCGTCGAATGGGACGTCGTTGGTGACGGCGATCACGATGCTGCGGTGGCCGTCAGGTACCGTCCGGCCGGAAGCGCGACCTGGGCGCCGGCGTATCCGCTCTTCCGCGTCGACTTTGCCGGGCAGAACATGCTCGCGGGTAGCGTCTTGTTCCTCCCGCCCGCCACGTCGTTCGACGTCGAACTCACGCTCTCCGACCCCGACGGCGGCGGGGAAACGCGCACAGCCACCGTGGCGACGCTGGCGGTACCCACGTTGCCGACCAGCGGGCGGACCTTCCACGTCGCGCCGGGATCCGGGGGTGGAAGCGGATCGGAGACCGATCCGTTTCTCGGTATCGAGGCGGCGGACGCCGTCGCTGCGCCGGGCGATCTCATCCTCGTGCACGCTGGATCCTACGGTGGGCAGCGCCTCTTATTCGACGCCGCAGGCACTGTCGGCAACTACGTTGCTTGGGTGGCCGCCGGCGACGGCCCAGTGCTTTTCGACGATCTCCGGATCCGCGGCGACTACATCTGGGTCGAAGGGTTCGAAATCTCGGCGCCGGACAACGCCGTGCGAAACGAGGGGGCGTCAGTCGGGGCCGTGCTCAAGGGCAATCGCATCACCGGGTGCCACTACTGCATTCACCTGAACGTCGGCGCGGCCGGCTGGTGGATCTCCGACAACGTCATCGTCGGTGACCAGGACCCGGCGAGCGGCAGCTTCAGCGGGGAAGGCGTCGAGCTCTCTCACACGCCCGACCAC
>JAJDAH010000360.1 GCA_029261965.1 Polyangiaceae bacterium
GTAATAAATTAAAGTGGGGATATTTCCCAAAATCTATCTGGAATTGGTATATGACGCCGGGATGGAAATCAATTGCTTTACATCATTCAATTGGTGCAGGTGATTTAAGAACTAAGCTATTTCAAATGAGGATTGTAAGCTCTGTATATTATTTCAGATGGTTAAATGAATTTGAATTTACCTACAAGATTTCAAGAAAGATTTATAAATCATATAAACGATACAGAAATTTAGTGATGAATTTTTAATAATTTTTTTGTTAATCAAAATAATATTACTTTCTGATCAAAATAACACCTAAATATTATGTTTTAAAAAGTAATTTTTACTGTAAATCCAGCACCTCAAGTTGCTGCATTAAATTTGCATAAAGATCACTCATTAAAAAGTATAGCCAGATACTTATTCCAATAATTACAATTGTCAAAATGATTTTAGTAGTTTGTTTGTAATTTGGATGAAACCATATCAAGGGCAGTGCGAATGGCCCCACACCTAGTAGAGCCAAAATAATAATAGAAGTTGAGAAATACCACTTTGTTTTGCTTGATTTCAGAATAAACTCATTACAAAAACGACACTTAATTGCATCATCCAGTATTTCTTCTGCACAGTAAGGACATTTTTTCATCATGCTAATATACTCTAAAATGTGTCTTTTTGAGATGTATTTTTAAGTTCTTGTATATTTTCTTATGTAAAAAAAACCAGCATGTAAACCAACAAATAGTGTGAAAATTGCAAATGCTAATTGCGTGTCATCATTAAATTGTGAAAAATAACAATAAATATAATAAGCCGATAAACAAAAAAACAGGCTGAGAGTAAAGAAAAATATAGGTTTCAGATAAACATCATTATATAAGCTTATTAACTTATATATCAGCATTGCTATCAGCAAAAAAGTAATTGATATGTAACAGACATAAATATATATAAGTGCTGCCATTCCTGATCTGTAAAGAACAAATAATGGTATACCAGATAAATAATTCCATATAGATTGAGTTTCTAATGCATTATCTTTAAACATAAAAATTACTGTGCCTACAAATCCAAAGATAAATGCAGCCGAAATTGCAAAGAGCACAGAAAACAAAAAGGCAATGATTGTGTTACCAAAATATTCTTTCATTATAATAATTATATATTTTGTTAAAAAAATTTGTGTTACTATTTTGTATTATGACTAGAAACTGGTTTAAAAAAGAAGCTATTTATATGCAGATTCCATTTATTTCTGTATTGATAATTGCAGGAATTCTTACTTTTATTGGCCCATATTATTTAAATCATTTTTATTCATCTACTAATAATGAAGAAAAAGTAGAGACGAATTATAATCAGGGTTTTTATACTGGATTTTCTTTTGGTTCAATTAGTTCAAACGAATTGCAAATTTTAAAAATCTGGCATGAACTTAAATACCATGAATGTAATGATGAAAAAAGTAATAAAAACAAATGTTGGGGTAAAGACTTCAAAATATCAGATTTAAATTCAAAACTTATTTCAATTTACATTTACAAGAATGATATTCCAGAGGATTTTAAAATACCAGAAAATGTCAGGAAGCATGAAATTTCAAGTTCGGAAAATAAAAAGAAACTTTATTTAAGATTAAAAAAAGAAAGAATACAAAACGGATGGGTTGATAAAGATCCAGAACAAGAAAAAGTAATAAATGAGATTTTAGATCTTTATGTAGAATATGGAAATCCCTTTAAAATTAAATAAAGTTCAAGAAACAAACATTTTTAATATGAAAGTAGGAAGCAAAATTAAGAGTTGAAAATATCCAGAATTCTTTTTGAAACCTGTTCATCTATATAACTTGCGCCATCAGTCTAGCTAATCATAAAATAGAACACATCAAAATACAAAATATAGTGTCGGATATTGATTCGTGATTAGCTAGTAGAGACACAAATTAAAACTTATACACTTCTTTTGATATATGAATCTTACTTTTCAGGAACCTGGTTATTGAGTGCTTTTGATATCTGTACAGTGTCAGCATACTGTTGAAGTCTGGTTAACTTACCGTTTTTAACTGACCATATATGAGCAAAATTTGAATCAATATCTTGCCCGGATTCCTTTGCCTTTGTATGGTATGTGCCAAGTACGGTTATTTTTTCATCACCAGAAATAAATTCTTTTGGTTCTGCCTGCCACCCATCAAAGTGCTGCAAAACTCTACCAAAAAAATCTTCAAATACTGAGTTGAGCCCATTATATTTACCACCATAAGGAAACCCCTCAATTATTTCCCATTGGATTTCTGCATCCAGCACTTCAGGGAGTTGTGACGCGTCAGTATTTACCAACTCATAAAATCTTTTAACTTTGTCTAAATCGCTTGAGCTCATTTGAATATCTCCTTTAGTATTTTTTTATGAATCTATAGACATATTAGTTAATTCTTTCTTCGCAATATCTTAAATACAACTGTCTTAACTTTATTTCAAATGATTCCTTGGTTTCAAGAGCTTCTCTTTCCGGATATGCAAACATCACAACCAGATGATGATCCTGATCAGCAGATATTTCTTCAAAAATGAAGTCATATTCTTTCTCTGAGATGCCATAAGAAGTTCCAAATTTTGGACGCTCATCCGATGTGAAAAATCCTTTGTTATTTCTTTTCTCAGCAATGTGATCACAAAATTTTCTTCCAAAACTTTTTGTCTCTTCCACGTCTTTTCTGAAAAGTCCTTTTAATCTTGGATATTTAGCACA
>JAJDAH010000037.1 GCA_029261965.1 Polyangiaceae bacterium
AGTTGGGTGAGGATGCCGAGGCACTCGCTGACGCTTGGCGCAGCGGCCCGGTTCTTGAGCCACGCGCCGAGGCTGACCCCTGGCACGTACTCCATCACGAAGTAGGGCGTTTCGTGCACCTCGCCGAAAGAGTGGATCGCCACGACGTTCTCGTGACGCACGCGCGCCATCGCTCGGGCTTCCGACACGAAGTTCTCTCGGAAGTCGGGGTGTACCGCCATCCCGGGCAGAATCACCTTGATGGCCACGTCTCGATCGAGGCGCTCGTCGTGAGCCAGAAACACGACGCCGAACCCGCCGCGGCCGATCTCCCGCACGACCCGGTGCGTGCCGTCGACGAGGTCTCCCACCGAGACCGCGCAGGGCATGAAAGCCGGCTCCGCATCCACAGCGGTGATCGTGTCGGAGGACCCGAGCACCGGCTCGGACTCTCGCTGATCGTCTCGAGAAGACATCCCTTTAGAAAAAGCCCCAGGACAGGCGTCCTTCCGCCCGCTGCGAATGTCAAGGCTGCTTACCGGCGCCCCGCGTCGCAGACCTTGCGACCAAGCCGCTTTCCGGGGATAGGCGGCGATGGGGGTCGCTCAGCGCGTTGCCAGCGCGCTTCGCAGGGCCTCGGACAGCTCGGCGAAATCGATGGGTTTGTTCACGTAGGCCATCGAGCCAAGAAACAAGCTGTCCTCGTAGTCGACGGAGTTGCGGCTCGCCGTCAGCATGATCACGGGGCACTGCTTGTTCGCCCCCAGCGCGCCGTCGGTGCGCATTTGACTCAGCAGATCGGTGCCCTGACCGTCGTCGAGCTGTTGGTCCAGGATTACCAGGTCGAAGCGAGTCGTGCCGAGTGCGTCGCGAGCTTTGGCGATCGATTCGACGAAGGTGAAGCCATAGGTTTCACCGAAGAGCCGCTTTACCCACTCGTGAATTTCCTCGTCGTCATCGACGAGCAGAATGGTCTTGTCAATCGAGTTGTCTTTGATGGTCATGTCCCCCCCTTTTTTAGAGCAGAGTGTAAACGATGCTGAATGCCGTGACCGTGTCGAGCTCTTCGATCTCCGGCAGCGGATTGTTGTCGTACTTCAAGCTGAAGGTCGTGGCGAAGCTGAACTTTTCGGAGAGCGAGGTCGTCAGTCCGATATCGTAGTTGAGGCGCCAGTCCTCGGTCTCCTGGACACTTTGCAGATATTCGAGGCCCGTCTTGAAGGTCACGTGCTCGTTGATCTTGTTGTCGTAGCCCGCAAAAAGTCGCGCGCTGTGTCGCGTGGCGGTTTTGTTGAGATCCGTGCCACCGAGGAGGGCGGCGGCTATCGCCTCGTCCCGACGAACGTCGTACTGAAGGTCGTAGCCGGCCTCCGCCCAGAGTTGATGTTTCTCTCGGTCGATGAAGTAGTAAGCGACACCGGGATCGAGGTTGAGGCGTAGGTCGAGTCCTTGGAAGCGGTCGCGCCGGGCCGAGATGGCCATGAACACGGCGAACTTCTTTGCGAGGAAGCGGTCGTAGCGAATCTTTCCCTGATAGTTTTCGACCGTCGTTGCGAGTGGATCGCCCGGCGCGGCGCTTCGCGCGTAGTTTGCGGCCGCTTGTGCGCTCAACTGGTTTTTCCCACGGCGCAGGCGTGTGTCGGCGCTGGCCGTGATGGCTCCGGACCGAGAGTTGCCGGTCGAAAGCACCCCACCCGCGCTGACGGCGGCGGTGGTGGCATCTTTGGATTCTTCCGGTTTCGCTGCCGGTGCTTCGAATCCGCCAGCGGCCACGTCGGTGGTACCGGCGGTCGCGGCGTCCTGCTTCATCAACCCGTCCGGTGTCTGACCGTACGCGGTGGTGGAGAGGCCAATCGTTGCGAGCACGGGGGCTACGCGGAGAAGACGTGATGAGACACTCATGAGATATGAACTCCTCGTTTCGCGGAGACATCGCAAGCCCCGTGCCATCGTCGAAGGGCGGCGTTTTGCGGCGATTCGTCGACTTCGAGGTGCGGGGTGTCGGTTCGAGTCTGATGGCAACTGGCCACGGACACCTTGCCGGTGGCGCAGGGCCCAGGAACGCCGAGCTCGACCCCCAAGCCACGGAAAAAGGCCCCAACTCGATGTGTGTAACCCTATGAAAATCAAAGGTTTCATTCGAATCCCCGCACAGCGCAACCATGTTATATCTGCCGTGGCATGCAGACGACAGTTCCTCTGACGACGGGACCGCGCGTACCGGTCAAGACCCTGGTCGTCGAGGTGCTGGAGGGACCGGACGCGGGCAAACGGGTCGAGGCGGAGAACGAAATCCTCACCGTCGGTAAGGCCCCTGGCAACGACCTCGAGCTCGCGGACGAAACCGTGTCGGGTTTTCACCTCGAGCTGGCCCGGCGCGAGGACGGCATCAGCGTCGTGGATCTCGAGTCGAGCAACGGCACGATGCTCGACAAGGTGCGCATCCAGCGCGGAGTCCTGCCACCCGGCACGACCTTGAAGCTCGGCCGCACGACCATTCGCGCCTCCGATGGCGGTGGAGCTACCGTCGAGCTCCATAGCGGGGAAGAGCTCGATGATTTGCGTGGGCAGACGTCGGTCATGCGGCGGCTCATGGCACAGGTCAGCCGGGTCGCGCGGTCGACGGCGCCGGTGCTGCTGATCGGTGAATCGGGCACCGGAAAAGAGCTCGTGGCCAAAGCTCTTCACGAGCACAGCCCGCGATCGGAAAAACCGTTTGTCGTCGTGGATTGCGGGTCGCTCGCGCCGACGCTGGTCGCCAGCGAGCTCTTCGGCCACGAGCGCGGTGCGTTCACGGGCGCCGAGCGCCAACACATCGGGGCTTTCGAGCGCGCCCACGGCGGGACCATATTTCTCGACGAAATCGGCGAGTTGCCCCCGGATCTGCAGCCCCAACTTTTGGGTGCGCTCGAACGCCGCCGGTTTCGACGGCTCGGCGGCCGCGCCGACGTGAGTGTCGACGTGCGGGTCGTGTGTGCGACGAACAGGGATCTGCGTGCCGAGGTCAACGCCGGCACGTTCCGAATGGATTTATACTATCGAATCGCGGTGGTCGTCGTTCGACTGCCGGCGCTCCGAGAACGCGCAGACGACGTTCCCTTGTTGGTCTCGCACTTTCTCAAGGAGTGCGGGCACGACGGCGACATGGCCGAAATCGTTCCCGACGATTTGATGGCGTCGCTACGGTCCTATCGTTGGCCGGGCAACGTTCGGGAGCTCCGTAACTGGGTCGAAGCCACGGTGGCCATGGGCGAATCACCCGAACCTTGGGGCAACGACGCCGGAGGGGACGCGTCGGGCAGCACCGACGACCGCGTTCTCGAGCTGCCGTACAAAGAAGCCAGGGCCTCGGTGCTGCAAGGTTTCGAGGCCAAGTATCTCGAACACTTGTTGGACGCTTCGGGTGGGAACGTGACGCACGCCGCTCGCAAGGCCCGCATGGACCGCTCCTATCTGATCAAATTGCTCCAGCGACATCGCCTCCGCGAGCCCGAGAGCGTCTAGCGGTCTGTCCCAGAAGATGCCCTCGTGGCCGCCTAGCCGGCCGTCAGTCGACCGTCGTGGCGGCGTCGCGCGCGGCTCTGAGGAGCTCGCCGGCCCGAAAAGGCCGGTGAATGAAGCGGTGGCTCGACTCCGCTCGAGCCCCCGGGGGCATAACGGCCTCCGATGTGAAGACGATCCGCCGAGCCAAGTGCGGCCAGCGGGCGCCGGCTTTCTCCAGAACTTTTTCGGGGGTCAGTCGTGACACCTCCCAGAGGATGACGTCGTAGACGTCTCCACGCTCGAAGCTCGCGAAGGCATCGGAGCCGTCAGGGACGACGTCCACGCGGCCAAGGGGTCGGAGGATCCGCTCCGCGGCGCGGAGTCGTTGCTGGTCACTCTCGACGATCAACACGCTCCAACGGTCTGGTCTCTGGTAGGCAATCGCGCTCACGCCACCTCGAGGAGCAAGCGTCGTGCCGACGCCGAGGCTCGCGTCGTGTTCGAGTTTTGCCGCGGACTCCGCGTGCGACTCGACTGTCGCGGGTGTCGTTTGCGCCCTACACCGTCGGTTCGAGACGGCGGGGGGCTCGACGGCGAATACGAGGGATGGGGCGCCGTGGGTAGCGGCATGAAGTTTGCGATCCCGGGTCGCGATGAAGCCTTCCTCTTTGCCCGAGCTTGCCGTCCGCCAGTTTTCTTTGGAAGCAAAAGGACGGCGCATCCGGATTTCGGACGGTGCCGTCGTGGGTAGAGGGATCGACTGCGAAATACGTCTCGACGATCAGATGGTGAGTCGGCGGCATGCGCGTTTCGCCATCACTCACGAAGGCCTAGTCCTCGAAGATCTCGGAAGCGCGAACGGGGTGTTCGTGGACGGGAAGATCGCCGCCGAGCGCCAGGTGCTCGAAGGCGGCGAGCAGGTTCGCTTCGGTGGGCACTCGTTCATCGCAGTGCTCGACGCCGCCCCACGGAGTCGAATTCGTGGCGGGACCACCTCCGGTGACTTGCCGAGTCATCGTCGCGCCGACCCGCGCGACGTCACTGCGAACAGCGACATGCTCGACACGCTCGTGGAAGCGGCGAACCAGGCCAGGGCGGTAGGT
This sequence comes from Polyangiaceae bacterium, assembly GCA_029261965.1. Taxonomy (GTDB): domain Bacteria; phylum Myxococcota_A; class Polyangia; order Polyangiales; family Polyangiaceae; genus JAJDAH01. Next base: position 4,566 of record JAJDAH010000037.1, read on the forward strand.
GACACGTCGCGAGCCATCAAACTCCTGTCTCCGGTCGTCGAGGCGTTTTGCGAAGAGGCGTCGGTGGCGAAATCCATCGAGCCGCGGTTCGAGGAAATCTTCAACCATTGGGCGCTTTACTTTGCGCGCGAGACCGCCGACGGCGAATGGCTCAATCGGCTCGTCCGGCTCTACGCGGAGGTCGAAACGCCGCTGCCAGAGGCCACGGTGCGCCAGCTCGTCTTGCAAGCCCCGAAGTGCCGGGGCGTCGATTGGAACGCGCTTCGGTGTTACGAGGTCAAGGTACGCGCAAGCACGGAGGGGAGCGGCGAGGGGCCGCCCGGGGACGTCGTCAACCACCATGGTAGCTCGTAGAGCCGGTCACACGGTCGCAGTCTCTCTGGCGGCGATTCTGTTGCTCGAGGCAGGTGGCGCGATCGGCGCGCCGAGCCTGAGGCTACAGGTGGACCAGCGCGGCGACTTCGCGCTGATTGGAAATACCCTCGGCCACGAATGCGGAGGCAGCCCCCCTGCCCCGGTGATCGGAACCGTGGGCTCGTGTGGCGGGCAACAGGGCGACTCGGCACCGGACGTCTTCTGGCGTTCGGATTCACCCGGCGTTGGTCAAGCGGAAGCCAACGTTTCGATCGGCGTCGCCGAAGCGCGAAGCAGCGCGAGCCTCGTCATTCCTCCGGGAGCGACGGTGACTCACGCACGCCTCTATTGGGCGGCGCGGGGGTCTTCGGCCGCCCCCGACACGAGCGTCCTCTTCGATCGGCCTGGCGGATTCAGTGCGAACGTCACAGCGGACGACTCCTTTGCCGTGTCGAACAATGGCGACTTCTACCAGGCAACGAGTGATGTCACCGCCGTCGTGGGCGCGAACGGGCAGGGTATCTATCGCCTCGGCGGTGTCGACGCCGAGGGATTCACCAACCGGAACCAGCCGGTCAACTTCGCGGCGTGGTGGCTCGTGGTGTTCTACGAGCTGTCGAGCGAGCCGCCGCGCAACCTCGCTCTCTTCGACGGCCTCGATCGCGTGGGCACCGGCGCGAGCCAAGTCGCCGCGCTCTCGGGGTTCTTGGTTCCAACGGCGGGCTTCGACGCGAAGCTCGGGGTGGTGACCTACGAAGGCGACGAGCAAGCGTCGGGAGACTCGCTCTTGTTCGGGACGGCGCCGCTCACGAGCTCCGATCGCTTGTCGGATGCCCAGAACCCGGTCGACAATTTTTTCAACAGCTCGCGAACGTTTCTCGGGTCGCCGGTGTCCGTCGTTGGCGACTTGCCGCAACTGACCGGCGGACCTGGCAGCATGAGCAGCGTCGATTTCGACGTGGTCGACGTGAGCTCGCGTTTGACGGGGGGCCAAACCTCGGTCGACATCGAGGCGACCAGCACGGGGGACGTCTACTTTCTCGGCGGCTTCATCACGTCGATCTCGGTGTTCAAGCCGGACTTCACCACGTCGGGCAAGACCGTCGTCGACCTCGACGGGGGCGCGGTGCTGCCCGGCGACACGCTCGAATACACCATCGATGTCGTCAACACGGGTAACGACGCGTCGCTCGGCACGATGCTCACCGACACGCTCCCGAGCGGGGTGAGCTACGTCGCCGATTCGCTGTCGATCACCACGGGGCCGAACGCCGGCCCCCTGACGGACGGAGCGGACACGGACCAGGGCGAATTCGTCGGTGGCACGGTCACCGTGAGACTCGGTACCGGCGCCGACGGCACGACCGGCGGCACGCTCGCGATAGGCCAGAGCACATCCGTCGTCTTTCGAGTCACCGTCGACCCGAGCGCCACGGGCACGGTGTCGAATCAAGCCGTGGTCACCGCGGCGGGTCAGCTCGGCGCGCCGCCCGAGAGTGTCGACACCGATTCGGACGGCTCGACATCCGGCAGTCAGCCTACCGACGTGCTGGTGGAGGAGTGTGAGACGGCCGCACAGTGTGTGACGCCCCTCGGGGCTTGTGACGCGGCGGCCACTCCCAGCGTGTGCGTGCAATGCGTCGATTCCGCGGACTGCGCGGGCGCGACGCCGGTGTGCTCGGGAGCCCGGACGTGCGTGGCGTGCTCGACGGATGCGGATTGTTCTGGGGCGACACCGGCGTGCCTGACCACGGGAGACTGCGGTGAGTGCTCGGCCACCAACACCACCGCCTGCATCGCGCCGACCCCATCGTGCGACGTCGCTCGGGCGACGTGCGTCGAGTGCCTGGCGGACGGCGACTGCGGTGGAGCGACGCCGAATTGTGTGGCGGGCGCCTGCTCTCCGAGCCCGGACACCGACGGCGACGGTCTCACCGACGCCGACGAGACCGCCTTCGGTACCGATCCCACCGACGCCGATAGCGACGACGATGGAGTGTCGGACGGCGCCGAAGCGGACTGGAACGTCGACTCCGACGGCGACGGACGGATCAACGCGCTCGACGCCGACAGCGACGATGACGGCGTTCTCGACGGCACCGAGCTCGGCTTGGACTGCTCAGGGGCCGGCACTGGGCCGGCTTGTGTTCCGGACGCCGACGGCGGCGCGACGACTACCGATCCCCGCCGAGCGGACACCGATGGCGGTTCCGTTTCCGACGGCGACGAAGACGAGAACCGCGATGGCGCGGTCGACCCGGGTGAAACCGATCCGAACGATCCGACCGACGATGTCCCGACTGTCGCGGGCGGCGCCGGCGGCGTGGCGGGAAGTGCCGGAAACGCCGGAAGCGCCGGAAGCGCCGGCACGCCCGCGAGCGCAGGCCGAGGCGGCATGCCCATGGTCGATGCTGGTGCGCCCGACACCGGTGCGGCGGGTGCCGTGCCCGAGCTCGGGTTCGAGGGCGGCGGCATCACGTGCGCGGTTCGTCCTCTGGGTCGGAGTCGGGGTCGGTGGGTGGCTTTGGTGGCGTTCGGCGCCTTCGTCGGCCTTTGGCGTCGCAGGGCCCGGCGGGCCGCCGCGGCCGCCTTAGGGGTGCTCGCGGCGCCTTCGATCGCTTCCGCCCAAGACGTCGCGCTCGATCGCTACGAGCCGACGCCCGCCGGAGACTCCGCCTTTTCGGTTCCTGACGCTGCGGTGTCCGACGAGCTGCGACTGAGCGCCGAAGCCTTGCTGAGCTTCGCCAGCGATCCGCTCGTGCTCGTCGACGAGGCCAGTGACTCGGACGAGGTCGGCAGCGTGGTGTCGCATCAAGCCGTGATGCACTACCTCGTCTCTCTCTCCGTTCTTCAGCGGCTCGAGCTCGAGCTCGACTTGCCGGTAGCCGTCAGCCAATCGGGGGACGATCCGCGGGTCGGCGACACCGGGCTCGCGTCGCCGTCGGGTACGGCGCTCGCCGATCTCCGCCTGGGGGCGCGGATCGAATTGCTCGAGCAAAGCCGTCGTCTGCCCTCGGCCGCTCTGCAGGGCTCGGTCTGGTTGCCGACGGGAGATGACGGCGAGTTCGGCGGAACTGGCGAGACCCGATGGGGCGTGGGGGTGATCGTCGGTGCCGACTACGACTCGTGGCTCTGGCGCGCTCACGTCGGGCGGACGAAGAGCCCAGATGGCGTGGGCCTCGCCGGTGGGCTCGGCAGCAACGTCGTCTTCGGGGCCGCTGTGGCTTTCGCGCCGCTCGACGCCCTGCAAGTGGGTCCGGAGATTTTCGGCTCGACGGCGACCAACGGCTTCTCGGACGCCTTTTCGCGCACGACGACCCATCTCGAAGCGCTGGCCGGAGCGCGCTACCGCGTCGACAGATTCGTGTTCGGTGCTGCCGCCGGGCCCGGCCTGACGCGCGGCGTGGGCACGCCCACCTACCGATTGATCGCGAGCATCTCCTACGCCCCGGAAGTGGTTCGAAAGACCACCTCCGAAGCACCGCAAACGAGAAGGGGGCGCGGAGAATTCAACGGCGAAGCGGAAGGCGCCGGCGGTCTCTCGATCGGATTCGGTAGCTCGAGCGCGCCCGGCGCGACCCGGCTGCCGGGCGCTGCCGATGCCGATGGCGACGGCGTGGTGGACGCGAGCGACGTCTGCCCGAAAGTCGTCGGCGACGCGAGTCCTGGCGCGGCGCGACCCGGGTGTCCGTCGGATCGAGACGCCGACGGCATCGTCGATGTGGATGACGACTGTCCCGACGAGCCAGGGGTGCCGAGCAACGAAGCGGGTCGGGATGGTTGCCCCGGTGACCGCGACGGCGACGGCATCTTGGACCCCTCGGACGCTTGCGTCGATGAAAAGGGTGCCAAGACCACCGACCCCAAGACGTCGGGTTGTCCGAAGTCGGTTCGGGTCGAAGGGAAACAAATCGTCATCACCGAGCAGGTCAACTTCGCCACCGGGCGAGACGTGATCGCCAACGAGAGCTTCGCGCTCCTCGGACGGGTGGCGAGGGTCTTCAACGACCATCCCGAGATCGCTCGCATCGCGGTCGACGGCCACACCGACGACGTCGGCGCGACGCGAAGCAACCTGGATCTGTCGCGCCGCCGCGCCATCGCGGTCGTGAGGTGGTTGGTGCAGAACGGCGTCGACGAGCGTCGTCTCGAAGCGCGAGGTTTCGGTCCGCGGCAACCGATTGCCGACAACAAGACCGCCGAGGGTCGGAAGAAGAACCGTCGGGTCGAATTCATCATCGTGAAGCGATCCGAAAAGGGCGCCAGCGGGTGGAAGGACGGGGACATCGATGAGTGAGCCGAGTGCTCGGCGGCGGGGGTTGTCCCTCACCCTGAAAACCGTGTTCTTGTTCGTCGTCATCGCGCTCTTGCCGGTGGGCGTCGTTTCCTACTTTCTGGCGGAAGCGAATCGTGACGCGGTGGAGACGAGCGAGCGCCAGCTCAAGGCGGCCGTGATCGCCGAGGTGGCCGGCGAGACGCTGAGGGTCGTCGAGGCCGCGCGGGACGATGCCAACGCCATCGCCGTGGCGCTGTCCATCGCCGCAGCCAACGACGACACTGAGGATCAGCTGCGTCCGGTGCGAGCACTGCTCGCGTCACGCCGCGCGGTCGATGCGGTTCGTTTCGAAGTCCCCGCCGCCCGGGTCAGCACCGTGATCGCACGCGAGGGCGCGGATCGGGAGAGCATGCCCGAGTCGAGCCAAGAGCTCCGGGATGCGGCCGACGAGCGGGGCGTCGGATTCATCGTCGCCGAAGACGGCACGGGTGTCGTCGTCGTTCCCGTGCCGGCCACCGAAGGAGGCGCGAAAGGTTACGTCACGGCGCGCGTCGATCTTTCCCGTCTCGGCTTGCTGATGGAGACCGTGGCGGCCACGCGGTTCGAGTCGAGCAAGGTTCGCATGCTCGTCGCCGACGGATCCCGCCGCGTCGTGGCAGCGTATGGCATCGACGGGGCCGGACCCGGCTCCGACGTCGCTGCGCTTCCGGTCTGGGGCGCGCTACCCGACGGCACGACCTGGACGGCGAGGGTCGGCGTGGTGTCCTCGCACGTAGAGGATGGCGAGCCGATGCTCGCCGGAATCGAGACGGTGCCCGATCTCGGTTGGGCGGTCGCGGTGTGGCGACCTGAAAAAGACGCCTACCGAGTCTTGTCCGAGCTGGAGACGCTGACGCTCGTCGTGGTCCTCGCGGGACTCTTGCTCGCTCTGGTGATGGGTACGCTCGCGGCACGCCGCGTGACTCGCCCGATCCTGCGCATCGCCGAGCAGGCCAAATTGATAGGCCAGCGGCGGTGGCGCGACGTCGCGCTCGAAAGCGACCGCGGCGACGAGCTCGGGGAGCTCGCGACGTCCGTGCACACCATGGCCAAAGACCTCGAGAACGGCGAAAAGGAAATAGCGCAGCAGGCTCAGATCCGCGCAGATCTCAGTCGTTTCATGAGCCGAGAGCTGGTCGAGGCCATCGTCGAGGGGGAGCACCCGCTGACTCTCGGAGGCCAACGGGCCGAGGTCTCGGTGCTCTTCGCCGACGTCGTCGCGTTCACGCCTCTGGCCGAGAGTCGACCGGCCGAGCAGGTCGTCACGATTCTCAACGAGCTGTTCAGCATGCTCACCGAGATCGTGTTTCGGCACGGAGGAACGGTCGACAAGTTCATCGGGGACTGCATCATGGCCATCTGGGGGGCGCCGGTGGCTCAGGCCGATCACGCCGAGCGGGCGTTGGCGGCGGCGGAGGACATGATGCGCTTTCTCGAAACCGCGAACGAAGAGTGGCGGGAGAAGTACGACGTCGAGATCCGACTCGGCATCGGTGTCAACTCCGGTGAAGCGATCGTCGGCAACGTCGGCTCCGACAAACGAATGGAGTACACGGTGATTGGTGACGTCGTGAACGTGGCGGCGCGCCTCGAGGCGATCGCCGCACCGAATCAGCTGCTCGTCGGCGAGGCCACCCAGCGGTTGGCAGGCAGAACGTTCGAGCTGACCTCTCTGGGCGAAAAAAATCTCACCGGGCGTCGAAAGACCTCCACCGTCTACCAACTCGAGACCGAAGGATGAGTCGAGCGCAGAAGAACCTGCGACTCGGCCTCGCCGCGACCGTGCTCACGTCCGCGGCTCCGGCCCTCGGTGCCGAAACTCCGGGCTATCCCGAGCGCGTGCTTCAGTGGTCGGTGCAAGAAGGAGAAACCTGCGCCGCCATCGCGCGGTCGCTGTACGGCGCGACGAAGCACGCCCCATTGCTGTTGCGCTACAACACCGTGGACTGCACCAACGGGCGAGTCCTGCCGACCGGCAAGGTGCTCGTGGTGCCGGAGAAGGTCACCGAGCTTCCGACGGCGAGGCTGCGATCGATGACTCCCACGGTGAAAGCGCGACCCCCTGGGGCCGCGTGGTCGGACGCGGCCTCCGGCATGCCGCTCTATCGAAAGTACAGCGTGAACACGCTGACCGCCGCCCGCGCGGACATCCGCTTCAGCGACCGCACGAGGGTGTATCTGGCCGAGCACACCCTCGTCGTCATCTACGGCTCCGCCAGCCAGACGGCCGTCGCGAAGACCAAACCCCCGATCGTCGAGCTCGATCAGGGCGAGATCCAAGCCGGGTTTGCTGCGATGCGCGGGCGCACGGTGAACATCGGAACCAAGGGCGGCGGACGCGTGATGTCGAGCTCGCGCGACGCCGTGCTTCGCCGCAAGAAAAAGCGCACCACGGTCAGCGTTTTCGACGGAAAAGCCGAGGTCGAGTCAGCGGGGAAGAAGGTGGCTGTCCCGAAGAATTTCGGCACGAGCTTCATCAAGGCGACGCCACCGAAGCCGCCTCGACCCTTGCCGCCCGCGCCGCCGTGGACGGGGACCGCGCCCCGTGTCGTGCTCGCGCCGGTGGGGGACGGGGTGATCGCGGCCAAGTGGGGCGCGGTGCCCAAGGCCGTTCGGTATCGATTCGAGGTGGCCCGCGATGCGGAGTTCACCGATCTGGTGATTCGTGAAGAAACCCCACCGGACGTCCGCGCCTTCCGCGCGGAGAAGATGCCGCCGGGCAGCTACCACTTGCGG
>JAJDAH010000361.1 GCA_029261965.1 Polyangiaceae bacterium
CGACGACTGTAGAGAGAACAACACCACGCAATCGAGGGCAGGGCATGGCGGAATAGTAATTGGATTCGCAGGCCCAGCAATGATCGGCGCCGGGTGGATGACGGACATCGGTGTACTTGCAGGGTCAGAATCGAGGCGTACACCCCTTCAAATCTCAACCTTGTAGCACGTGGAAGGTGGTCCATTCGGAAGCGTTAACTATTTGACGAACGCCACGGCGCGGCGATGTCGCGAGCTCGTATCTACGCCCTTCCAGTCGCTCTCCCCTCCACACTCGAGCCCCTTCGGCATTCGGGAGATTGATTTGACAATACTGCAAAGTCCCGCGCGGACTGTTCGCCGCGCGAAATGCAGCAACTGGACCATCGAAGCCCTCTTGCTTGTGCGACGATGCTAGTTCGCGCGGAGTCTGGTAAAACAGCTTCGTGCTTCCAAAAATTCGACCCGTCGCCACGCTTCTCACGTCTCTCGGTTTGCTGGGATGCCAAGCAGCAGCCCCCGCTGGTGCAGCGGAGCCTCACGAGCACAGTTCTGGTGGCTCCGAAGCACATCCGCACCCGAGCGGCGACGTGAGCGAGGCGGACTCCCACGAGAAAGAGCAGCCTGAGGTCGGTGGTCATGCGCTCGGTGCGCACGATCACGCTTCGGGCGGCGAGCACGCTCATGGGGGCGGTCACATGGGCCACATGGAGACCGTTAAACGCGCCCTACAGAAGAAGCTCGGCGATCAGTACGATGCACCGCTCGCGGAGCTAAAAGGCGCCAACCTCGCCCGGGGGAAGGAGTTGTTTCAGAAGAGCTGCGCGTCGTGCCATGGCAAAACCGGCGTCGGAGACGGGCCAAACGCTGCGGCGTTCGCTTCGCCGCCGGCCGACCTGACGGATGCTCACCACGCTCGATACTATTCGGACCGCGGGCGGCTCGAAATTGTTCGTTACGGAATCGAGGGAACGCCGATGCCTGGTGCGATGAAAGAGCTGGGCGAGCAAGGCACACTCGACGTCTACGCATTCGCGCGGTCGCTCGCAGGATCGCCGCCGGCCGCATCAGAGAAATCACCAGCCGAGCCCCCGAAAAAGAAAAAGGGCGGCCACGGGCACGGCAACCATCCCCACTGACGCGGCGCACCCCAGATGTGGCTGCGCTCGTCAGGAAATCGACCGATGGGACAAACCCCGCAGACGAGCTACGTCACGGCCCTGAGATTTCCGTTCCTCACACGGTTCTACGATCGCGTTCTCGCCGCGACGCTCAAGGAGGAGAAGTTCAAGCGACTACTCGTGCAACAGTCCGCAATTCAGCCAGGCCACCGGGTCCTCGACGTCGGCTGCGGCACGGGCACGCTCACGATGATGCTCGAGCGTGACGCTCCAGAGGCCGAGGTGTTCGGCCTCGACGGCGACGCCGACGCCCTCGACATCGCGAGGAAGAAAGTTTCAGCCGCTGGAGCCAAGGTGACCCTCGTCCAAGCGCTCGCTTTCGACCCTCCCTTCGAGCCCGGCTCGTTCGATCGGATCGTATCGAGTCTGGTCTTTCATCACTTGACCCGCGCGCAGAAGGCTCTGACCCTCGAAAAATGCAGGGACCTCCTTGCCAAGGGCGGTGAGCTGCACATCGCCGACTGGGGCGAGGCACAGAATATTTTGATGCGCGCTGCCTTTCTGGGTGTGCAGCTCCTCGACGGCTTCGAGACGACGACGGACAACGTCAACGGCTTGCTCCCGGAGCTCATCGCCCGCGCCGGGTTCAGAGACGTGGCCGAGACTCACCGCGAGGCCACGGTCTTCGGCACGCTGGCGCTCTACCGCGCGGCAGCGCCGTAGTCGTCGCCTTCATCCGGGGTCCGCAGCGCGCGGAAGGTAGACGGTAAACGCCACGCCGAGGCCTTCGTTGGCGGCGTCGATGAAACCGCCGTGCTGCTCGGCGATCCTCTCGGAAATGGACAACCCGAGCCCCGAGCCGTCGCTACCGCCCGAGGTGAAGGGATCGAAGAGGCGCTCGATGTCGTCGTCGGGAATCGGCGGACCATCGTTTTCGATTCGAAGCGCGTGTAGCTCCTGACCATCGACCTCGACATTTCGCAGCACGCGGACCAGCAAGGTTCCCGGGCCTTCGCCGATCGCCCGCATCGCGTTGACGGCGATGTTGAGCGCCACTTGCGCCAGCAAGTCACGGTCTCCGTCCGAAACCACGGCCTGGCTCGGGACATCGATGCGAACGTCAATCTCGCGCTGGTGCGCATCCGCGCTGACGAGCTCGACGAGACGCTGGGCGACGTCGCGAAGGTCGACGCGCACCGGTTCGATGTGATGCGGGCTCGCGAACGACAGAAAACGATCGGCGACGCGCTGCAAGCGATCGATCTCCGAAACGTGAAGCTCCCACATCCGGCGCTCGGGGGCGTCCTTGCTCACCAGCGGATCGACGATTTCGGCCGTGCCCCGCAGAGCATGCAGCGGGTTCTTCACTTCGTGGGCAATGCCCGCGACGACCTCTCCCAACGCGCTCAACCGTCCCGCACGAACGAGCTGTTTTTGCAGGCGTTGTTGTTCGTCCAACGCCCGGCGGAGCTCGGTGTTTCGCCTCGTGCTCGCATCCGCCAGGTAACCGGCTACCGCACCGACGAGGTTGTACACGACGATCTCCAGAGCTTTTTCGATCGGCCCGCCGGGATCGGAATGGCCGAGCGGTCCGAGCTGGAGAAAAGCGTGGGGAACGTATCCGATCGAAACGACGGTCGCCGCCGCGAGCCCGCCGCGTAGGCCGTGCTGAAACGCTGCGACGATGATCGGCAGGTAGTAGACGCGTCGCAGAACGTTGTGAACCCAATCGATCTCAGGCGGCGTCGAGTAGTGAAGAACAGTCGCAACGGCGATTGGAGCCCAAACGAAAGCGAGGGTCCGCGGGAGCAGCAAGCGGGACCAGGAACGCGGAGAGTCCGGTTGAGCCGCTCGCTTCGTGCGCGGGCGCCGACTCAGAGGCTCGGATTCGCCAGGACGGACACGGGAAGCGACGCGAGAATCAACCGTCATCTCGCCGCCTGGCGATTCCGTATTTCGTCATGCGGTAGGCAAGAATGTGTCGGGGGACACGAAGATACGCCGCACTCCGGCTGACGTTCCATCCGTTGTGCTCGAGACTGCGTTGGATGACCCGCTTCTCCAAGTCCACGAGGCTCAACCCTTCGTCTGGCATGGGAGGCCATTCGCTGGAAAGTGAATCGGATTGTACGTCGGCGTCGCCCCCTATCACGGGGAGATCCTCGACCCGGAGGCTGTCACTGGTGCTGAGCATCACCAGGCGCTCGCACGTGTTCTCGAGCTCGCGCACGTTTCCGTCCCAGCGACGGCGGGTCATCTCGTCCAACAGGGCCTGGGGGACGCGAAGTCTGCGACTCGCCGCGAGTTGCTCGACGAAGTGCCGCACCAACGGCGCGATGTCCTCCCGTCTCTCGCGCAGAGGTGGGAGCTCGACTTCCACGGCGTTGAGCCGGTAGAGCAGGTCGCTGCGAAAGTCGCCCCGACGCGCCGTCGCAACGAGGTCGGCGCTCGTTGCCGCAACGATTCGAACTCCGGGGGACGCGTGCGTCGAAGACGCGTCGTCCGGGAGCAGCGTCAGGAGCTTCACCTGTAGCCCTGACGGCAGCTCGGCAACTTCATCGAGAAACACCGTGCCTCCCTTGACGCGGTCCATAATCGCGGGAGTCGGACCAACCCCGAACAACTCAGCGTCCAATCGCTCTGGTGACTCCGCTCCACAGTGCACCGGCAGAAACGGTCCTTCCGGCTCGCGGCTTTTGGTGTGGATCCGGCGCGCGACGAGCTCCTTGCCGGTACCCGTCTCCCCCCGTATCAGCACCGGGCTCGGCAACGGTGCGGCGCGATCCACGATTTCGAGAGCTCGGACCATGGCGTCGGATTGAGCGATGATCGGCCGGCCAACCCCTGCCACCTGAATTCGGAGCGTCCGCAGTTGGTCGCTCATCCTGCGCCGCTCGAACGCCCGTCGCACGACCACCAGCAGATGCTCGCGATTGAACGGCTTGCCGATGAAGTCGTACGCCCCGGCCTTCATCGCTTGAACGGCCGTGTCGACGCTGCCATACGCGGTGATCACGAGCACCGGTACCTCGGGCGCTCGGCGATTGATTTCTTCGAGCACATGCATGCCGTCGATTCCAGGCATACGAAGATCTGTGATCACCACGGAATGCTCAGTCGCCGAGAACGATTCGAGGGCCTCTTCCCCGGAAGCCACGGCGTCGACACGAAATCCGGCGTCCTGCAGGTTGTAGGTACCGACCTCGCGACTCGTGGGGTCATCCTCGACGAGCAGCACGCAGCCGCCGGGCCCAGCATCGACTGAAGGGGTCACCACCGGGACTGGGCTCGAGCCGGTTTCCACAGCTCGCGAACTCTACCTCGAAGCCGAGCGAGCTGCCCGATGCGCCCCAGCGGATCCGGGGGCTTCGATTGAGAATATTGTCAACGGCAACCATCGGCCCCGGGCCCAGGGCGGATTTGCGGACGGCACCGTTCCCAATGGGACCTTCCGCGACTAGCGTCGCCGCATGCGAAATCTCGGATGGTGGGTCCCACTGGCGCTCCTCGTGGCGTGCTCGGACGACGGTTCTTCGAGCGACAGCGAGGGGGCCGGCGGGACTTCGAGTGGCGGAACGTCCAGCGGCGGAGCGTCCAGCGGGGGCGGCATGGCAGCAGCAGGCGCCCCCGCTGGCGCATCGGGAGCCGCTGGGGCCAGCATGGCGGGCGACACCTGGAGCACGTTTGCTCAAACTTGGTTCTCGAGCTTCTGCACCGAGTGCCACGCTGGAGGCACCCGAAACTACACGACCATCGACGAAGTCAGGCGGGACGCGGCAAAAATACGTTGCGGTGTCGCACCGACGCGGCTGCCGGAGTGCAGTGGCTTTCCACCGCCTGGGCAGTTCCCGGTCGGCACGGGGGCCAAGCCGACTGCCGAGGAGCGTAACCGTCTCATCGCGTGGATCGACTCCGGGCTAGCCGAATAGCTCGGGCTCACTGACAAGTCGTGAACGGGTATCCTAGCGGGTGCGCCGCGCACGACGACGCACACGATGGGCAGTCGGCGATCGTTTGACAGAGGCGCCCGCCCCAGAACGGATCGGTGCAAGTGCAGTCCTCGCTACAGAACCCCGACGGGTCGAAGCAATTCGTGAACGCTGGCGGGCGGAGCACCGCTTGTTGGCTCGACCGGCAGCCGTCAAGCTCATTCGCCCCGACAAACCGATCAGCGTCGAGGTTGCAGATCGGTTCGCCTTCGAAGCCCAGGCGGCGGCTCGGCTGCGGTCGATTCACTCGGTCGAGGTCTACGACTTCGGGGTCACGCGCGACGGCGCCTTTTTTCTGGTGATGGAGCTACTCGAGGGGATGGATTTGGAGACCGTGGTGAGGAAGTTCGGGCCGCCGCCGCCCGCCCGCGCGGTACATGTGCTGCTTCAAGTCTGCGAGGTGCTGTCCGAAGCTCACGAGGCCGGCCTGTTGCACCGGGACATCAAGCCAGCAAACATCTTCCTGACCACGCGTTCCTCGAGTCTCGATCTGGCAAAGCTGCTCGACTTCGGCCTCGTGCGAACGATTGGATGCGACCGCGAGCAGCCCGCAACCCCGAGAAAGCTAGCGGGTACTCCAGCGTACCTACCACCGGAGGTCGTCACGGCCGACTGTTACGGGGAGTGCCACGTCGACGGACGAGCCGACCTGTACGCGGTGGCGGCTGTCGCGTACTACATCCTGTCGGGCGAGCTTCTCTTTGACCGCGACACCGCTGAAGACATGGCCGTCGCTCATGTCGTGGAGGAAGTGATTCCACTTGGACAGCAAGTCACCGTCCCGTCGGACTTGGAAGACGCGGTCATGAAGGCGCTAGCGAAGGATCCCGACTCACGCCAGCCGAGTGTAGCCGCCTTTGCCGAGGAGCTTCGGGAAGTGTCCGTGCCGAGCTGGAGCGCTGCCGACGCTCGCCGCTGGTGGCAGCGGTACGGTGAGGCTGCGACCAAGCCGTCCTAGAAACGCTACCCCCCGGCCTCCAAATCCAGCTGTTCACCCCCGTCGGCCCCTTGCGAAAAACGCACACGTCATGAATCGGTTGGCTCGAGGGGCCAATAGCGGCGCATGGCCAGAAACGTGAACGATGTCGACCAACCGATCAACACCAAGCCATTCAACGCTTCGACGCCGCTGATGAGACGTAGATGACCTGTGGGGACGACGTCTCCCAATCCCAAGGACGTGTACATCACCGTCGAGTAATAGAGGTAGTTCATGGCGGTGTCTTCCGCGGCTCCACCAAGCTCTCCCACCGGCACGACGTGCTCCAACGTGAAGAATGCACCCGCGTAGAGCATGATCTCGAGCATGTGAGCCGTGAAGGCACCCACGATGACGACCAGGATTTGCGTCCGACCACCGAGCGCACCCAGCGGTAAGAGCCTGGAAGTCAACCGCAGGACTTCGAAGTGAATGAAAATGGTGACGAGCACGAGCACGAGACTCAGACTCATGGCAATCAGCATGGAAAACGACCTCCTTGGATGGCCCTGTGGCGTCAGACGGACACCGCTCCGTCAGCGGCGTGGCGTGTCTATGCGCGGCACCCGATAGTACCGCTACCTCCACCGATACGCGTACGGGGCGCGGTTCCGATCGGTCTCAGCGCATGGCCAACTCGAACGTCTCCCCCCGCGTCAGAGTGAGACGATCGTTTCGCACGCAGTATTGGTGCTCGACGGGGTTTCCGAATGTTTGGGGGCTCCGGATCTCGAGGGTCGAGCCCTCGACGGTCCACGTGCCCGACTCGATCGGAACCATGCGCTCCCTCATACTCTGGCATTCGCAGTCGGTGCCCACATCGATGCACGTCCCCTGATGAAAGGCGCTGAGGTCCGTGCACGTGCTCCACCCTTCGAGAGCTAGGCAGCTCTTGGGATAGATCATCCGCTCACGAACCGTCATTCGAAGGGGTGGGTCGAAGACCACCGATCCGTCGTCGGTGAAAGTGGCGGCGCCGTCCAATCGCTCGAGCTCGCTCACCGTGCTCACCGGATCACACAACCCGAAAGCGTGCTCACGCGTCTCCGGTGACGAGCAAGGCATCGCTCGAGCAACCCACTCGCCCCGCGGATCTCCACCGCATCCCGCACCGCAGGCGGGCACGCTCGCCTCCGCGCCGACGTCCGCTCCGAGGTCTGCGCTTTCGCTCGTTTGACCGCAGCCCGACAACGTCAGGACGAATACCGAGAAGCTTTCGCGGAAGCTGTTCCTCCAGGACATCATTCCCCGCTCCGAGAACTTCCTTGCAAGCTTGGCACCATGAACGGGACGCGCAACCGATCGGTGCGGCTAAGTGCAGCGCGTCGCGGAAGGCGCACTTGCGCACGCAGGCGGGTACCGGTGGGTTCAGCGTTATCGGTCGCCTCGGGCTACACGCGCTCAGGGAATGATGGTCAACGTGACCGCATCTGTCGCGGTGTTCGAGTTGGAATCCGTGGCCGTCGCCGTAACGGTGTTCAGGCCTAGCCCGTTGAGGCACGCTTGGAAGTTCCCACCGGTCCCGATCTGGCCATCGGCGGCGTTGTCGCTGACCCAGACGAGCGACGAAGTGATGTTGCCGTCCTCGAAATCGAGAGCCACTCCTGTCCACGGGATGTCGACCGGACAGTCTGCCCGGGTCTCACCATCCCCAGGGTGCAAGATCGTGGCGAAAGGGGAGAACGCCTCGACGGTGATGGCATCCGAGCCGGTCATCGCGTCACTGTCGGTGGCTATGCAGGTGATCTGATGGGTGTACGGAGGATCGAGCGCCACCGTGAGCGAAAGACCGTTGCCGAGCGGCCCGATCAAGTCGGAGACCCACTGCACGCTCGGGCCGCTCAGAGGACCGTCCTCGATGTCGGTTGCGTTGGCTACGAACGTCCACTCGGTGGGCGAGGGGTTCGGTGGGAGCGTGCTGAAGGGTTGGCGCGCCCCATCTGCGGGCGCGACAATCGTACAGGTCGGCGGGTTCAGGCCGCCATCGACTGAGGCGTCCGCGGCGGCGTCTTGGCCTCCGGCATCGGTGCCCGCATCCATCCCACTAGTCCCAGCCGTGCCGCCGACTCCGCCACTGCCGGATGCCCCGCCAGTGCCACCGCTACCTGCCCCGGAGGTTCCACCGGCGCCACCCGACGCAGCGCCGCTCGCTCCTGCGCTACCCCCAGTTGCGGAGGAACCTCCGCTTGCACCTGTGCCTCCGGTGCCGGCACCCCCAGCCCCGGACACGCCGACGCAGACGTCCGATTCACAGCTCAGTCCGGGATCACACGTACCCGCGGACGTACAGGCGCATCCACGCGACCCAGTCTCGCAACCAGAAGCGCCAGCGTTTCCGAAAATGCCGTCGCTAGAGCCAGAGCCGCAAGCGCCCGCGAGCCACAGCGTTGCGACTGTTACTCCGATCGCCTGCCCGCGTGCCCCCGCCATCCTGCTTCAGACGGTGCCAGGCTACACAGATCACGTCAAGCCCGCTCGCGATGGAACGCAAGAGCTCAGAGCCCAAGAACGCGAACGGGAGCGGTGTGGTTTTCGGTCGTGCCGACACCGAGCTGGCCGTTGCCGTTGTTTCCCCAGCACAGGACGTTCCCGGTGGAGAGTCTTGCGCAGTTGTGGTGACCGCCAGCCACCAGGTCGACCACGGCGCCGAGACCCTGCACCGAAACGGGGGTCGCCTGGTTGACGGTGTCGCCGTTTCCGAGCTCGCCGGACTGGCCCTGCCCCCAACAGACGACTTCCTGCGAGCGGCGCGCACAGGAGTGGTGCCCGATGGCGAGGCGAGCCGCGTCCGGCAAGGTGGCCACGGGCCCCGGCCGCGGCCGAGGGGTCAGGCTTCCGTCACCCAGCTGACCTTCGGCGTTGCCGCCCCAGCAGAGCACTTCGCCACCGGGCGCGAGCGCGCAAGTGTGATTGTGACCGGGCGCGATCTGATCGACGGTATCCAGCCCGTCCACCGCGACAGGCGTCGACCGTCCCTCGCTGGTCCCGTCGCCAAGCTGACCGAACGCGTTGATGCCCCAGCACACGACACCGTCCGTCGCCCGCCGAGCACAGCTGTGGGCCTCGCTCGCATCGATCTGCACGGCGTCGGTGAGCCCGATCACGGCCACCGGCTGGAAGCGGTCGTCGGTGGTCCCGTCGCCCACTTGGCCATCCTCGTTGCCGCCCCAACACCGCACGTCTCCGCCGGTGCGACGCGCGCATGTGTGAAAGTCGCCCGCCGTGATCTCGACCACCGAATCGAGCCTCACCACGGAGACCGGCACGACGCGACGCTCGCTTGTTCCGTCCCCGAGCCGACCACCCGCTCCCCAGCAGACGACCCCACCTTCGGCGCGCAGCGCGCAGCTGTGAAAGCGTCCGACCGCAACTTGAACAGCATCCTGCAGCCCCATGACGGGCACCGGCAGCCACGCCTCGTCGGTAGTCCCGTCACCCAACTGACCCTCGCCGTTTGCTCCCCAACATGCGGCCGCACCATCGTCGTCCACCGCACACGTATGAAGCTCCGACGCAGCCATGGCGACAATCGGGGCTCCGACTGCGCTCGCGTCACCGCCGCGGGTCGGATCGCCGGTCGGGGCGTCTGCATTCTCGCCGCATCCAACAGTGGCGATCATGACGACGGCGTTGGCGATCTGGAGGATTCGAGTCATGGCCAAACACTACGCAATCCGCGTGCCGGTGCAGAACGTACGGACGATCGGGGCTGCTCGACGCTGAGACGTGTCGGATCTGTCCGACCGTGGCACAGCCTGTGCCAGCCAAGCGCACGCTCTTAGGCATCGACCGCCACAGGCCGATCGCCTTCGATGGACGCCCGCGCCGCAACCCAAACCGCGCGAACGTGTGCTTCCTCTTCGAGCGGCGCGTGAACAGCGGTGCCGTGGTCCACGGCGTCGAGAAACTGTTCGACCAGGTCGCGCATGGCTCCACCGACGAGTTGGCGCGCGCTCACTCGCGTTCGCGCGCCGCTGAGCACCGAAGTCTCGGCCCCCCCGCCGCCGAGAGCCACCGTGCAGCGGACCGGACCGCCGGGAAGCTCTGCGTCGAGGCGCCCGCGCTCGGAGCTCACGGTGATGCGGTACGCGGACTCGACGGCTGCGTGGGGCACGGGGACGATGCTCGACACGCAGCCCGAGGCGTGCGTCAGGAGGAGAGTCGGCGGAAATGCGCCAGGCGCGGACTTTCGAGCCCCCGCAACGGGCGCAGGATACCGCGGCTCGGCGAACACCCGTTCGACCGAGCCGAGGAGTCGGACGCAGAGCTGTAGGGCCAGCACCATCGAGCGGCCGGGCGACTGGACGACGGCGCGTAGCGGCGTCCCGAGCCGACCGAGCGCGCTCGCCATGTGATCGACCTCGGGCGTCATCGAGAGAGAATAATCGGTTGCGACCACGAGACCGTGCCCGCGCGCGACCCTGGCGAGCTCGAGAACGGTCGCGGGATCGGGTGCCACGGGATGCGAGCACAAGACGTGCGCTCCCGCGTCGAGCAGCGAGCGGACGAACGCCGGGTTTGCGCGCTCCCCGACGGCGACGGTCGCGATTTCGGGGCGCGTTTGCCGGATGGCCTCGTCGATGTCGTCGAAGGCCGGCACGCCGAGCTGCTCGGCCAAGTCGCGGGTTCGCTTCGAGCCCCGTCCAACGATCCCAACGAGATTCGTGCGGTCGTGCTCGGCGAAGAGCTCGGCGCCGTGCTGCGCCCAGCCGCTGCCGACGACGAGCGCTCTCAAGCAAACGGGTGCGGCCATGGGGTTGTTCGTCCGATTTCGGCGAGCCACCGCGCGGCGCGGGCGGACGCGATCCGACGGTAGGCCATACCCCACGAGAGCTCGAGCAGTCCGGGCACGACAGCGCGGGCGACGCGCCAACCTTCTCCAAACAGGTCGGGGAGGCTGCGATCGGCGAGCCAGAGCTCGAGGCCCGCCCGCTCGACTTGCTCGACGGCGTGCTCGGCACGCAGCGCGCGCTCCGAGTCGGGCCAGCGCCGGCGCAGCTCCGACGCCGACAGCTCCACTGGCGATCGCATTTGCTCGATCAGCGGGTCGCACCGCCCAGGATCCGAATAGTACGCCAGGTGGTCGGACGGACGGTGACGGAGCGCGGCGTCGAAGGGATCGCGCGGCTCGCCGAGGGGCTCGGATTCGAGCGACCTGCCGAGCTCGGCGCAGGCACGCTCCAGCGCTCGGTCGAAACAACTCGCCGCGCCGCTGACCGCACGAACCACACCGTCTGCGCGTCGGGCGAGGAGCCACACGACGGGCAGATCGATGTCCTGCGTGGCCAGCAGGACGGCGACCTCCCCATCGAAATCCGCGGCGATGTCGTTAGCGTCGATGTCGATCCGCGAGCACGGACGAGACAAATACCAGCACGCCAGCACCGCATCGCGCTCGACGAGCTCCAGTACCGCGTGAGAGGCCGCGCGTTCGGCGTCGGTGTGCGCGGCATAGCCGTTCGAGGTCGCATCGACGAGCGACGGGCCTTCGGCGGGGGCTCGACCGATCAAGCTCGTCGGAATGAGTCGCCGAGATCCGCCTTCGGCGTTCGTCGCCCAGGACCAATCGAGCTCGAGCTCGTCGGTGAGCTCCGGGTGGCGAAAATCCGCGACGCGGCGATCTTCGGGGCGAAACAGGAGCGCGTCTAGGTCGGCGCGGTCGAGGGCATCGGGCCCGAGAGAGAGCCAAGAAGCGCCACACACGTCCGGGGGCGCGTGCAACATCGCGAACCGTTCAATTCCCTCGGCGAAGGCGCGTAGCTCGGCCGCTTCTCCGCTCGCCGTCGCCGCGCCGAACGCGTCCACCGTCCGGGGCCATGCCCCGCTCGAGCGGCGGTAGAGAAAGCGCGCGACGGCGCTGTCGGTCGACTCGATCGGAGCGATTGGCGTGAAACGGCGTATCGCTTCGCTCGGCGACGAGCAGAACGGGCCCGGCTCGGCCCGTGCAGGTCGCGACCGGCACGAACATCCGGGATGGACAGGGAAGCTCTCGATGCTTCGGACCCCACCGGTCGCATTCACGACGATCGCTTCGCCCGGGGCGGGCCACGAGTCCAACGCCCAAGCAAGCTGTTTGGCTAATAGCAAAGCAGCAGCACGCGAAACGTCGCAGATCGCGAATTGACCCACGGCGATGGCCGATTGGACGTCCGAGGCCGAAGCGACGGGCAACGCGAAACGGGCCGCTTCGCGATCGAAGAAAAGCGCACAGCGAGCGCAGGGGCGGGTGCGACCGTCGTCCGAAACGGCGATCGTTTCGCTCGCTCCCGGCCACACCAGCAATGTCGAGGCTCCCGCTGCCGCGGCACGCTCCAAGAGCCCGTCGAGACGTGCGTCCTCAGCGAGGGCGACGACGACGACTCGGTCGCCGGCGTCGAGATCGCCCATCGAATCGATCGCCCCGCCGTCGAGCAGGTTCACCTCGACGAAGGTTTGCTCGATGACGACACTGCGCTCGATGAGCGTTCCGAGCGCTCTTTGGACGGATGCTTCGGTGTGCCGACCGCAGAGCTCGCGCGGGTCCCCGCCGTGGCGCAAGAGGTCGACGAGCCTCGTTTCGAATTCGCGACTACCGAAGTCGACTCGGGCCGCCCGCCGGCCGCGGATGACCACGCCCCGATCGGTGGCGTGGATCGTAGCGCCCAGAGCGACGACGCAGCGGGAGCGCCGACTCGCGCTCACCCCGTCGCCGGGGAGCTCAGCCCCACTCGCAGTCGCAGAACAGCGACGCCCACTCGGACTCGAGCTCTTCGACGTCGGGAGCCGGCAGCTCCTCGGGATCCTTGCGGTCGTCAGCCTCGTCGTGCGTCTCGTTCATGTAGAAAGAATAGATGGCCGACCCCGGAAGGGTCAAGCGACTGGGCGGTCTCTCCTTCAATCCCGCACGAAACGCTCGATCGTCCCGTTGCGCCCAACGACCCAAACGACGCCGTCACCCGTACCCCAAACGGCGTTCAACCGCTCGCCGGACGGCACCATTCGCTCGGTCCACGTCGAGCCGTCGTACTGGTGTACGAGCCCGTTCTCACCGACCACCCAGATGTCCGAGTCGCTGCTCGCCCACACGTCGAGGCGCTGTGGCGGCAAGTCGTTCTTGATCGTCGACCAATCTTGCCCGTCGAACCGCCAGAGCTGATACGAGCCCACCGACCAAATCGCGTCGGCGGCGATGCCCCACATCCCCATGATGTCGGGACCGACGTTGCTGACGTGCTTCCAGGACGTCCCGTCGTACCGCGCGCGGTTTCCACCGATTCCCGCGGCCCAGATGTCGTCGGGCGCGGATCCCCACATCGCGTGCCACGTGATGTTCCGCCCCGGATCCGGAGAGAGCTCGCCGGTTACCGGCATCCAGGTGCTGCCCTCGAGCTTCCAGAAGCCGCGCAGATCCGCCGCCCACGTCGTCCCATCGCTGGACCGCCAAACGTTGGTCGCGATGTCAGGACCCACGTTGGCGAAGCCCAGCTCGGTCCAGTCACCTCCGTCGAAGAAAGCCACTCGCTGCCCCGAAACCCACACGTCGCTCGGTCCCGTACCGGCCAAGTGTTGCCGCGGCCCGGTGAACAGCGACGTCAGCTCCCAATCGCGCCAACCGGAGCCATTCCAGTGAAGCACGCGCCGCAGGCTGGCCACCCAAACGTCGTCGCGGGAAGTTCCCCAAACGTCCCCGAAGTCCTCCGTCACCGGTGGGGAGAGGGGTTCCCGTGTCCAAGTCGCGGGCGGCGTGACGTCGACCGCGGCGTCCGCTCCGTCTGCGTCCATTGTGGGTCCCGCGCCGTCGCCAACAACATCCGCGTCTGTAGCTGGGCTGGCGCCTGCAGCGCCACCTCCGCCTCCGCCGGGCCCGGCCATCGAAGCCGGGTCACTCGTCGTGGATCCGCACCCGATGGCGAACCAAAGAAGAGCGGCCAGCGGCCCGCCCGTCGGCGAATGACCTCTTGTTTTTTTCGGCGTCATTGGCGCTAGGAGGGTACCACCAGCAACCCAGCGGACCAGGCGGCTCCGCGCGCTCCGGATGCATGCGAAAATCGCTCCGCTGCCCGCCGACTTGACCTTGTACCAAGGTACAGGGTCCAAGATCCTTTGGAGGACTGATGCTAATCGGACAGGTCGCCACCGAAGCGGATGTGAATGTGCAAACGCTCCGCTACTACGAGCGCCGAGGGCTGTTGGCGCGACCCTCGCGCACGCGCGCAGGCTATCGCCGCTATCCGGAAGAAACCGTCCGGGTGGTTCGTTTCATCAAGCGCGCCCAGGACCTCGGGTTCACGCTGAAGGAGATTCGCGAGCTACTTCGGCTCCGCTCGGACAGACGGCAGAATCGTGACCAGATGCGCACCATCGCCGAGGCCAAGATTCTCGACGTCGATGCCCGCATGCGCGACCTGCGCCGGATCCGGCGCGCGCTCGCGACACTGCAGGAGTCGTGCGAATGCTCGAGCCGGACGCTCGACTGTCCGATTCTCGAAGCGCTCGAGAGCGACGCTCCGGCCCGGAGTCGCACTTCGAACGGCGGCCGAAAGAAAATGCGCGAGACCCCTTGACTCTATACCTAGGTACCAGCCCCACGTTTCCTTCGTGGCCGCCTCAACGCGGTCCGAAGGAGAGCTCAATGTCGAAAAAGAGAAACGTCGAAGTGTTCGTCGGCGGCTGCGCGTTGTGTGCGCAGACCGTGGAGCAAATCGAACAAATGGCCTGCGAAAGCTGTGAGGTGACGGTTCACGACCTCGCGGAGGGACGCGCGACCAACCAGTGCGTCGAACGGGCACGGATCTTGGGCGTGACCAGGGTGCCGGCAGTGGCGGTCGACGGCGGGCTCGCCGAGTGCTGCCGGGCCGGAAACATGGATCACGAGGCGCTTCGGCGGCTTGGCGTCGGAAGGGCCGCCTAGGCCATGGGTGCGGTGCGGCACCGGAGCTTCATCCAGAGCGTCGCGGCGTTTCCCGCCGCGGCGCTCTCGCTGTTGCCGAGTTTTTCGTGCCCGATGTGCCTCAGTGCGTACGCGGGTGCGTTGTCCGCTTTTGGGATCACCGCCATCCTCGACGAATCCGTGCTCGCGCCGCTCATCGCCGTGTTCCTCGCGTTCGGTGTCGGGAGCATCGCGTGGACTACGCGAAGCCACCGCCGCGTCGCTCCACTGGTCCTGAGCATCACCGGCGCCGCGAGCGTCATCGCGGGCCGCCTGGTCTGGGACGTTGCAGCGGTGCTCTACGTTGGGGCGGCCTTGCTCGTCACCGCTTCGCTCTGGAATCTCTGGCTGAAACGACCGCGGCGAACGCGCACCGTCGTGCAGCACGTCCCCTCGGAGGCGGGCGCCCGGTGACGCAGGACCTGCGAGTCGTCATGTTCGTGGTGATTGCATTGCTGTCGATCGCCCTGTCGACGGCCGCGTGCTCGCGGTCCGAGGCGGCGGGGGCGGTGAAACCCGAGCCCCCCGCGACGAGCGCCGCCTCAGTGTCGAGCGCTGGGCCGACCCCGCCACCGCAGCCGGCGACCTCGGAGCACGCCGCTGCGACGGCGCTTGGCATCGACGGGATGACCTGTGGCGGGTGCGCTTGGCAGGTCGAAGACAAGTTGTCGAAGCTCGACGGGGTCCGCTCGGTGAAGGTCGACCTGAAGGAAAAATGCGCCGCCGTTCAATTCGATGAAGGCCGTGTCGGGCCCGCGCGCATGATCGCCCAACTGGACGAGATGGGCTACGAAGCCGCCGATCGCGGCTCGGGCAGCGTCGTTGCTCTGGCGGACGGCTCGCTCGGATGCATTGCCCCATGAGTGAGCTAGAATGAGAAAGAAGGTTCGATTCATGTCTACCCTCCGACTACTTTTGGTGTTCAGCCTCGTGAGCGCATCGGCGCTGGCCGCACATCCGAGCCGCGACCGAGCGAGCGAGCCGATCGCTCTCGAAAAGAAGAGCTCGGCCCGTACCGCGTTGCTCGACGTCGAGGGCGTTCGCTGTGGCGCGTGCTCGCTGAGAATTCGAAAGGCGCTGAAGAAGCTCGACGGCGTCGAGGCGGTGCGAGCGGGCAAGAGCAAGAAGCGCGTGCTCGTCGACTACGACTCAAAAAAGACTTCGCCGAGCCAAATCGCGGCGCGCGTCGAGAAGACAGGGTTCGGTTGTCGCGTGGCCGGAGACCGCGGTCGTTGAAGCTCGCGTTCTTGCGGGTCGGTGCGATCGTCGTCGTGCTGCTCGTGTGGACCCTCCCGGCTTGGGGCGCCGGGTGACCCGCCTGAGCAAATCCTAGCCTCCCGGGCGGAGGTGCAGAAAAGACCTATCCCTTGATGCCGGGACGGCTCCGGATCGGTGCCGGCGTCTCCGGAGCCTTTCTCGAGGGATCGCACCGGGTCGAGGACGATCAAGTCGAGCCTGGAGCGGTCGAGGTGCGCCAGCACGCGACTCGGCAGCAGGTCGTCGACTTCGATTTGCGTGTCTCGCTCGGGCTCTCGGATCGTGTGGCGTTCGAGCCGCGCCTGCCGATTCGCCTGGCGAGAACCGACGCCACCTTCAAAGACGCCGACGGCACGGTGGCGCCCGGCTTCGCCAGCATCCACCACCGCGACGAGACCTTGTTCGGGCTCGGTGATCTCGAAATCGCGAGCCGCTTCCGACTGCTCAAACCCACCCTCTCGTCGTCTTGGACGCTCGACTTCACGGGCGGCGTCACGCTGCCGACGGGCGACACCGAGCCGAACCCCTTCGCCCTCGGGCGCGCCGGAGAAACGCATCAACACATTTTCTTTGGAAGCGGGACTGTCGACCCCATCGGCGGTCTCGCCGTGTCTACCGCGATAGACCAAGTCGTGCTCAGTAGCTGGCTCACGACCCGCCTGACTCTGTTCGACAACCGCAAAGGCTATCAGGCGGGCGACAAGGTCAGCGCCGGCATCGCGATTCAGAGTGCCTTCGGCCTCGAAAGCCTCAGCTTCCTCTTGGGGCCGGAGCTCTATCACGAGCAACCGGCGACTTGGGAGCGGGGCCGAGAGCAAGCGCGCAATAGCGGACGGACGGACGTGATTGCTGCTGCCGGCGTGCTCTGGCGTCCGTCTCCCGCGGTGAGCCTCGAGCTGCTCGTCCGAAAGCCGTTCACGGTGAAGGACGAAGGCGGGCAGATCGACATCCCGATATTGGTGGGCGCGGGAGCGACCTTCACGTTCATGGCTTGGGGCGACACGCCGGACTCGGAGGACGATCATGCTCACGAGCACGGCGGCGGCGAGCACGACGACACACACGACGGCGAGCATGATCACGGTGACGACTCGGTTCGAAGCGGCGTCGAACCCGACGTCGTCGACGTGGCAACCGGCGGCAACACCTTCGAGATTCAGAAAGCCATCGAGCCCGGCAAGGTCACGGTTATCGATTTCTGGGCGGAGTGGTGTCATCCGTGCCTCCACATCGACGCCCTGCTTCGCAAGCTCGCGGGCCAACACGGGGATCTCGCCGTTCGAAGGGTCGAGATCGTCGATTCGGATTCCCCGGTGGTGTCTCAGCATCTAGCCGATGCTGCGGGTCTACCCGTGGTCTGGATTTACGACCGGCACGGAAAGCGCGTGGCGACCCTCGTGACGACGACGGCGGCGCAGGTCGAAGAGCGGCTTCGGAAGCTCCTCTCCGAGGGCGAAACGGAACCGTAGCTTCGAGCAGCCACCGTGCCGGTACGGCTCGCACTCACCGACCTGCTCGCGCTAGAATCATCGTGTGGCCGACGCCAAGCCAGCAGACCCCGGATTGAGCTGGGGCGCGGGGCCCCTGGCTCCTGAGGCCGAAGCTCGCTTCATCGAAGGTGTCGACTACTGTGGAAGGTTCTTCATGGGTATGGCTGAAGCGCACAAGGCGCTCTACAAGCTGACCGCGATCCTCGAGCAAGAGAATCTGCCCTACGCCGTCATCGGGGCGTTCGCTCTGAACGAGTACGGACACAGGCGTGTCACGGTAGACGTCGATGTCGTGATGCGAGAAGAAGACCTGCAGGAATTCAAGAAGCGGTATCTCGGCAAGGGCTACGTTGAACGAGTCGCTGGCACCGGCAAGCTCCTCGACACCGAGCACGACGTGAACATCGATGTGCTCTCCACAGGGCGCTTTCCCGGAGACGACAAACGCAAACCCATCGCGTTTCCGGATCCGAGGACGTCAGCCGTGCGGGGAAGCCGCTTCGCGTTGTTGCCAATGCCGCTGTACATCGAGCTAAAGCTAGCCTCAGGGATGGTGGCACCGCATCGGGCGAAGGATCTCGTTGACATCCAGGAGCTCATCCGGAGCGCATCCCTCGCACGGGAGACCGCCAAGGACCTCGATCCGTGGGTGCGAGACAAATTTCTCGAGCTGTGGGATCTCGCCCAGACGCCAGATCCGTTCTGAGTGAGACCGGGCCAGCACAACCAAGTCATGCCGCACAACGCGCTCGGTGGACGGGCGGCTGACGAGCAATCGGGAGCTGGCGTGTCGCTCTTGCCCGTCCCAGGCAGAGTTTCTACAGAGCCGTGGTCCAGCCCTCGATCTCGCCGACAACCTCCTTGGCTCCGGTAGCCTTGCCACTGCGATGGCACCGAACGGCCCATCGCAGGGTTGGGGCGCGTCTGCTCGTGGTACCTTCGCGGGCGGCAGAAGCATGGCACGAGCACGGAGACCGCCCATGGTGGGCCGCATGTTGGTCGCGGTCGTGGGGCTGCTACTGCTGCTCGCTCAGTTCGGAGGACTGCTGCACATCCTCCTCGTGCAGCACGTCGTGTGCTCTGCACATGGCGAGATCGTCCACAACCACGCCCCAGGCGGACCTTCGGCGACCGTGCCGCCGGGCTCGCACGACCTAGGTGTCACGGCCGTCTCACCAGACCCAACAGAGACCGACCACGACCACGGATGCAGCGTACTGGCGCATCACCGTTCGCCGTACCGCGTTCCGCCAGCTGGCAATGAAGTTTGCGCCGCCATTCCGACGCACACTTTCCTCTCGACTCTATGGGCAGGAGCTACGGCACGCTCACCGCTTTCCGTTCTTCAATTCGCCCCCAAGAACTCTCCCCCGCAAGTCGAGCTCGTCTGAACCCACATCCCGTCGCGACCACCGTCGCTTGACGAAATTCGACAACGAGGGCGTCAGCGCTGGCGTCCCATTGCAGGAGAGAGCAATGCGCCACTTTACCATCCTGTCGGCCGTGCCGGTCCTATTCCTGGTCCCCGGTGTTGCCCACGGACACTCTGATCACGGGCAGCAACCGCCCGGAATCATCGATCCCTTGATCACCCACCACGCCGTACTCGAAGACGAAGTGAAACTGAACTACTTCGGGTCCAGGCTCAACGATGAAGACTTCGCCGCCCACACCGGATCGGTGGAACTCGCTTATTCCTTCACGGACTTGATCGGGGCAGAGGTTTTCGTGCCTTTCGGAGTCACGAACATGGCGGGTGAGGTCGGAGGCGGGTTCGGAGACCTCGACCTTCAGTTCCCCAAGGTCTCGTTCGTTCGCAAGTACGGATTCGTCATGACGACCTATGTGGCCGTCCGTGCTCCGACCGGCGACGAACCCTCGGGGCTGGGCGAGCCGGGTTGGGGTTTCGCACCTCACCTCTTGAGCGACATCGGCTTCGGCAACTTCGGCCTACAAGTCAATCTCGCGACCGAGTTCGAGACCGAAGGTGCAGTGGTGCTGGAGACCAACGTTTCGCTGGCCCACTCGTTCGTGTTCGATCAAGAGACGACGACGATGCTGTCGCCGTTGGTCGAGGTAAGTACCGATGCGCCAGTCAGGGGCGAAGAGAAAGGGGCGGTTGTCGTCACGGTCACGCCGGGCCTCAAGCTGGGCATCGGCGGGTGGCACGTCGGTGCGGGCGTCCAGATCCCGGCAACCGAGGACCGAGACTTCGATTTTCGGGCGCTGGTACAGCTTGGGTACCACGTCACTTGGGAAGACCTGTTCTGAGGTGTCCGCTTCGGAGGGGCGCTCGATCCGGAACACGGTCAGGGATCGCTGACGTCCTGTATCACTGGCGCGGCGCCGACGCCGAACCGTCATCACTGCCACCAATGCGGCCAGAGTGAGGGTACCGTAGCCGGTGCTTCGCCCGCTCGCGTGGCAAGCGCAGCCACTGCTCTTCTCGGGATCAGTGGCAGCCTGGCCGCCTGATCCGGCCGCGGTGGAACCGCCGGACTCCGCGCCACCGCTGCTCGCTGGCGATCCACCCGCCGCTGTGGCTCCGCCGCTCGCTGGAAAGCCGCCCGCTGCGGTGCTCCCTGCGCTTCCACCCGTGGCTCCCGCCCCGCCCGCGCCGCTCGACCCGCCCTGGCCCGCACCCGCCGAACCGGCGGCGCCCGCCAAGCCGGCGCTACCCCCGACTCCGCCTCCTCCTGCAGCCCCGCCTGTGCCTGGTGGACCAGCGACGTTGATGGACTGCGACGTGGTCGACACACCGCCGTCGTTGTCGCGGACGAGCAGAGTCGTCGTAAACGTCCCGCCCGAGGTGAAAGTGTGCCGTACGCTGTGACCGATCGCGCTCGTACCGTCCCCGAAGTACCATTCCCATCGCATGATCTTCCGGTCGTCGGTGCTCGCCACGCCGGAGAAGTCCCAATCGCCCCCGCCCGCGGCGGTTGCCGTCATCGAGGCGGTCGGAAGCATGGCGGAATCGACGTTCACGTCGAAAGTCACCTGGCGCGTCGTCGTGTTCCCAGCGTTGTCGGAGATGCTCGCCGTCAAAGTAGCCGCTTGATTGAGTGGGAGTGCCAGCGGCGGCTCGAACGCAGCCACATAGCCGCGCGAGTCTTTGGTGAAGAAGATGTCGGCCAGGTTCGCTCCGGCGGAGCGAGCTCCGCCACCGAGATCTCGGTCGAACGAGACCGCGAGCGAAGACGCGTCGATGCCGCTTCCGCCGTCGCCATAGTGCAGGACGACTCGACCGTAGCGCGACCAAGCGTCGGTTACCGGGCTCACGATCTGAAGCGTCGGGCCGGTCGTGTCGATACCGCCGGTCGACGGCGCGCTTGCAGCGACCTCGGGCGTCGGCTCGCTGGCCTTCGTTTCGGGACCGATATGAACGATCGAGTAGTAGTACGTGACGCCGGGTCGCGGCGTGGCGTCGACGAGCTCGACGCTGCCGGACGACAGGGTGACGCCTGGGTTTCCGAGCTCGGCTGTCGTCGTTCTCGCCGTGATCGGCGCGACGAGGGTTTCGTCCGCGTGCGGCGTGATTGCGACAGTCCTCAGCAGTGGTCGGTCGCGAACCGGCTGGTTGGGCAAGGTGCTGCGGTACACTCGGTAGTGCCGCACGGTCGAGGCGAAGGGAGGGGGATCCCACGCAATGGTGACACCGGCGCTCGTCGCGGACTTCACGGCCACGTTGCGCGGCATGTCGCCGGGCAGGCCGCTCGGATCGGTGCGTGCATTGGTCAGCGTACGCACGCGGTCGCCTTGGTGGCCGATCCAGATGTCGAGGCTCCCATCGCCGTCGAAGTCGGCCACGTCCATGCTGTTGAGGCCGCCGGTGGAGGGGATCGGATACCGAGGCCAAGCGTCGGGCACGAACGTGAAGTTCCCGCTGCCGTCGTTCAGGAAGATTTGCAGCAGCTCGGTTCCCAGGCCGTCGAAACCCGATCCTTCCTGAACGAACGAGATGAAATCGAGATCCCCGTCATGATCGATGTCGGCGAGCTTGGCGTGTTTACCGTACAGATTCCCGGTGAACGTGCCCACGTCGAATCGGGCCGCGGAATCTTCGGTGAAACCACCGGACCCATCATTGATGAAGATCGCGTGGTAGACCTGCGCGTGGCTTCCGAACCGGCCGTTGGCGGCAGTGACGAGATCGAGGTGTCCATCGCCGTCGACGTCGCCCAAGGCGGCGTTTTCACCCAAGCCACCAGCGCCCAGGCCGCCTCCCCAAGTGCCGGGATCGATGCACGGTACGTCGTAGAACGGTGTTTCGGTGAAGTTGCCCCCCTGGTTGAACAGCACCGATAGCTGAGAGCGGCCACCCGCTGCGATGTTGCAGTCGTTGCTCACCGCGTCACGACCGCCGTTGACGATGAGCAGATCGAAATCACCGTCGCGGTCGAGGTCGGCTGCCATCACATCGGTAACGCGCTCGTCGGCATAGCGGCCGAGGCCTCGTGCGGCGGTCTGGTCGACGAAGTTGGCGTTGCCCTGGTTGATCCACAGCTTGAAGTCCGTCGGTTGGCCGCAGTTGCGCGTGAAGCAGAATGATTCCGAGGCGACGAGATCGACGTCCCCGTCACCCTCGACGTCGATGCGGGTGATGTCGGTAGCCGAGCCGCTTTTCTTCCACTCCACGCTAAACCGGCCCTGGCGATTGAGTTGCAGGGTGAACGGCTCGCCGTTGCCGCCCTGCAGATTGTCTACGTCGCCGTCTCCATCGACGTCGGCCCAACGAACTCCGTCGTTGCCGATCGCGTCCTTGTCGCCGAACTGGAAGTTCGTCAGGTTGACCGGGACGTTCGCCGTTGGCGTCATCTCACCGGCGCCGCGGTTCCAGAGAAGACCGTACCGGGAAATCAGGGCGCGATCGAGGCGACCGTCGCCGTCGAAGTCGGCGAAATCCCCGTCGTAGTAGTTGATGTTGTTGTCTCCGGCTTCGGGGGACGAGCCGTTGAAGCTGTAGCTCGTCGTTCCGAGCTCGTCGCTCCGGTCGACGAGACCAGCCCACGGCGAATGCAGGCGAGCGTGCTCGACGCCGGGCTTCTCCGCATCTCGGGAACTGCAGGCGAGGGCGAGTAGACAGGCGGCGGCGCCGATGTGATGCCGACGAGCGGCTCGGATTCGGAGCGCGTTCCCCACGATGGACGGCGGCTCAGGGCACGACATAGATCGCGTTCGAGTAGATCCAGGGGCGCTCCTCGTCGGCAAGATCGCTGAACCCGGCGAGGAACTCGCGTAGATGCCTTGGCACCAGACGGACTTCGGCGCGGTACGCACCCGGCTCGGTGATCGCGACGCTGAGATCGGACTCAGCGGATTCGACTTCGGACCAGCCCCCCTCGATCGCCTTGAGCAGTCGAGTCGTGATCGTGGGCTGCTCTGCAGACGGGTCGAGACCTCGAATCGAGGGGCGCTTGATCTCGAGGCTCATGCCACCCTGGGCTTCGCTTCCCATCTCGACGACGTTCGCTCCGTCCGTTGCGTGGAAGTCGAACCCTTGCGCGAACCCCATGTACTCGAAAACGCCGTACAGACGAGCCGCTCCGACGGCGGCCTTCAAGTGGCTGTCGTCCCACGTCCCGTCGGCTTCAGGGCGTACGAGCAGGTGATTGGAAAACCAGCTCATCATGCGCCGGAAGCTGTCGACTCGCTCGTTGTCGGGCAGAAGTTGCGGAAAGACGTTTCGATGCGAGTCGGTCCCGAACGTCGTGACGTAGCGGCCGCCGCGAGCGAGCACAGTGCCCCACGTGTCCGTGTACGCAGGGTCCTCCCGGTGGATCGGTATGAGGATCAAGTCGGAATGCGGCAGCTCATCCGGCGTCGGCAACAGGGCGAGAAGACCGATGGCCGCTGCGAATGCCTCGTCGAGGAAGAAGTTCGCGTGCACGTTGTACATCTCGAACCCGTCGAGCGGTGTGTTGAGGATGTCGTCGGGCGTCCAGTTCTCGGTGTGTGCGGTGAGCACGAGCGCTCCGGCATCGTGCATCGATTGAATCGCGACTGCGGCGCCCGGATCCTGCGGCTGCACCGCGCCGTAGATGCTCGAGCGCTCGGAGGGGTCGGCCGAGACGTGGCGTTCGAGACCGATGGGCATCGAGTAGGTGCCCTCCATCCCTGCGATGACGAGCATCGGATCCCCGTCCGAGCACGCCGCTCGGTTTGCGACCGGACCCCCGTTTCGCATGACGAGCTCGTCTCCGCGGTCGGCTCTGTAAAAGAGCACTTCTGGAAAGTCCGTTTCCGAGAAGCTGCCGCGGTGATCGGTGAAGAACGCAAAGTCATGGCGAACTTGGCACATGCCTCGCCGCAGATCCTCGAAGCAGACCTCGTCGATGTTGCCGTTGGTGTCGCGTGGCTCGCCGTCGCACGCATCGTTGGAATAGGGAGAGTGCGCATGGATCAAGCCGCGCAAATCGAGGAAATCCCGAGGAGCTGCGTTACCCAGCGAGTCGAGCGGATCGCCGGGTTGCCACACGGGCTCGCTCCCGCCACTTCCGCCGCTCTCGCCGCTCTCGCCGCTCTCGCCGCCAGCGCCGCCGATCGACGAGCCGGCGCTACCGGCTTGGCCCTGGCCGGCTGTGCCAGCACCATCGGCGCTGTTGGTCGACCCCTCCGAGCACGCAACGAACGTCACCGACAAGAGCAGGACCGGGAAATGGCCAAGCCAGGACACGTCCGCGATTCTAGCAGGTCACACACGCAACTCGACCGTTGCTTCGCCTGATTTGGGGCGTCGGGCTGATCCGTCTTGGAGCAACGCGGTTCTACGAAGCAAACAGACTCAGCGCGGTCGAATTCGCCAGCCCACGCGGTTCGGCTCAGTGGTCGTGGCCGCCGTGATCGTGGGGCGGTTCGGGGGGCGGCTCAGGCGGCGCCGTCACCTCGGGGGTCTGGCTCTCAGGAACCTCGTTCGCGTCACTCGGATCCGCGGCGCCGCCGCTGCCGGAGTTTTTGCATCCAACGACCGCCATCGCGGCAAGGACCATTAGAACTAGTGTTGTTCGAACTCGCATGCGCAAACGCTAGCACGGTTGATTGACGCATCGTCCAGAGTACGAGCCTATCCAATCGACGACATGAGTGATGCACAACGACGTTAGAGATTATTCTTCACAAGTGAGATTATTGTTAATCCCGCGTCGCCTCGCCAATTGATGCACGCTGAAGTTGGTTCTGAACAATTCTTCAGCCCGGCGACAATGCTCTTCTGGCGGCGCTCCGAGCGGTAGCCGCCAACATTTGCTGCTAGTGTTTCTGCGCCCCAGCTGCGTGCCGGCCTGCGCCGAATGCGGTGAAACGAAGGGAGAGAGAGAGCGGGATGTTCAGCTGCTTGGCTCGTCTAGCAACGCTCGCACTTCTGGTACTTCTGGTCGGTGGCTGCGGCTCCAGCGGGAATGACCGCCCTGCCATCAACAACATTGGAACCCCCGGATGCACTGCAGCTCCAGATTGCAGCGGGTGTGCGACCTGCACTGACCGTTGCCTCTGCTCGGTCGGAGACTTGGCCGGCTGTAATCAGGCATGCGGCGTGGTGGGGGCCGGGGGCGGCGGGGGCGCGTTCGGCGTCGGGGGTAGTGGAAATACAGGGGGTGGCGTCAGCGGAGCGGGGGGCGGACAGCCGCCAGTCGAGCGTTTTCCCGCCGTGGGCGCGAGAGTCGCCGCGGTCAACATCTATCAGGGCGTCGAAATTCCGCTCATGCAGGGAGGGGTCGAGATCCCACCGTTCGAACGCAACGCGCCGGTCGTGGCGCGGCGGCCGGCGATGCTCCGAATCTTCATGGACCTGGACGCGACATTTCAGGCGCGCGACCTGGTTGTGAGCCTCGAGCTCGTCAGCGCCCTGAACCCGGGCGCGCAGGAGCAGCCTCGGTTCGTGACCGCGCCCTCGAACCCGCTCGATTTCGGCAGCACGTTCAACTTCGACATCCCGCCGGAGCTCATGACGGAGGATCTCGCTTATCGCATCCGGGTCCTCGAGGCGATGCCCGGCCTACAGACCCCGGGCGACGCGAGCGGAGCGGAGTTCCCGATCGGCGGCGGCGCAGCCGGCATGGTGCCGTTCAGCGTGTTCGGTCCCTTGAGGGTCACCATCGTGCCGGTCATCAACAACGGGATCATCCCCGACACGAGCCCCGGCCGCGTCCAGCAGTATCACGACTTCCACTTCAAGCTCTATCCGACCGAAGCGATCGAGATGAACGTGCGCGCGCCGATCGATCCTCAGTCGGTGGGTATCGGTCCAGTCGGCGCACAGGGTAACAACTGGGGCGAGACACTCAGCTTCGTCCAGAGTGTGCGCTCGGGCGACGGAGTTGACAGTCGCACCTACTACTACGGCGTCCTCACGCCGACGAACTCGATCCGCGACTATTGTGGTTTCGGTTGCGTCGCGGGTCTCGGTGGTGTTCCGCCTCCGCAGTCGTCGAACGGACGCGTTTCAGTAGGGCTCGGGTTCTTTCCCGACGGCAGTGGCAACGGCTCACCCGAGACTATGGCGCACGAAGTCGGGCACTCTCTCGGTCGAGAACACGCGCCCTGTCAGGCTCCCGACGCGCCGCCGGGCTATCCCTATCCGGGCGGCGGCATCGGCGTGACCGGTTTCGACATCCTCACGAGGGTGCCGGTGCCGACGAATCATTTCGACATCATGGGGTACTGCGAACCCAACTGGATCAGTGATTTCAACTACAAGAACCTCTTCGACCGGATCTCGTTCGTCAACCAATTCGGGCATCTCAGAGGCGTGGAGAAGAAGCGGTATCAGGTTCTCATTGTCGACTTCGATGGCTCGCTCAAGTGGGGGTTCCCGGTCGAAATGGCCGACGTCTTGAGCGGACCGAAGCGGGAGATCGAGACCCTCGATCTGAATGGGAACGTCGTCGGTGAGGTGGAGGGGTTCTTCGAGCCCTTCGATCACTTGGACGGTGGGATG
This sequence comes from Polyangiaceae bacterium, assembly GCA_029261965.1. Classification (GTDB taxonomy): domain Bacteria; phylum Myxococcota_A; class Polyangia; order Polyangiales; family Polyangiaceae; genus JAJDAH01. The sequence goes on from JAJDAH010000361.1 coordinate 26,656, forward strand.
CTCTACGTAGAAGACGAGACCGTCGCGAAACTCTCACTCTCGCCCGGCGTGGCGTCTCTCAAACCGACTGGCGTGGGCACGTCGGCGATTCTTCCACTCACTCCCAGGTGATGACCCGAGAGCCGGAGCGTTCTCTTCGAGCTGGGACCGGCGCTGGAGTCGTGCGGTTTTTGCTCTATGTCGCCATCATCTTGTCACCCCTCGGTCTCGCGGTGGCGACGCAGCCCAAAACAGACCACCCGTTCGTGCAAGAGGTGGCCAAGAGCCTCGCGCTCATCGCCTACGCGATGGTCGCGTTGCAGCCGGTCATCACCGCGCGCTACCGATGGCTCGAACGACCTTTCGGGCTCGACGCACTGCTTGTCTTCCACCGCTGGATGGGCATCGTGGCGGGATCGCTTCTGCTCGCCCACCCGGTGCTCTACGCGGCGGGTGGTAGCTGGGAGCTGCTCCTCGGCTTTTCTCACGGGTGGGAGATCGGAGTCGGGAAGGTCGCTTTCCTCGCGATCGTCGCCTTGTTGTTCACATCACTCGCTCGCCGGGCCGTATCCCTCGATTTCGAGACCTGGCGCGGCATCCACAACGGCCTTGCCCTCAGCGTGTTGGTCCTCGGCTTTGCCCACAGCATCGTCGCAGGTGGCGACATGACCGAATGGCCCATGCGAATTGTGTGGATTGCGCTGTTCTCTGTCGGGCTCGGAAGCTACCTCTACCACTCGTTGTTCGTGCGCCGCCGGTTGCGCCGGGACGCTTTCGAGGTGGTTCGGGTCACGCGCGAGACGGACGATGTGTGGAGCCTGGAGATGAAGCCCCGCCGACCCGCCCTCGGAATCGATCACCTCCCAGGGCAGTTCCTTTTCCTCACCCTGCATCGCGAGAGCGGCCCCATCGAAGAGCACCCGTTCACGATTGCGTCGAGCCCCGCGCCGTCCGGCCGAGTCGTCACCACCATCAAGGAGTCGGGGGATTTTACCCGCGCGATCGGAGAGACAGCGGTCGGAGACGGAGCGAGTGTCGCTGGGCCGTTCGGCCGATTCTCCCACTTGCTCCACCCAGAGGCCGAGGACATCGTGTTCATTGCTGGAGGTGTTGGGGTCACTCCGATGCTCAGCATGTTGCGGCACATGCGTGAGACCGGCGACAACCGTTCCGTGCTGCTGCTCTATGGAAATCGACGCGAGCGCGACATCGTAGCTCGCGATGAGCTCGAGGAGATGGCCCGGGGGGGCGTGCCGAGCTTGCGCGTTGTCCACGTGCTGAGCCGGGCGGGTGACGACTGGAACGGAGAATCCGGGCACATTGATCGGGCGTGCGTCGAGAAGCACTGCGCGGGAGAGCTTGCAGGCAAGGGATTCTACGTGAGCGGGCCGCAGGCGATGATCAGCGAGGTAGCAGCGCAACTCCGAGCCGCAGGGGTTCCTGCAAGGGCCATACGCGTCGAGCGGTTCGCGCTCTGAGAACAGAAGGTGGTGATCTGATGAGACGATCGAGGAATGCGATGCTCGCGACACTGGCAGTGGTCGGCGCGGCAACCGCCGCTGCGGTCACCACCGCCGCCATGCGTGGCGGAGGCGAGTCCGGAAGCAGCCACTCCCACGGCGAGGCAAACGAGGACGGCAAGCAGGGGCACGACGATTTGGCCACCGGCGACCACGGTAGCAATGACGGCTCCGGCGAAGAACGTCCGCGCGGGGAGACGGCAAGCGCGGAGCCGTCGGCTCAGGGCGATTCCGCGCCCGCACAAAAAGCACCACCCTCCAAGGGGAAGCCAGGCGGCCACCCGCATCGGGCGGGCGAAGCCGACCACGACAAACCCGTCGTGAATCCACCCGCACACAAAAAGGACGGTCCCGGACACTAGCCGACGGAGCAATGCTGACCGTTGCTCTCTTACGAGCGGGTTCGAGGCAGCTCATCCTTGGCACGGAGATGGGTCCGACGCGTGGACGCAGTGCGAGGCGACGCCGCCCTCCGCCTCGGCGAGGTGCGTGAACGCACACTCGTGTTGGTCTTCCGTCAGCTGGCCGAAATCCCGAAGGCATTGCTCCCTTCCGAAGAACGAGGACGGCTCCCCATAGCCGCACGCGGCCTCGAAGCGGTCGCAAAAGGCCGAGGCTTCCGGCGAGGCACCACCGCACGCGCGCGGTCTCCAGCCCAAGAGGTCGAACAAGGGCGAGAAGTAGCCCAGAGGGTCGAGCTCTCCGCAGATCAGGCCGTCCGCGCAGTCGGCATCCGACCCGCACGCGACGCCCACGGTCCGGTCCGTCGCCGGGCTGCATGTCGCGTAGCCGTTCTCGCCGCCGTCGAACACGCACACCTCGCCGTTCGCGCAGTCCTCGGGTCCGTCGCATTCGATGTACACGGCGGGGTAGTTGCAGCCGTGACTCTGCACCGCGTCGGCGAAGGGCCAATCGCCGGCGGCGCGCGGCTCGCAGTGGACGTCACGCACACCCATACCGCCCGGATCGTAGTGAACGCAGGCCAAGCAGAACGAAACGGCTTGCTCACAGCTGCGGGCTCCGCATCGTATCCCGGGGCTGCCCGCCGCGCCGCCGACGCCCGTGCCTCCGCTACCCCCGAACGCGCCGAAGCCGCCCACGCCGCCGGTTCCGGCGATGCCGCCTGTTCCGGCAATGCCACCTGTTCCGGCAATGCCGCCAACTCCGGCGAGGGCGCCGCCGCTTCCATCACCGAGTCCGCTGCCCGCGCTTGCACCGGCCCCGTTGCTCCCAGCGGCGCCGCCGTCGGAGCCGCCGACAGGGGGGCCCCCCGCGCCGGTCTCGTCGTCCGTCGCAGTTCCGCCGCAGGCGGTCGCCAGCAGGCTTCCGCCGGCCAGGGCGAGCAGCACTGGAAGGTCTCGGATCGATCTCATTCGGCTCTCCTACGGTTCCATCGGCGCAATCTGTGCCAACCGCGACGCGGCGATCCGCATTTCGCTGCACAACGATTGACTCAGCGGCGGTGGTTCTCAGGCCTAGCAAGGATCGCGCCGGCTGGTCACATCTACGCCACTACGCGTGTTCGTGCTGCCGTCCGTGCACGCGCCGGCGAGCAGGCGATCGTGCTCCCGTGCGCACAGCACGACCCTCGACGTCGTAACCGCTTTACCGACTGACAGTTGGGACCAGCCGCACGCGTCTAAGCGGAAGTCCTGCGGCGTCGAGCTCCCGGATGGCACGCACCGCAGTCCAATCCCATTCGCCGCAAACTGCCGCTGGGAAGGTCAAAGCCAACTTTCGAGCGAATTGTTGAATTGCATCATTCATGCTCGAGCCCGCGTACTTCATCGTCAAGTCAGCCACTGTGCGTCGGAGGCGAACCGAAAAGACGATTGCCGAAATTTCCAACGCTGGGCGCGTCGGACTCACCAAGCGCGTAGGAGCATCGGACACCGTGGGCCTACCGCTACTGCCGCTGCCGCTGCCACCATGGGCAACCAGGACGGGGCGACGCCGGGCGCTCTCCAGCTCACCGAATACTTGGAAAGCCAATATGAAATCGCCCTGGGCCGCTGGTGCAACCATGCTCAACAGATCGTCGCCGATCCCATCGAGTTTCACGTGCTGCGCGATAGCCGCGAACACGTCCGCGTTCTCGAGCTCGAGCGCTGTGCCGTACGCCACCGGGCACGCTGAGGACCGATGTAGCGCAGCCGATACTTCGGGTGCAAAAGACGACCAGGCATCCGAGTGCATCATCCCGTCCTGAAGCACTCCGAAGATCGAGACTGAGCCTGGCGCGTCCGTAAAACCGTCCGCGTATTGCACGTTGAATTGTGTTTGCGTCCCGCCACATCCACAGACCATGACTGTCACAATTCCAAGAACGACGGCATGCCACCGCCGCCCTGATTGCGGCGCCAGCCGCGCGTTGGTCGTGGACGCTGGAGGAAGCGAACGGCCCTCCTCACCGATGGGGCCCCGACGACGAGGGGGGGCGTGGGGATACATACGAGATACGAATCACTCGGTGAGCGTTGTCGTTGCCATCTTCGTACTCCTGGTCTCCATGGCGCCGCACGCAGACTCGATCCAAAAAGATAGGCCGTCAAATCGAACGTACGCCGAAACTCGACGCGAAGTGGGTCTCGTCTTCAACTCACTTCGAACCGCACCTCGTACGCGGGTCTTCAGACACGTTGGAGCGTTCCTCGTTGAAGAATAGTCTCAACAATTTGAACGTATCGTGGAGCCGCGTCAGCAAACGACCTCATGAAGAATCCGCCGCGGGCGGACTCACCACCGGTGCGTGATCCAGGCGAGTCGGGGGCCCGACCAGTACCGCTCAGCCAGGCGGCGGCGGAGTCGGCGTAGCAAGATGGGCGCGATCTGCGAAGCTCGCGTCAATCGCACGGCGCACTTCGGGAAGCGTCTTTCCCGAATTCAGCTCCTTCATCGTGGCACGCACGACGTTCTGACAAGTGCTTCACCCAAACCCCATGGGGTTCCAGCGTGGGCGCCCAGCGACGTCGCGTTTTTTGATGAAACAACTTTCGACGCTCGTATGACCCCCGCGACTGCAACCGCAGAAACAAGGAATGTGCTGCACGACCTCAGGGTGTCGTGCCGCGAAAGTGTAGACGTCGCGCACACTTTCCGCCGCGCGCTGATCCCGGGCAGGCAACGGCTCCCACTCGGGGTCCCACCCCGCTGCGCGTGGCCCGAGCGGCGGCGAAGGGGCGGGCGCTCGAGCCGGCGGCTCGGCAGCGGGCCGGGGCTCGACAGGCGCGATGGGCGCGACGGACTCGGCCACTGCGCGCTCGGTCGCCGCGTCGTCGCGTGACGATAGCGCCCACGCCACTGCAATGATCACAGCACAACCCGCCGCGAGCACGCCAGGGCTGAACCGCCTCGAGGGTCTCTTCACAAGCTTGCTCATCGAGTTCGTCTGTAAAGTAGCGCACGAGCGATGCGGCGCCAAGAATGCAGAGCCGAATCGCGATCCTTTAGTCACAGCGCGAATGAGCCCGGCCCACTCTCGAGGTTCACGCCTCGTAGGCGAACGGCCTTCAGTAGCTCCGGTTTCTCGCCGCTCGTCACCCAATCGGTGATGAACTCGGCATGACCGACCGCCGGGGCCCAACCTTGCCCAGTCCAACCAGTTCCGATGACCATATTTCCTGCTCCCGGCAGGCGGTCGATGATGGGTATGGCGCCGGAGCGCACCGAGATGGGAGCAGGCACGCTGTCGAGCGGGTTCATGATGAGCACCTGGGCAACACGCTGACAGTTTGCACTTCACTACCTACGACGGCCGCAAGCGAGCAATCGGTCGGTGGGATCGTGGGAGAGTTCACGTTCCCCTGAGGGCGCAGCCTGCCTCTTCAAATGTGAAAGGGACCGGTAATCTCGAAGGTGATCCCTTCGCTGAGGGTAAACCCCGCGAACGTGCCGCGTTGTGAGCTGAAGTAGAGGCGCGTTCCGGATGGGTCGAACGCCGGCCCCGTGACCTCCGACGCGTCATGACCCACGACCTGAAACAGTGGCTTGAGCTCTCCGCTCGCCAGAATGGCCACGACCTGCATGTCGCCGCCGTCTTCAGCGACGAGCACGTCGCCGCAGCAAGTCATCGTGACGTTGTCAACGCCGGTCAAAATCGGATTGGCCGCGGTAGCCGCGTCGTACAGAACGCTGATCTGCGCTGCCGCGACGTCGTACGCCCAAATCGTGGTGTCGCCCTTGGTCGAAAAATAGACGATGCCGTTTTGGTACCAAATGCCCTCGCCACCATCGAACGCGGTGCTCTCGGGAACCTGATCGCGCGTCAGAGTCCCGCCGGTCGCCTCGGGATCGGGCACTGGAAGCCAGACGACCGAATCGTCGGGCATCACCAGGGCAACCTCGAGACGACCTGCACTGAGATCGGCGAAACCGTCGGGCGTCATCGCGTCCGGCACGAAACGGTAGAAACGGCCGTTGCTGTCGTCCTCGGTCAAATACAGGTGGTGGTTGTTCGGCTCGTAAGTGGCGGCCTCGTGCTTGAAGATTCCGAGGGCGGGACGCGCGACACCGGGGGTCTGTCCGGTCGGGTCACACTCGAAGACACGTCCTGCGGCGACCTCCTCGCACGAGAGCCAGGTGCCCCAGGGCGTCGGACCCCCGGCACAATTGATGATGGAGCCGTCGAGAATGCTTCGCGCGCCGACGAGCTCGCCGGATGCATCGAACTCGAGCGCCCCGACCCCGCCCGGGATCGCCTCCGAGTTCGAAACGTAAATCCAACCGCCGCTGTCGGTCCGAAAGGTGGCTCCACCATCGGGCGCCCCGTGCCACACGTACCCACTGCCGGACAGCGGCTCCTGCCCTGCTTGGGCGACGATGCGCGACGTAAAACCGTCGGGTAGCATCATGCCGTTTGCGTCGGGTGCACCGAGGGCCCCGATGTTCGCCAGGTTCGAAGCTCCAGGGCCGGCGCTACCGCTGCCGCCAGAGCCTCCGGCACTCGCCATGCCGCCCGCACCGGCCAGCCCACCGGCACCTGGCGAACCGCCCGTGCCGTCGGCACCCTCGCCGCCACTTCCACAGCCCGAGATGATCGACGGAACCATCATGCCGCTCAAACCCACGAGTCCTTGCCCTAGAAAGCCTCGGCGCGGCACCTTTCGTTGCACACCGATGTCTTAACCGACTTCCGCCGCGAGGTCAGCCGGTAACCACGCGCTCAACTCGCCGGGCGTGGCTTGGCTTTTCGCTTGAAACGCCGCTTGAGCCGCAAGAACCAGAGAATCCCGCCTGTGATGACGGACAGGAGGCCGACTGCAGCAAAACCGATCAATACCGGATGGTTGAAGTCGTCGCGCCCGAAGTAGTCCATCGTGTGAAGCATCCAGAAGAAGTCGAACCTGCGCCACGCATCGTTGCGCCAAGCCTCGATCACCCCGGTGCGAGCCGCGACCCAAACGTGGGTTCCTTCCTCGTCGTCCAGAACGACGAGCCAAGCCGGTAGTGGTTTCTCTCGATACTCGATTGGGGGATCGCTCTCGAACAGCGTTGCCGAAGTGGCATCGGGGGCATCGACGTGACGAGCGCGGGCGATCGCAATCGCCGTAGCCTCGTCGATGGGCGAGCGGATTTTGCCGTTTTCCGCGTCGACCAGCGTTGACTGCTCGCCGTGCTGAAGCTCATACACGGCCAAGTCGAGCATCATGCGCAGATTCGCCGCCTTCACTGGATCTCCAGCCTCGAGCCGCTCGGCAGCCTCCGGGGGCGTCAACCGAACCTTGGCGAGCTCGACAGGGGTCGGCTTCGTGTTCTGCTGCTCTTCGCCATGCACCCAATCGACGTCGTGAATCGAAAACATGAACCCGCCGAGGGTCCACATGAAGAGCTGCAGACCGACGATGGCGCCGAC